>NZ_CP100605.1:0-300000 GCF_031202265.1 Bradyrhizobium sp. Ash2021 | reverse complement strand
TGGACAGTGGAGTAACTCGGTCGCCGCCAGGCCGTGTCGCCGTTGGACTGCTTCACCGGGAGATCGAGGTTGTACTCGTGGAGCCAGCAGAGCGCCTGTCGGGCACTGCCCAGTTCCTCGACCTTGTCGAACACCAGCTTGATCGCTTCCTGGACACGCCGATCCGGATCTTTCTCATAACGGTCGCCGGCCTTCACGAAGCCGACAGGCGCCGCCACAACCAACTCGCCCCGGCGCGCCTTCTCGTAGCGCGCCGAAAGCGAGCGCTGGCGCAACAAATCCAGCTCGTACTCGTTGAGGCTCCCCTTGAGCCCGAGCAGCAAGCGGTCGTTGCCGAGCCTTGGCGCATAGATGGTCTCCTGATCGACCAGAACGGTGTCGACCACGCGGCACATCTCGATGAGTTGCTGCCAATCCCGGCTGTTGCGAGCGAAGCGCGAGACCTCGCGGGCGCAAACCGCACCAACCTTACCGAGACAAACCTCCGCTACCATCCGCTCAAAGCCAGCGCGTTGTACCCCGCCGGCGGCAGAACGACCGAGATCATCATCGATCACTTCGATCTCTGACCAGCCGAGCGCCATCAGCCGGTCCCGCATGGCGTATTGTAGTGCGCTGCTCTCACGATTGTGCAATACTTGATGGGCTGAGGATTGGCGCACGTAAAGAATCGCCTTGCGCTGCAAATGATGAGGCCTGACCTTGTCAGAGATCATGATCAGCCTCCTTCGCGCGCGGCGTCGCTGTCGTCGCAGCATGGTCGAGGATCAACCGCGTCATCAGGCTTGTGAGCGCTGCCCGCGCTTCCGCCGGCAGCTCCGGCCATGCGGGCGCGCTGGTGGCGTCGTTCGCTAGGCCGCTCCCGAACAGATCTATTTGGTCCCGCGGGCGCGATCGTCGATTGTGTCGGTATCCTTTCCCTGAATTTCTCGTCACGTGTGACATGGGTCTCTCCCCGATTCTGGTCGTGAGAGGCTTCGGATGCGCCAGAAAGCGGGACGGCTGATGGCGTTTGATCCTTCAACGCCAGATCGAGCAGCGCGGAGAGCGCCGCAAGTGCCTCGATGCTGACATAAGGTTGAGCTGCCAAAAGCCCGGGCTCAGGGCACGCCGTCCGGTCGAACATCCAGGCCGGCACTTCAAGCCCCGGATCTGTTCGCGACTCTTTCAGCGTGCAGCGGAAGACGACAAAACCACCCTTGTCAACGGCACCATGAATGCAAACTCGGCGACCAAACCAAGGATGATGCCGATAAAGAACCTCGCGAAGAACGGTCCTGTGGGCGTTCTCAAACCTCGTTGTACAATAGCGACCGAACGCATCGATCCTTGAACAAGGATCCGCCGATTTCTCGCCCGGTTCAGCGAACCGGTGTCATCGGTTCACGCCCCATCCTGGGCGGACTTCATCACCACTACGCCCGTGTTTGAGTTCTCGGTACACACAGGCGAGACAAGCGGCCCGGGTTCGATCGGCTGCTAAACGATGCCACCAGTCGCAAGGTGAACATGATCGCCGCCTGGTCGGTCGATCGTCTCGGTCGCAGCCTTCAAGACCTCGTCGGCTTCTTGGCGGAACTACGTTCGCTCAATTGCCATCTGTATCTTCATCAGCAAGCTCTCGACACGAGCACGCCCTCAGGCCGCGCCATGTTCCAGATGCTCGGTGTGTTCGCTGAGTTTGAACGCGGCATGATCCGCGAGCGCGTGAATGCCGGGCTCGCTAGGGCCAAGGCGAAGGGCACAAAACTGGGTCGCCGTACGGTCAAGCCATCTGTTGAAGCCCGTATTCGTGAGCTCAAGGCCACCGGCATGGGAATGCTCAAGATCGGTCGCGAGGTCGGCGTTGGTACCAGTGTCGTACAGCGCGTCGTTAAGCAGATGGTGGAATAGGGCAGGGCAGGGTATTTCCGCTTTACTCCTGTAAGCAGACGTTGCCCAGCCCGACTGCTGAGTCCGCTAAGTGCCAAAAGCGGTCTATCAATGCGACTATCTTTGGCGTCGCTGCACTTCGGGGCTTGATCTATGTCAAAGGGCTCGAGTCTCGGCCACTTAGCTTCCAATGGTATCTGCGGCATTTCTTCCTGAGAACGGAGTAAGAAGATGCTGAAGCGCCTTCTGGTCCCTCTGATCTTGCTGGCATGTCTGCCCGTCCATTCCCCGGCCGTTGCAGAAGACGTTGCTGCGTCGCAAAAAATCCAAGAGGAAATCTGGGCGCTACCCTTTCCACTACCGGTGCTTGCCGTCGTGGTAAGGCCAGTCGGCGACGGACCGTTTCCCCTTGTTATTATGAACCATGGAATTTCGCTGGGTGCCCAAGAGCGAACAATGTTTCCGATCATCGAATATCTGGCCGCCGCACAGTGGTTCGCAAAGCAGGGTTATGTAGTCATTTCCCCTGTAAGATATGGAGCGAGCAGCCTTGATGACAAAGATCGGGGGCTCTTTGGAGCGGTGTTTGCGCACGTGGGCAGCTGCGACAACCCGAACTTTCGTGGCCCCGGCCTCGCCATCGCCACTCTGAATGAGTGGGTCATCGACTATATGAGCAAGAAGAAGATCATTCAGCCCGGCAAGGTCGTTGTCGTGGGTCAGTCCGGCGGCGGATGGGGATCGATCGCTCTTGCGAGCCTCAACCCATCATCAGTTCAGGCCATCGTGACCTTCGCGGCGGGCCGCGGAGGAAGAGTAGACGGCAAGCCTAACAACAATTGTGCTCCCGACAAGCTCGTCGCCGCTACAGGCGAATTCGGTCGGACTGCGCGAGTGCCGATGCTGTGGATATACGCGGAGAACGACAGCTATTTTGGGCCGGAGCTGACAAACAGGATGCACGACGCTTTCGTAGCGGCGGGAGGAAATGCGGAGTATCGCATGCTTCCAGCGTTCGGAAGCGACGGCCATTTCATGATCGATTCACCTGATGCGGTGCCGATCTGGTCTCCGCTGGTAAGCCAGTTTCTTGAGAAGCATTCAGCAACCAGCAACGCCCAACAGCAAGCAAGCGTCAGCTCTTCTGCCGAGGAGCTTCAAGTCAAGCCTCCGCGGGTGCGCATCCCTCAAAGAATTCAATACTCGCCTTGGCGAAAGCTTTGCTTTGACTCGTCCGATGGGACGACGATCTGTCGGACCACATCTACCGGAACCGATGATCTCGATCAGGTAGTGGCGCGCATCGATCTGATTCAACGCGACGATGGTCCCGCCCGCATGCAACTGTTCGTTCCACAAGGAGCGAACCTGCAGCACGGAGTCAAGGTAACGATAGATCAGGAGCAGCCAACCCAAATCCCGTTCAATTGGTGTCTTAGCAACATCTGCATCGCGGCCGGCCCCGTGGAGACGAGCCTGATAGCGGAGCTAGAATCGGGCAAGAATTTAAAGCTCGAACTTACCGATCTGAACTCTTCGAAGGTTGCGTTGACTCTACCGCTCGATCAATTCGCCGCTGTGCACAAGGGCGTGCCAGCGCAAACATTTGACTTCGGCCTGGATGAGGATCGTTAAGAGGGACTGTTAACCCCGATAATTGAGGTTAACGCAGGATGGACTTCCGCTCCGGGTCAAAAGGCGACCTCGACCGTTGACACGGCTATGTCTGCTTCGCCCCCGATGACCGACATGCTTGGGCACAATAGGCATGTCCGAAAAGTGCCACAAGCCGAAGTCTCGTGTCCCCACCGATAAGTCGGCGATAACCCATCGACACTCACATCGCTTGTTTTCGAAGCTTTCGGTGCACCGCAGCATCGGCGCTGGTCGCGGCGAGGTAGACAGAGATCATTTGCTGCCAACCTCAGCTTCAGCCAATGCCGCCTTGCAAGCATCGCCGAGATCACCGATGTGCGATTTCATGCACTCCCGGATACGACTGCCATGTTGCGGCACGTCCGCGCACAGCTTCTTGCGGTCGTCCGCACAAGCCTTGATGATCGCAGCAGCCCGGTCCACCGCCACCTGACAAGGGCCAGAAAGATCCGCTTGGCGTGACTTTATGCATTCTCGGAGGCGCCCCTGGCCGGGTTGCACGCCTGCACACAAGGTGTCGACCTCACTTGCGCATGTCTTCGCAACGACGCGTTGCTGCGCCCTCGCCGGAGATCCCAGCAACAGCAAGCCTGAGGCAACAACGAATGCAATTTTCATTTTTGTCGATGACATTATTGGTCTCCTGTTGGGATTGCCTGAATTTCCACGGGATCATCCGTTTGCGTTTGGTCTATGACCGCAGCGGCCCGCTGCTTGATCTAAATCAATGCGTTTGGCGGTTAAGGAGCCCTCGCTCATAGAGCAAATACGACCCGGGGTTAGCTACGAGGATTGTGTTGCTCGCTGCAACCATTGCGGAACGGGCAAAAATCCGGACTGCGTCAAGAATTTCTGCACCGGCCACCCTCATAGGAAACCGGGCGTAGCGCCGTCACCTGTTGCTTGCCCAAATTACGGCGGTTAGGAGCCATTAGAGGCCGCGTCACCGGGCGGCCTCTTTCATTTTCCAATGTCGCCTTTGGGTCCAGGCTGTGTGAAAACCCGGTCGATGCTATGATTCTCTTGCTGAATCGGCGGGGAAGCGATGCAGGGTTTCGTTCAAGGGGCGGATCGCCAGCAGACGACGCTGTTGCCGGAATGCCTCGATGATTGGGTCGACGAGGGCAATTCTATTCGCGCGGTCGATGTGTTCGTGGATGCGTTGGAACTGCGCGACCTCGGGTTCGATGGCGTTGATCCTGCAGCGACCGGTCGGCCGGCGTACCATCCTTCGCCGATGCTCAAGCTCTACATTTACGGCTATCTCAACCGGGTGCAATCGAGCCGGCGGCTGGAGCGCGAGGCCGGCCGCAATCTCGAGGTGATGTGGCTGACCGGACGGCTCGCGCCGGATCACAAAACCATCGCCGACTTCCGCAAGGACAATGGCCCAGCGATCAGGAAGGTTTGCGCGCAATTCGTCGAGTTGTGTCGCAAGATGGGCCTACTGACGAAGGCCAGCGTTGCCATCGACGGCAGCAAGTTTAAGGCCGTGAACAGTCGCGACAACAACTTCACGCAAGGCAAGATCCAGCGCCGCCAGAAGCAGATGATCGAAGAGAGCGTGGCGCGCTACATGAGTCAACTGGACACTGCCGACCGCCAGACTGCCGCAGGAGAAGAGCCGTCGGAAACGGTGCTGCTGACCAAGACGCGGCTTAGGGAAAAGCTGGCGAAGCTCGAAGAAGAAGTGAAACGGCTGGCCGCGATTGAAAAGGCATTGCTCGCCTCGCCCGACAAGCAGATATCGCTGACCGATCCCGATTGCCGCTCGATGGCAACGAGTGGGCGCGGCTCCGGCATGGTCGCCTACAACGTACAAAGTGCGGTCGACACCACAAACCATCTGATTGTCGCGCACGAGGTCACCAACGTCGGCACCGATAGATCGCAACTGGCGACGATGGCGCAGGCGGCGAAAGCCGCGCTGCGCAGCGATCATTTGGACGTCGTTGCGGATCGGGGCTACTTTAAAGGTGAGGAACTTCTGGCATGCGAACAGGCCGGGGTCGCGGTCACGCTACCCAAGCCGCAAACCTCGGGAGCCATGTCGGCAGGCCGCTTTGGGAAACCTGATTTTGTCTATTTGGCCAAGGACGATGTCTATCGCTGCCCGGCCGGCGAGAAGCTGGCGCACCACTTCACCGCTGATGAAGATGGCCGGAAAATGCGGATTTACTTGACGAAGGCGTGCCGCGCATGCCCGTTCAAGGATCAGTGCACAACATCCAACGAGCGCCGCATCAAACGCTGGGAACACGAACACGTCGTCGAGGCCGCGCAGACGCGGCTCGATCAGAACCCGCAAGCCATGCGTGTGCGCCGCGAAACCGTCGAGCATCCGTTCGCCACACTGAAGATGCGGATGGGTGCGACACACTTTCTAATGAAGCGGTTGCCCAATGTTGCGACCGAAATGGCGCTGAACGTACTCGCCTACAACCTCACGCGCGTCATGAACATCGTCGGCATCAAGCCGCTCCTGGTGGCAATCCGGGCGTGAAGAGCTCGTGTTGTTATGCGCAACGTGTGACCGTTCAGGTCGCTCAGCGTGGCCCGAGCTTGCGCCCGGGTTGACTCTGGACTCGATCAAGCAAAAATATGCTCAGACCGTCGTGTCGACGCAGATCGTCCCCGGTTGCGTGCAGTTTTTGGGGGAGAAAAAACGTTTTTACACAGTCTGGGTCAAAATCGGAAGTCGCGGTCAGTCAGCGTCATGTCCGTTCATCCCCGGTGGTCTCAACCGGTCGCCGCAACACTTTATCTTAGAGGGAAAAGATGGAGTGTGGGATGGAACGGAGATTTCATAGAGGTTTTACTGCGGCAGAGAAGACGGAGTTATGGGATCGCTGGAAGCGTGGGGAGTCGCTGAAGGCGATTGGACGAGCTTTTGGTAAGCAGTCATCGTCGATCTATTTTTTGGTAGCTCCGCATGGTGGGATTCGTCCTGCGGAGCGGCGTCGCTCCAGGCTGGCGTTGACGCTCGCGGAACGCGAGGAGATTTCCAGAGGCGTTACGGCACATCAATCGGCACGGTCGATCGCCAAACGGCTTGGCCGCTCACCCTCGACGGTGAGCCGGGAAATGAGTCGCAATGGCGGCTATGATCGCTACCGAGCGACACTTGCGGACGAGAATGCCTGGGCGCGATCTCGTCGTCCAAAATGTTGTAAGTTAGCGACCAATCCGCGGCTGCGGCAGGCGGTGGCAGGGAAGCTCAGATTGGATTGGTCCCCCGAGCAGATAGCCGGTTGGCTGAAGCGAACGCACCCTGAAGACGAGTGTAATCAGGTGTCACACGAGACCATCTATCGCAGCCTGTTTGTCCAAGCGCGCGGCGTGCTGAAGAAAGAGCTGCTTAGCCATCTTCGATCGAAGCGCTCGCTGCGTCGCTCCAGGCCGGTTGACCCGAATGGCGATAACGGGGGCATATCAAGGATATCGTCTCAATCCGTCAGCGACCGGCGGCGGTTGAAGATCGGGCGGTGCCTGGTCATTGGGAGGGCGATCTCCTGTCCGGGCCGAACAACACCTACATCGCGACCTTGGTCGAGCGTCATACCCGTTACGTGATGTTGGCCAAGGTGGCAGGCAAGGACACCCAGACGGTTGTCACCGCGCTCATCAAGCAGGCGAAGAAGCTACCAAAGGAGCTATATAAATCCCTGACCTGGGACCGGGGCAAGGAACTTACGGATCATCGTCGCTTTACGTTGGCGACCAAAATCGACGTCTATTTTTGCGATCCGCAAAGCCCGTGGCAACGCGGGTCGAATGAGAATACCAATGGCCTGCTGAGACAGTACTTTCCCAAGGGCACCGACTTGTCGATGCATTCGCAAGCCCATCTGAACAAAGTGGCTCGTCAGCTAAATGAACGACCACGTGAGACCTTGCAATTTGAAACACCAGCAGAGAGATTTAACGCCTGTGTTGCGGCGACCGGTTGAGCCGGCACCCGAGAAGCGGACATCGGTCCGGACGCACGGCACGTCCGTTTCGTGCCAATACCGGAAATACAGGTCCATGCAGCTGTATGTACGCAGATGGCGGGATTCCGCTCAACCAAAAGTGGCTATGTGCCGATCTCGTTCATGAAGATGAATGGGAACTCGATGAGATGTTTCGCATTTTATCGCACAAGTAACCCTTGCGCGCCGGGTTCGCCGAGCGCACGCTTGCCGAGTGGTTTCACAAGAACTTTCGGAGGATGCGACCATGCGATGGATCAAGCAAGCTTCGAAGCAGAAACGCACAACCAAAGCCGCCGCCGTGAAGCTGCTGGGTGCCGCCGGACTGGGTCTTTCGCTGGTGGGTAGCGCATCGGCATCCACGATGCCCACTGCTAATATCCCGCCATCTGACAATACCTCGCCCAATCAGCGCTTCGTTCTTGGCGAAGAGGAAATGGCCGACGTCAGTCTCGCCACGTTCCATCTCTTCGATAAGGAAAACGTTGGCAGCGGCGTGCAGGTAGCTCGCGGATGCGGTGGTTGCCGTGGCGGCGGAGGTTGCCGTGGCGGCGGAGGCTGCCGTGGCGGCGTGGGCGCGGGCTGCCGTGGCTGCGCGGGCGCTGGCTGCCGTGGCTGCGCGGGCCGTGGCTGCGCGGTCGGCGGCTGCGGGGTCGGCGGCTGTTGCGCATCCTGGGGATCGTGCCGCTTGTGCTAAGTCCCGCGGCCTTAACGGCCGGCCTCACCAAGGACTCGTGGCGGCCCCGTCAACCGAGCCGGTCGCCGCTGAGTTTAGATTTTCAGCTGATTAGCGCGCGTTCTTTTGGAGCAGCCACAGGCCAAGGCACGCGCGCTTCAATGCCGCTTTGGGTCCAGGCTGTGTGAAAACCCGGTCGATGCTATGATTCTCTTGCTGAATCGGCGGGGGAAGCGATGCAGGGTTTCGTTCAAGGGGCGGATCGCCAGCAGACGACGCTGTTGCCGGAATGCCTCGATGATTGGGTCGACGAGGGCAATTCTATTCGCGCGGTCGATGTGTTCGTGGATGCGTTGGAACTGCGCGACCTCGGGTTCGATGGCGTTGATCCTGCAGCGACCGGTCGGCCGGCGTACCATCCTTCGCCGATGCTCAAGCTCTACATTTACGGCTATCTCAACCGGGTGCAATCGAGCCGGCGGCTGGAGCGCGAGGCCGGCCGCAATCTCGAGGTGATGTGGCTGACCGGACGGCTCGCGCCGGATCACAAAACCATCGCCGACTTCCGCAAGGACAATGGCCCAGCGATCAGGAAGGTTTGCGCGCAATTCGTCGAGTTGTGTCGCAAGATGGGCCTACTGACGAAGGCCAGCGTTGCCATCGACGGCAGCAAGTTCAAGGCCGTGAACAGTCGCGACAACAACTTCACGCAAGGCAAGATCCAGCGCCGCCAGAAGCAGATCGAAGAGAGCGTGGCGCGCTACATGAGTCAACTGGACACTGCCGACCGCCAGACTGCCGCAGGAGAAGAGCCGTCGGAAACGGTGCTGCTGACCAAGACGCGGCTTAGCATTACAGTTGTTTTTTTGATTTGAAGTGGGCGCGTTGAGCGGCAGCCTGGTGAGCTCTGCGCCAGAAAGACCATGCGATGATGTGTGCGGGTTGAATCCGCTTTCGCGCAAGTCTGATGGCAATGCGGCGGATTTCCTGGATTGACCAACGGATCAGTGGTGGGGTGGTTATGCTTTGGTTTTTGCCGGGGGCGCCGTTTCGTTTTTTTGGGCGGTGGCGGATTGGCGCGATGTCGGATCGCGGCCATCATGGCGAAGGCGAGCATCACCAAAGACACATGACGGTGCCAGCCATGCCAGGATCTGCTCTCGTTGTGATCGAGCCCGAATTCGTTTTTCGCGGTTTCAAAGCTGTCCTCGATCGCCCATCGATGGCCTTCGACCGCGACCAGCGTTTCAAGGGCTGTTCCCGCTGGGCACCAGGTGGTGAAGAAGGCGAGGTCATCATCGGCGATGCGACGACGGATCAGTAGACCGCGTGTCCACAAACCGTCATTTGCACTGTTGAACTGCTCGGCCTCGAGATCGGCCAATTCGAGATAACACCAATCGTGCAGCCGCGGTCCTTTGGTTCCGGCTCCCGCCGACAGGCGCTTCCAGTCGGATGAGTGCCGCGTCCGGGCGAGGTCTGCAGCCGTACCGGCGACCGGCGGTCGCTTGCCCCAGGATCGAAACACATGAGCGCTGCTGACCCCAAGCACGTAGCCTTTGCCTGCCCGACGTAGCTGCTGTTCGATGTTGCCAACACCGTAGACGGTATCGCCGGCAACCCACCTGAATGGTACAGACGCGGCTATCGCGCGTGCGATCATTCTCGTCGCAAGCCTTGGTTTGGTCGCAAAGCCGACATCGGCAGGCACATATGCGGCTTCCAGACGATCCGGATCGTCGGTCCATTCCTTCGGGAGATACAACGCGCGATCGATGAACGCATGGCCATGACGCGAAACGTAGGCAGCGAAGACGCCGATCTGGCAGTTCGTGATCTTCCCTGCCGAACCAGTGTATTGCCGCGCCACTCCGCATGACGCTTTGCCCTGTTTGAGAAAACCGGTCTCGTCGATCACCAGCACCGCATCGTCATCCGCCAAATGCTCGATGACGTAGTCGCGCACGATATCGCGCAGGGCATCGGCGTCCCAGTCTCCACGACCCAGAATCGCCTGCTGCCGCCATGGGCCGGGATCGCCAGCCGCCTCCGCGCGCATCCAACCGGTCTTGCGCTGCTCATCTCCGAGCAGACCTTCCAGGAATAGACCTGCATTCGTCGCAACACGCTCTTGCGTGAACAACGGACGTATCCGTTGCTTGATCTCTCGAAGCGACGCCGCCCACAACGCAAGCGTCTCCTCAACCGACGCGGCCTGCGCCCACGACATTCGAATCATGGTTGCCCATGGATTCAGAAGCTCGCAACAAAAGCAACTGTAATGTTAGAGTCTGTCCGGAAAGATCATGTTGGATTGCATAGCTTTCTCAGCATGAGCCTGATCGACGCGAGACGTAGGAATGCGAGGCCTCGGCGGTTGAGATTTTCCCAATCCTTGGCCAGGCGCCTGCATCGTCCAAGCCACGCGAACGTGCGCTCGACGACCCATCGCTTGGGCAAGACGATGAAGCCCTTCGCGTGATCGGATCGCTTGACGATTTCGACATTTACTTGCGCCATTATTTTTGCCATAGCGCGGCGAAACAAGGGGCCTTGATAGCCACCATCGGCGTAGAGCCTCAGCAGGAATGGATAAAGACCGAATAGCGTCGCCATGACGAGTTCGCCGCCATCGCGATCCTGAATGTCGGCGGCGTGCACGATGGCGTGGATCAGCAGGCCTTGCGTATCGACGAGAATGTGGCGCTTCTTGCCCTTGATCTTTTTTCCCGCATCGTAACCCGGCGGATCGATCGAAGACCCCCTTTTTCAGCGCTTTTGACGCTCTGGCTGTCGATGACGGCGGCGGTGGGACTGGCTTCCCGGCCAAGCGCTTCGCGACATTTCACATAGAGCATGTGATGGATGCGATCGAGCGTGCCATCCCAGCTCCACAGATCGAAATATCCATGGATGGTCGAACGCGGCGGCAGGTCTTTCGGAATGGCCCGCCACTGGCAACCTGTCGACAGAATATACATGAGGCCGTTCACCACCTCGCGCATGATCACCGTGCGCTTGTCGCCGCCGCGCTTGGCGGGCGGGATCAGCGGCTCAACAAGCGCCCATTCGTCATCAGTCAGATCGCTGGGATAGCGCAAGAAGCTACGATCATAACGAGCGCGGTTGTTCGTCGTCCACATGGGCGGCTCCTACGAATCAGGCCACCACCCTTGAATCACAAATGATTCATCCGATTCAAGAACTTCCAGGACAGACACTTATGTGATTTCAAAGAGTTAGGCGTTGTAAAAAGGTCACGTTCGACAACTTCTGCGCGATCAGCCTTGCGACAGCCATGGAGCATCATAGGGCGAACCAATTTTTGAAGACCGCAACAAACCTCAATTTTGTCCAACCGAAACTGTTTCAACCTACTCGTCAAGATGATCACTGCTTCTCCGATTGCACGGTGTTCGTCATTCAAATTCTTGACGATGCAGATGTGGTCTTCCGCATCTCGGACGCGGAATTTGCGGACGTTCTACGTTTCTACCCGCGGCCACCATGCTCGCAGGCAAGCCGCACCGCCTCAACGGGCGAACTATCGCGCAGCGATTTAGTGGTGTGCTGGGCATGCTCAGTAGCTTGGAGGTGAAAGTCCTCTACCCAACCTGATGGAGGTGAAGGGTTAGCGAGAACGCAAGGGCTGTCGCCGCGAGGCGAGGTCTGAAGGAAGCGTACAGCAAACGTGCAGGTCGATGGACAAGAACCGGGTACAAGGCGCGAGCGTCGGACGAGCGGGCCACTTACCGCGAAGTCCATATCCATCAAGGATGCGAAGCGTAGACCCGGCGACGGTGCACGGAAGGCGACTGAGCTTACCCCAGGAGATCTGCTCTGTGTCGCTTCGGCGACTGAGAGTGCCGAGAGGCGGTCTGACCGCAGGGCAGAAGTCAGCAGAGGGCGTAGTGGGTCATGTCGTCGGCAAGGCTAGTGAGGCACTCCGTCGCCGAAAGGTGGAGTCAACAGATAGGCTGAGCCGGGAACGGTGGCTGAAGGCCCGAACGAGAGGAGAGGCAAGTAGGACATGAATCTCGAGAGCGACAAGCGGCTGAACATCCAGTTGGGACTGGACTTCTCATCGGCGCCGACGGGTGAAGCCCGGCAGGCGGGACGGGAAGACATCGAATCGCTCTCGGTGGTGAATGAGCCCGAACGCCCAGCCAACACGAGCCGAATCATGGAGGAGGTATGTGAGCGAACAAACCTGAAGGAAGCATTGCGGCAGGTGAAGGGCAACAAAGGTAGCGCGGGCGTCGACCGGATAACGGTCGATCAACTCGGCGACTATCTGAAGCAGCACTGGCCGGCTATTCGGGAGCAACTGCTGATCGGGACCTACGAACCGAAACCGGTGAGGCGGGTGGAAATCCCGAAGCCGGATGGAGGAGGGGTGCGAAAGCTTGGCATCCCTACCGTGCTGGACCGCTTTGTCCAGCAAGCGGTGATGCAGGTGCTGCAAAGGCGGTGGAACCCGACGTTTTCCCGACACAGCTATGGGTTCCGACCGCGTCGATCCGCGCATCACGCCGTGGCTCAAGCGCAGCAATATATCGCTGCAGGCTACAGCTGGGTGATTGATCTTGATTTGGAAAAGTTCTTCGATCAAGTCAATCATGACAAACTGATGGGCCAGATCGCCAAACGCGTCGAGGATAAGCGGCTGCTGAAGCTCATCCGGGCATTCCTCAATGCCGGAGTGATGGAGAACGGACTGGTCAGCCCGAGCGTGGAAGGGACTCCGCAAGGAGGACCGCTTTCGCCACTGCTCAGTAACCTCGTGCTCGACGAACTCGACCGCGAGCTGGAGTGCCGGGGACACCGCTTCGTTCGTTATGCGGACGACTGTAACATTTATGTTCGCAGCGAACGCGCGGGTCAGCGGGTGATGGAGAGCATCACGCGCTTCATCACACAAAAGTTCAAGCTCAAGGTAAACGAGGCGAAGAGTGCGGTGGCACGACCGCAGGAACGGAAGTTCCTCGGATTCAGCTTCTCGGCTGGTCCGGACATCAAGCGCACGATCGCGCCGAAATCTCTGGGACGGTTCAAGCAGCGAATCCGGGAGACCACGCGAAGGGCCAGGGGCGTCAGCATCAAGACGACAATGGAAGAGTTGGCCACGTATATGCGGGGCTGGCGCGGCTATTTCGGCTTCTGCGAAACGCCCGAGGTGCTGATCGCTCTCACTCGCTGGGTCCGGTTGCGGCTGCGGGCCGCTCTATGGCGTCAGTGGAAAACACCACGGCGTCGCCGAGCGGCACTGGCCGCACTGCGAATCTCGGGGGAACTGCGTAACACGGCCAGTAGTGGCCGTGGCCCTTGGCCTATCGCCCGGAGCAAAGCTCTCTGCTTCGGGCTCTCCAACGCCTACTTCAAATCGCTCGGCCTTCCATCCCTGTTTGGAGCGTGTTAGCGCAACTTCTCGAACCGCCGTATACGGACCCGTACGTACGGTGGTGTGGGAGGGGCGGAGTCGAGAGGCTCCCCCCTATCCCGATCGTTGGCACTTTTCGGACATGCCGACCGCGGCGACAGATGACCGCTGTTGGGGGAGAGGCGGAAGTGCCGAAGTCCGGGCCGGAAGTCAGCTTTTAACCCGAAGCCGACCTGAATGCGGCAACCATCAAAGCCGCTCGTTGCACATTTTATCGCCGCTTCTCACGGCAGCTAGCTTGCGATAGTTTATCGCGAGCTATCTGCTGCGGCCTCGGAGGGTGCGATGGCGACGCCAGTGACGCGCTATGCCAAGAGCGGAGGTGTTCACATCGCTTACCAAGTCTTTGGCGGTGGTTCCATCGATCTGGTGTTTGCACCAGGCTTCATATCGCACATCGAGCATTACTGGGACCATCCAGAGCTGGCCCGTTGGCTGCTTCGTCTGGGGAGTTTCGCTCGCGTCGTCATATTCGACAAACGTGGGACCGGCCTTTCCGATCCAGTTCCCGAAATTCCTTCGTTGGAGCAGCGCATGGATGATGTCCGTGCGGTGATGGATGCAGTTGGAATTGAGAGCGCAGCGCAGCTCGGCATATCGGAAGGGGGAGCGTTGACGGCTCTGTTTGCCGCAACCTACCCTGAGCGATGTCAGCGGCTAGTGCTTTATGGCGCCTTTGCTCGTTGGCCGATCACCGCTGATGCGCTAAAGCCCTACTTGAAATACGTCGATCGAGACTGGGGTACCGGCCGTAGTCTACCAATATGGGCGCCATCGCGTCGGGACGATCCGACCTTGCAGCAATGGTGGGGCCGTTTCGAGCGACTGGGCGCAAGTCCATCAGCCGCCATGGCGGTGTTACAGATGGCTTCTCAAATCGACATCACCGAGATTCTATCCTCGGTCCACGTGCCAACGCTGATCATCCACTGCACAGAAGACACGCTCATCGATGTGGAATGCGGACGCTTTCTTGCCCAACACATTCCAGGGGCACGATTGATCGAATTGCCCGGAGAGGATCACCTCTTTTTCGTGCATGAGAAGATTGGTGACTGCATCGAGGAATTCCTCACCGGATCCATCGCTATCGCAGAAAGCCACCGTGTCCTGGCAACAGTCTTGTTCACAGACATCGTGGGCTCGACCGCGCGGGCAGAGGAGATGGGTGATCAGCGCTGGCACAATGTGCTCGACGCCCACCACACGACGGTACGACGTGAACTCGCACGTTACCGGGGCAACGAAATTAGATCTCTTGGGGACGGATTTCTCGCCACTTTCGACGGTCCGGCACGTGCGGTACGTTGCGCGTGCGCGATTTCCGAGGCTGTTCGCCCGCTCGACATTCAGGTTCGTTGTGGCCTGCATACCGGGGAGGTCGAGACTGCCGGCGATGATGTGCAGGGCATCGCCGTGCACATTGCCTCGCGCGTCTCCGCGCTCGCTGAAGCCGGCGAGATATTGGTGTCAAGGACCGTCAAGGATCTGGTCGCCGGGTCGGGTCTGCACTTCAAGGAGCGGGGAAAACATTCACTCAAGGGACTCCAAGAGCCGGTGGAACTCTACGCCGCTTCGCATTGAGCCAGTTTTGCCAATTCTGCTGTTGTGCAGGTTTTCGGACATGCCGGGCGTCTTGGGCGAATTCCGTTTTCGGGGGGAAGCGGAAGTGACGGAAACAGGGGGCGACTTCCGGGTTTGACCCCAAAGCCGTCATTTGTGGCTCGTTAGACCATCACTCTTCACTCGACCCCGTGATGACGTTTCCTGCGCCTTCCGTCTGGCGGGCTTCGCTCCGATAGCGCCTTTGATCTATGTCAAGAGAGCCGTGAGGTCGTGTCTCGTAGGGTGTTTCACTGTCCCGAATGTCCGTTCAGGAGGAGCAGCGAAATGAGCATCCTATGGACAATTATCATTGGCTTCATTGTCGGAGTGATTGCCAAATTCATCATGCCCGGCGACAAGACCGAGCCGAAGGGCTTTATCCTGACGTCCATCTTGGGGATCGTAGGCGCGTTCGTCGCGACCTACCTTGGGCAGGCTGTCGGGTGGTACGAGCCCGGAGAAATCGCGGGCTTCCTCGGTAGCGTGGTCGGCGCCGTCGTCCTGCTTTTTGTCTATGGCCTCATCATGGGTCGCCAGGGGCGCGCTGTCTGACGCCATTCCCGGTACTCCTCGCCCGCGACGACGAGGTGATCGAATAACGGTCGGATGTCCTAGGTGTTACCGTTCACCCGGCCACCATGTCGACGGCGGCAAATCGGCGGATATCTTGGTCGGCCGCAACGCCACCAGATGGCTGCGCTTGTAGGGATATCCACGGACCTGAGAACAGTCCCTGCAGCGCATATAGCGTTCCAGCTCGTGAATAGGCGTTGTTTTCGGCCGGCGGATGATGTTCAGCGCCACGGTCTGATGGGTGTTGCAGCCAAGGCATTTGACTTCGAGATAGGCGAAGCCGGCGTTGAGGTCGTCGCCCAAGACCGGAGAGGGCTGGGCGGGCCCCTGGAAGCCCAGCATGCGCTGATTCCATGCCAGACAGGCAAGACGGTCGGCTTCCTTACGTGCCTCCGCAGCGCGCTCCGCCGATGCCCGGACCGACGCGCCGTAGATCGTCTCTCGCGATTTGGTGCCCATGCCCCATCAAAGCGCGCCGCGAGAGGTCCGGCAATCGCCCAAGATGTGGGACCCGGACATCTCCAAGCCGCTGCCGATGGCGGGCAGGGCGGCCCGGATTCGTCATACCGCCCCGGCCGCTACCCACCAACCCAACCAGCAAAACCCGCACCAGCGGCTTCCCTGAGTCATGGCGGGGCGAGGGCGAGCGCATCCTGGCGTCCGCAGTCGTCCGGCGGTTCGCCCGCAATGCCGCTGGCGAATTCGAACTGCTGATCGAGGGCTCGACCTGGCCGGTCGCGACAACAGTGTGACGCACGCCGGGATTTGCCGGGTCGAGCGGTATCTCTTCACGATCAGAGACGACGAGCGTTCTTAAAGTTTGGAACGTTTAGCTCTCGGCACCAAGCCTGCCGGTATACCCCCGGCGGGCATTCTCATGAATCGAGCGGCGCTGCGTCGAGCTCTTCGATTTCCTGATCGTGAACATGCACCAACACTTGGGTCGCGCATGTCGAAACACGATTTCGCAACGCCATAAATCCACGGAGTAATCCCAATGCTCATCTCCGCTCTCCCACTTGGGAATGTACGATATTCCAGTGCATGGGCCGGTGGATTATACAGGTGAAGAATGGGCGACGTAATTCTCGGAATCGACTTCCGCAGGCGGCGTCGAGATCCCCTAACGGAAGCCATTGAAGCTGCAATCCTTGCGCTCCCACAATCATTTGCAAGAGAAGCCAACACACATCGCGGGCCCTCCGACAATCACCGCGAGGAGTATGCGTCAATGGACGAGCCGGCGTGATTTTCAGGAAATGATCCGCCTCGGGTATTGTCATTCAAGAACCTCATACTCGAGCGCGACGCCTTCCAGGTCGTTCTCCCCGAACCATTTTTCCGCCGCGTCCACATTTGCGAACACCTTGATGTGCTCGGCATCGCCGACCTGCTTGCTCGTGTTGACGTACACAAATACGGTCATTGGTCCCTCTTCAGCCTTCGCTTTCCCCAATGCTGGTCTTTGCGATCTGGATTGAACACCCGCTCGCCCGCTGGGTACAGCGCCTGCATCATCGCGATCCGGGCCAGCATCGTCGGGCCGTTCCGCTCGACGACCAGCAGCAGGGCCTCGGTCGCGTTTCGCCCATGGTGTGGCGTTCTGCTTCGCCTTCGGCCGCGACTGGATGTATTCGCCCGCGTCCTTCAACGTGAAGAGCTGGCGGCCATCGGGCAGGGGGATTGGGTCGTCAAACTCGCGGGACCAAGACAGGACGCAATCTCCGCAATGGCGATCAGCACGTCCGAGATTGAGAACAGTCTTGCAGTATTCGGCGCTAGTTCACGGCTTGCCATGCAAGCCACAAAACTGCCGTCCATACCGTTGCCCAGATAACGGTACAAAAAGCCAGTATCGGCAAAAACGTCACGAACGTCGCAACCTTGGCCACCCGATTTTGGTGGGTATTTGCGTACTTGGCGATGTGCCATATTTGATAGGCGGGCAACGCCAGTACGATCAGAAGCCATTCTGGAGGACGTCTTGAACCCATGCTAACAGCCTAATGCCTCAGGGCATCAAAGGCGAGGAGCGGCCGGTTTCCCGTCCCCAAAAATGCCGGTGCGTTGCTGGATTTGCCGGGAGTCCTAGCGTTTGCCCCGGACCGAATTGGCGGTCCGACAGGAGCATTCCATGACTAACGAATCCAAAGAGACCCAACCCTGCGAAAACTGCTTCGGCAAAGGCACCATAATGGAAGCGCGGCCCGCAAAATGGGGGTATCCGATTGATGTATCGCCACCGCCGCTCTGCCCGATCTGCAAAGGGACCGGGCTAAAAACCAAGGGCAGTTAGCCCGCCAGCCGCCACCGCGCCGGGCTACCCTAAGAGTTCTTGACAAAAACTAGGCGTTGCCCCCTTTTCAACCTCTGGCTGCCATTGTGACATGATGAGCAGCGCTAACCGTTCGAGGAAGTGAAATGGCGGCAAAAACCTGGAAGGCGAAGATCAGGCTGAAAAATGGGGGACTTCAGGACATCACGGTTCAGGCAGACAACTATTTCAATGCTAAATCGATGATCGAAACGCAATATGGGAAAGGCTGCATCTTCAGCGGCCCAACCGAAATACGGTAGATGGAGAAAGGGGCCGCCTCAGTTGGCGTCCTCTTTCAACCGCCACCTTGCTGGCGCCCCCTCGCCAACCACGGACTTGCCATTCCGCACCCGTAGCGCAGCAAGGATAGCCGCCTGCAGGTTTTTCTCCTGCTTCCGGGTGGCCGCTGCCGTCTTGCCGGCCAGCGGGGCTTGGCAGATGTCATCCGCCGTCATCGGCCCTGTGGCCCGCCGCAGCGTGTCCACAACGGCCCTATAGAACGTCCCGCGCTTGAACCGGATTGCCGGTATTGCGACGCCCGGATGCCAAAGCCACGCTTGCCGCAGGCCTGGCATACGAACCTGGTTCGTGGTGATCGAATACAGATTGCACATCGAGGTGATCTCTTAGGCGAACAGGTCGGCGCCGGCTGGCGTGAACTTCACATAGGTGCCGGACTCGTGCCGCCACAACCAACCCTTGGCGCGAACTGCAGACCTGCGCCGTACTCGGCTGGGCTCCCGCCCTCTTTGAACAGGAACGGCCCGTTGATCTTCTCGATGTGGATGCGGCCGTCCTGGACGGCTTCGGTCGCGTTGGCGATCTCGATCAGCTTGCGGGCGGCTTTTTCGGGATCAGCAAAAGGTCGATGGGCGGCGTATTTCATCACGTCACTTCACGGAGGCGGGCCGGGAGATCGCTACCTCGCGGGCCGGTGTGAACTGCTGAACTCTGTCGCCCCCAGGGTTGGGATTTATAATGCGCTATTCCGAGTTTGACGCTCCAAATGCCGCAGAAGATTGCGGCTGCGACGCACACGGCCACGAAGGCCCAATCGCTCTTCTTCATGTCCTGAAGCAAAACGTCCTCCGCGCAACGGTTCCCGTCACTCTCCCGATTGACCTCGCTTCTGCCAAGCCCGGAAAAATGCGGACTTGATGCCGGGCCGAATCGCGGTCCTGGTCAATTGCCAATGCCCATTTCGGCGGAAGAAAACTTCGGCCGGACATCCGCGCCGCGCTTGCCGCATACCTGGCAGACGAAGCGCGGCTCGATGTCGGAAGCCGGAGATCATCGGGCCACTGGTCCGCGTTCATGGCGATCGAGTAGCTGCAATGAAAGTCGGCGCAGTAGATCAGGATCCCGCGAACGCCGGAATTGCGCAGTTCGCCGAAGGTGATCTTCTGTGGGCGGTTCATCGAGAATTCCGTCGCGGCCGCCGGGGTGGTTTCAATACTGGGTGGCCCCTGCCACGCAATTGAGATTGCGCGAAATAGGGGTTGACGAAGCATTGGGCGGCACGTCCTGACGCGGTCGATGTACACTCAGCCAGCGACTTATACCCACATGCGATGGAGCTGCCATCAATGCTGTAAACTTGGAGGCAAACCGGGGAGCTTGAATCATAGGTCTGAGCCCGAGCTGGCACGGCGCCAGTCCAGACCATGGCCATCACCAGGACAGCGGAACCGAGCAGGCGCATCAGTAGGTCCTTGTGGATGCTCTCAAGCCGGTTCACGGCGTCAATTTTTGCCAAGAAGTTCGACTAGACAGTGAGTCGCCATGTTTCCAGATTACCCCGCCCCGGTGATGCTGACGGTCGACCCGTCGTAGCGATTATCGCGCCCCACACGGGAGATTTTATAGCCCGACCCCGCTTTTCGGGGCGCTGGTCCGATCACCCGCTAAACCTAGCGGCTTGAATTTTGTTCTCATTTCGTTCTCTTATACAGCCTGACTTCGCAGGGACGCAATATGCCGGACATCGAACACATTCGGGCCGAGATCGAACGCATGCGCGTCCAGGTCCACCGCCAGCGTGGCGAGATTAGGCAACTGCAAAGGGCCGGGATTCCAACGGCTTCTGCCGAGGCCTTGCTGGATCGGATGCTCAACAACGTCGACGCGCTCTGTGCCGAACGGGACCGGCTGAAAAAAGAACAACCAGGTCCGACCAAGGGAAAAGTGCTAGGTGGCCGCCAATGGTGAACTGGTACGACCACAATGCCACCGACAATCCGCCGTGGATTAAAGCGCTGGCCGAAGTCCGGCGATTAGCCCCGCGCGAGGGCTGGTGTTACCACCATGTCCAGGCGATCATTGTGTCGATCGATCAATATGCGGAAGCGGCCACGGGCAACCGGCAATATTTTTGGAACGCGCCTCATAGCGCCGGCGGTTCGAGAAAGGCCGGTGACGTGCCGTAAAAACTCTTTCGCTCCAACGCACGACCTCCGGCAATCGCCCAACGGGTAGCCGGTCGGAACGGACTGGAGCCGCTGCCGCTCGTGGGGCAGGCCGCCCCGGATTCGTCAAACCGTCCCTACCGCTACCCACAGCCCAAAACGGCAAAGGCGCACCAGCGGCCTTCCCTGAGTCATGGCGGGGCATCGTGCGAGCGGCGAAAAAGGGACGACGTGGTGCCGCTGAGGGCTTAGCTTTTGCCTTTGGTTAAGCCGCTCTCAATTCTCTCGAGAATTTCCAAATGACTTGCTGTGTGAATGGGAGCCGAAGAGAAATATCTGTGCTGTGAAAACTGAGTGTTCGCCCGCTTTTCGATGGTCAAGCGCGGAACGTTCGGCGGCCTGAATTCGGGATCCTTGTTTAACAGGAAATCGACCCTCGCCAATTCAACGGGGAAGTCAGTATCGTCGATAGAGTTCAGGTGCCTTCCAATGAGGTCTGAGTCTGTATTGCGCGCCCGGATAAAACCGTTGAGAGACGTTTCAAAGTCGACCACAACTGAACTCAGGTTGATTTTCTTCACGCCGGAAGTGAACTCACGAAACGCGAACTCTGAGACCAAAAACGCGTAGATGTCTTGGAGAAATGCTTCGGCATCATCCGTTGACATCGACACCGCGACAATCCCATCGTTGAAAACGATGAACTCGGCGATGTTCGCAATACTGCCGTTGCGGATCATTTGGCCGCCGGCAAACTTCAATCCGTTTTTTTCTATATCCTCTCTTGTCGGATTCGCGGGGGGTGTGTGAATTTATACTTGGAGGTGATGGCTGCAGTTATTCGCGGACCGTCGGCTCCGCCCAGCGGGAGAATTTCCTCTACTGGAAAAAGCCACGTTGTTCTGCCGGTCTCTAGGGAGACTAAGTTCATTATGGCGCTTCTTTCTCGAGATCAGGCTGGGCATAAGCGAAGCCCTCCGCTGACGCACCTTCCTTCTGCACATCTGAGGAGGTCCGAAAAACAGATTGCGACCGACCGAATGCGGAAGACAAGGCGCGGGCGCCGCGTTGAACCGCCGGCTTCGCTGCTAGCGAGAGCGCCGCTGCGCCCTCTTTTCGAACTGGCGACACGTGGTTTCCTGTAGGACGTGTGTCATGAAGGACCAATTCAGGACGAGCGCCCATTGCGCGCGCAAGCAGCGCGATTGTTTCGACCGTGAGATTTTTCCTGCGGCCGGCCAGAATGTGACCGATGGCGGTTTCATTTATACCGCTAATTGACGACAGGTCTCTTTTTGTCCAGCGCTCGAATTTGCAAACATCGAAGAAGGCGCCAGTGAGTTTGCTCAGTACATCGTCTGTGAGCTGCGCGACTACCTCTCGTTTACGCTCGTCAGTCATAGCAACGAACGGCGCTTTCGATTCCTCAGATGATTTTTGCATTTGAAAGGCTCTTTTCGATGCTTGTTGGAATCCAGTCAGGATTAAACGCCTGACCTTCAAAAAAAACGTCACACCGTTTCATCTCTGTGGGGACACTTAGCCTAGGCCTAGATGCTCAGTCAGCGATTTGACGATCACGTTTTCAAGGTCGGCGGCAGGAACGCGTGAGGTCGATCCGACCGCCGCGGTTTTGGAGTTTCCGTCAAAGTGCGGCGAAGAGATATAGTAGCGATACCGGATTCCGGCCTTTGTGGCATGTGTCGGGACCATTCGATTGCCCACATCGTCATAAAGCAAACCGGTCAGAAGATGATCGGATGCATTCCGTGTCACGGTCCTGTGAGACCATTGATCCCTTAGTTTCTGCTGGACCGCATCGAACAATTTTCGGTCCATGATAACGGGCTGCTGTCCAGGTAGGATCTCGTCCTTAAATTTGACTTCTCCCACATAGAAGTGGTTGCTTAGCAAATAGAACAGCGATCCCCTTCTAAATGGAATTCCACCGCGGGTCGCGCCTGTCGTGAGGAGCTTTGTCTTGGTTCGGAAATTCCGGTCGCGGAGATCCCGCTCTAGCAATACAGTTGCCTTTTGTGAGGTTTTCTGAATCCATGGGCAACCATGATTCGAACATCGTGGACGCGGACAGCGTCGATTGAAGAGACGCTTGCGTTGTGGGCGGCGTCGCTTCGGGAGATCAAGAAGCGGATACGTCCATTGTTCGGGCAAGAGCGTGTTGCGAAGAATGCTGGCTTGTTTCTGGAAGGTCTGCTTGGAGATGAGCAACGCAAGACTGGTTGGATGCGCGCTGAGGCCGCAGGCGATCCTGGTCCATGGCGGCAACAGGCGATCCTGGGTCGCAGGGATTGGGATGCGGATGCCTTGCGCGATATCGTCCGCGATTATGTCATCGAGCATTTGGCGGACGATGACGCGGTCCTCGTGATCGATGAGACCGGCTTTCTCAAACAGGGCAAAGCGTCGTGCGGCGTGGCGCGTCAGTACACTGGTTCGGCGGGCAAGATCACGAACTGCCAGATCGGCGTCTTCGCGGCCTACGTTTCGTGCCACGGTCATGCTTTCATCGACCGCGCGCTGTATCTTCCGAAGGAATGGACCGACGATCCAGATCGACTGAAAGCCGCATACGTGCCCCCCGATACCGGCTTTGCGACCAAACCAAAGCTTGCGACGAGAATGATCGCACGCGCCATAGCCGCGCCTGTCCCGTTCAAGTGGGTTGCAGGCGATACGGTCTACGGTGTCGGTGACATTGAACAGCAACTGCGTCGCGCAGGCAAAGGCTATGTCCTGGGGGTCAGCAGCGCGCATGTATTTCGATCCTGGGGCAAGCGTCGATCGGTCGCCGGCACGGCTGCCGACATCGCCCTGACGCGGCGTGCGTCCGACTGGAAACGCCTGTCAGCAGGGGCCGGAACCAAAGGACCGCGGCTGCATGATTGGTGCTATCTCGAATTGGCCGACCTGGCCGGAGAACCAAACGACGAAAATCCGGGCCTTTGGACACGCGGTCTGCTGATCCGTCGTCGTATCGCCGATGGCGATCTCGCCTTCTTCACCACCTGGTGCCCAGCGGCAACATCGATCGAAACACTGGTGGGGGTCGAAGGCCATCGGTGGGCAATCGAGGACAGTTTCGAGACCGCCAAGAACGAGTTCGGGCTCGACCACAACGAGAGCAGATCCTGGCACGGCTGGCATCGCCACGTTTCCATGGCGATGCTCGCCTTCGCCATGATGGCGGTGATCCGCCATCGCGCCAATCCGCCGGCGCCAAAAAAAACCAAACGCCGAACCACGGCAAGGGTCAAACCACAGCCACGCCGTCGTTGATCCGATGGTCGATCCAGGAAGTCCGACGCATTGCCGTCAGGCTCGCGCGAAAGCGGATACAACCCGCACACATCATCGCATGGTCACTCTGGCGTAGAGCTCATCAGGCGGTCGCTCAGCGAGCCCACTTCAAAGCAAAACGGCAACTGTAATGCTAGGGCCCGGACGCCGCCAAGCTCTAGGTACCGGCGATAGATCAGCCTGACCTGTTCGGCCTCTTCTTCCACAACAGCAATCTTGCCGTCTTTCATCTCATAGCCAATGGGCAGGTTGCCACCGACCCAGATACCCTTTCGCTTCGATGCTGCGATCTTGTCGCGGATGCGCTCGGAGGTAACCTCACGCTCGAACTGGGCAACAGACAGAAGTACGTTGAGGGTCAACCGACCCATCGAGGTCGTGGTGTTGAATTGCTGGGTTACCGAGACGAATGATACGCCGTGCGCGTCAAATAGCTCGACCAATTTGGCGAAGTCCGCGAGCGACCGTGTCAGACGATCGACCTTATAGACAACGATGACATCGACCTTGCGGGCACGGATGTCGTCCAGCAGCCTCTGCAGATCTGGGCGGTCTGTCGATCCGCCGGAATAGCCACCGTCGTCATAACGGGCGCGGACCAGCGTCCATCCGGCGTGGGCCTGGCTTTTTATATATGCCGAGGCAGCTTCGTGCTGGGCATCCAGCGAGTTAAACTCCTGGTCGAGCCCATGTTCAGTAGATACTCGCGTGTAGATGGCGCAACGAACCCGTTTGACAGGAGGGGCTTTCACAGCCGGTTCTCCATGGCCGATCGATCTTCCTTGCCTCTCAAACCGAAAAAGCGCGGGCCGTTCCACCGCGTGCCGGTAATAGCGAACGCCACCTTGGAGAGACTGTCGTAGGTCTGACCATTCCAGGCAAAACCGTCCTCCATAACCATCACTCGCTGCGACTGCTCGTTCCATTCTCGGACCAGCACCGTACCCGGCGTGAGCGCCCTGCGTTTTTGGTCAAGGGCGATCAGTCGAGCCGGCATCGTCGAGCCGGATTCAACCGCTTCTGTCCGATCGAGCAGCTTTTTGGTTTCGTGATCCAGGCCGCCAAAGCGATCGGTCTGGATCTGATAGGCGATGATTGAAAACAACAGATGCGGACGCAAATGAACAGGCGCCGGTCGCTGAAATACGCTCCGCCATCGAGCGCGTAACCCTTGGACGTCGAGACCGCGCAAGTGCGCGATCTCGTCTGCAACCGGCGCTTCCGCCGTGACGCGTTTAGCCAGCTTTTTCTCGCGCATCGTATCAAGCCACTTGCTTTGCGCGATCCGCGGTGGTGCTTGACCTCTTGCCATCCTTGATGCGATAGACGCGGCCCTTTTCGCTGTGCATGGAAATCAAATTAAGACCGAGCTTCTTGCGAACCACTCCAGCGAGAAAGCCGCGCACCGAATGCTGCTGCCAATCTGTAGCGGTCATCATTGATGCAATCGTCGCGCCGGCAGATAACTGGAGCATCGAAATGATGCGCGCGTGCTTAGTTTCGGGTCGAGCTGCGGCTTTTGGATAGACCGATGCCACCAGCGGCCGGGATTTGACTTTCTTGACGATTCGCGGTGCCGGCCGAGTAGCAACCTTGGTCTTTGATTTGGGCTTCGTCATGGGATCCTCTGAGGTGAGCGCGACGCCGTCCGCCGCACCACCTCAGCCCTGCTGGGGCAAATAGCCGGGCAGGGCTCCCTTCAAAGCGCGCATCAGGAGCCCTTGAAGCCACCACAGCAACGCTCCGATCAAGCTTGAATGCCAGTCATTTCTGAGCAACATCATTGCTCACGGGCCGAGCCGACCGCTTTCTGGCAACGCCGATGCAAATGGGAAGGTAATGGTTCGATCCCTTCCGCCCCAGCCAACCAGTCTCTCAACTAGAGATAGTGGCTGAACAATGAGAGAAAACCCCGCAAAAATAGGCATATTCGTGCTTGAGGCCTCAGTCTCCAAGGTCCAGAAAGCGGCAACTTTAAAGAGAATTTCTGGAAAGTCTCCGGCCAATGCCGCAGATATTCCCGTTTTCGAGAGACTTTGAGCGGAGACGAATTGGCTGGCAGGTGTATGTGGTCTCCCGTGTCCTCGATGTTGACCCGAATCCGCCTCCGAACCCGGTACTCATCGGCCAACATATTCATCATCCGGAGCATTTCTGCGGTGTTCTTTTTGGAGCAATAGGAGTGGCTAAGCGGACATGCCGAGCACGGCGACCTATGTCCGTTCTCGCCGAGGCAAATCGGAAGTCTCACGAGGCGATGGCGGCTTCTGCCTTCTACCCAGACCGCAAGTGAGCCTCTGGCTTCACTTGATCGACCTAAAAGAAGTTCATGACGTCGGAAATAGCTTATCCCTGATGTAGCGAGATGTGGGTGTAAGCCGAATGCCGCGCGGCTTGCGCCACACAGCCTTGTCGATTTCCTTCTTGTCGCCAATTATCAAGGAGCCGGATGCGCTCCTGGCCACGAAAATTGCATCGCTCATTCTTCTGCCTGAGCGGCGATTCTTGGACTTCACTTCTTTCCATAGCCGGACACGATCGAGCCGAAGTTTTGGAAGCTCTTCTTTGATCTCTCTGCGCAGGCAGTCCTTTTGGCTTTCGCGCGCGCGCTTCCGACCACCTGGGAACATCCATAGGCGGTCGCGCTTGCGCCTTACCAACAGGACCTTGCCGCGTTTTACGACTACCAGCTTTGAGGACTTTGCCATTTCGCCAATAAATTTCCGTCAGCTAAAACCAGAATCCTCAATTATAATAGGGGCTTATTCTAAAGATGAAATTAAGGCCGCAATTGGCCCCCGTGAAGGTAGGAGCCCCGACATAGACTCCGCCCCCGACCGGGCTATGAATAAAAAGGTTGATCCGCTGGAGGTTGCCGATAGCCTGATCGTTCGATTCAAATTCGGAAGCGAGCATTCATGGGAAGCATGGTTCTTCCCGACCTGATGGGCGGCGTGGCATTGCTGTTGTGGGGCCTGCACATGGTCCACAGTGGGATTCTGCGCGCGTTCGGTCCCGATATCCGTTTGCTGCTGGCGAAGGCGCTGAACAACCGCTTCGCCGCTTTCGCCGCGGGTATCGCCTTGACGGCGCTGTTACAAAGCAGCACCGCAACCGCCCTGATCACGAGCTCCTTTACCTCGGAAGGCCTGGTCAGCCTGGTGCCCGCGCTTGCGATCATGCTCGGGGCCAATGTCGGCACGACGCTGATCGTTCAGATTCTGTCGTTCAACATCTCCGCGGTGGCGCCGGTGCTGTTCGTGCTCGGCCTCGTCGCATTCCGCAGCGGCGCGCGCTCGCGCATCAAGGATATCGGCCGGGTCTCGATCGGCCTCGGCCTGATGCTGCTGGCGCTGCATATCCTGCTCGACACGCTGGCGCCGGCAGAGAATGCGCCCGGCGTTCGCGTTTTCATGAACGCCATCACCGGCGATCCCGTGCTCTGCATCGTGATCGGCGCGGCCGTCACCTGGGCGGTGCATTCGAGCGTGGCCAGCGTGCTGCTGATCATGTCGCTGGCTTACGCGCACTTCGTCTCGCCGTTGGCAGCACTGGCGCTGGTGCTTGGCGCCAATATCGGCAGCGCGATCAACCCGGTGTTCGAGGGCGCACACCGCGATAATCCTGCCAGTTATCGCCTTCCCCTTGGCAATCTCGTCAATCGGCTGGTCGGCGTGCTGCTGGTTGCGCCGTTCCTGCGGCCGATCACCGAGCACTTGCAGGCCTGGCAGCCTGATCTCGCCAAGCTGACCGCCGAGTTTCATATGGCCTTCAACGTCGCAACGGCCATCATCTTCATTGGCCTACTCGACACCATGGCCCGGCTGCTGAAAAGGCTGCTGCCGAACCGGGTCCGGGAAGCCGACCCGTCGCGGCCGCGCTATCTCGACGAAAGTGCGCTTGAAACGCCCTCGCTGGCTTTGGCCGACGCCGCGCGCGAAACCCTGCATATGGGCGATCACGTCGAAATCATGCTGCGCAAGGTGATGGCGGCGATGATGACCGACGATCGCGCCCTGGTCGATCAGGTCTCCAAGATGGACAACAGCGTCGACAGCCTCGACGAGGCGATCAAGCTCTATGTGACCAAACTGACCCGTGGCAGCCTTGACGAGCGCGAGGGGCAACGGGCGATGGAGATCATTTCCTTCACCATCAACCTCGAGCACATCGGCGATATCATCGACAAGAATTTGAGCGAACTCGCGATCAAGAAGATCAAGCGCCGGCTCGAATTTTCGCCGGAAGGCGCCGAGGAGCTGTCGGCATTCCACAAGCGAACGATGGATTCGCTCCGGATCGCGTTCGGCATCTTCATGTCGGGCGACGTCAACGAGGCCCGCAAATTACTGGTCGAGAAGGCGCATCTGCGCGATACCGAGATCGCCGCCACCGAACGGCATCTGGATCGGCTGCGCGATGGCCGGCCTGAGACCATCGAGACCACCTCGTTGCATCTCGATGTGCTGCGCGACCTCCGGCGCATCCATTCGCATATCTGCTCGGTTGCGTATCCCGTACTCGACGCAGTCGGCGAACTTGCCGCACGGCGGTCCACTGAACTCAACCCGGCCGCCCCCTCGATGCGACCGAGCACTCAGGCATTGCCGATGTTGGACGCTCCTGAATAGACGGCTAACGGCGTCGAGGCAAACTGGACAAGGGTTACGTTGATACTTCCGAATTTGGCACAGATGACCTTCCGTCCTCGCTTTGAGACGTCCGCAGTTAGGAGGTGAGCGGACATTCGCTTTTGCCGTTCGGTCGTGTGACGGCTTCCGGCCAGCGGCGGTGGCATTTGGAGCTTGACCGAGAAATCCCAACGATTTTAGAGACGGATGCGTATCCAAAATTCGCAGCTCGTGGCTGCAAAAGTCTCCAAGCCCAAATTTCGGGAAAAGAGGGGAAATTCCTCCGACATTTCAAAGGGCCTTTCTCGATTGGGAATGTGCGAGTTCGATCCCTCCCAGGTCAGCCAAGCAGTCCGCGTTTTAGTGTCTGTCCGAAAACATGTTGAATCATCGGAATCATTTGTGATTCAAGGGAGGCGGTCCGAATCTGAAGGAGCGCCGATGTGGACGAAAGAGAACCGCGGTCGTTACGACCGCAGCCGGCTACGCTATCCCAGCGATTTGACCGATGAGGAATGGGCGTTTGTGGAGCCGCTGATTGCGTCAGCCAAGCGAGGCGGCAACAAGCGCACGGTGGATGTGCGTGAAGTGGTCAATGGTCTGATGTATGTGCTGAGCAGCGGTTGCCAATGGCGAGCGATCCCGAAGGATCTGCCGCCGCGCAGCACGGTGCACGGTTATTTTGACTTGTGGACTTGGGACGGCACGCTCGATCGCATCCATCACGCGCTCTATGTACAATGTCGGGAGTTGGCCAACCGAGAACCCAGCCCGAGCGCCGCCATCATCGACAGTCAAAGCGTCAAGAGCGCGGAAAAAGGGGGGCGTGGATTGACCCGCATGGCTACGATGCGGGAAAGAAGATCAAGGGCAAGAAGCGCCACATCCTAGTCGATACCCAGGGCTTATTGCTCCACGCCCTTGTACATTCGGCGGACATCCAGGATCGAGACGGCGGGGTGTTGGTGATGGCCACTCTGTTTGGCCTGCATCCATTCCTGCTGAAGCTCTATGCCGACGGCGGCTACCAGGGGCCGATCTTTCAGTCCGCCGTTCGCAAAATCCTCCGGCAAATCGACGTGGAAATCGTCAAGCGTTCCGATACAGCAAAGGGCTTTGCGGTCTTGCCCAAGCGATGGATCGTCGAGCGCACCATCGCCTGGCTCAATCGCTGCCGCCGCTTGGCCAAGGATTGGGAGTGTCTCAACCGAAAGGCCTTGGCGTTCTTGCGCCTTGCCTCAATCCGCCTCATGCTCAGAAAGCTCTGTCAAAAAACAGCATGATCCCGGACAGACTCTTAGAGAATTTCCTTCTTTAGTGGCAAAAAGGCCCGCCAATGGCGGGCTTTTCTAATTGTTGAAAGTCTCCAGTTGCGCCATTTTCGAACTTTTTCGACGAAAACTGCCGAAAGTCTCCAGCCGAATTCAATAAAACTCCCGTTTTCTGGAGACTCGCCTTGGAGACGCTAGAATAAATGCACTGCATGGTGGCCGAGGCAGTCCAGACAGACCTGTAACCTGGGTTCGAATCCCACTCTCTCCAGGAAACAATCTCCGCGTTGAAAGTGTTGGATTTGCGCGGAGGGTCGCTTCGCTCTAACAACCGCCGTATTGGTCGCGCACCTGGAGAGCGCTCGACGTCTGCGAATTAAACGACCAGTGGATTGTCGTTATAGATCGACCGCTCTATAATTTGGTGCGCGGCTTGGCATGCGGCCGGCGACCCAGGAGAACGTTTATGGGGCTGGAACAGGATCTGGCAGATTTCAAAGCGGAGTTTGAATTAACCGCCCCTGCGGGGCGAGCGGCGCTCTACAACAGCAAGGTCGAAGAACTTCGTGCGAAATTCCCGCTATCCGGTGTCTTGAAAGTCGGAGACTTGGCGCCCGATTTTTCGCTGCCGAATGCCATTGGGTCGTATACTTCGCTGGAAGACGTGTTGAAAGGCGGCGCGGCGGTCGTCACCTTCTATCGCGGCGGCTGGTGTCCTTATTGCAATCTTCAGTTACGCGCCTATCAAGCGGCATTGCCGGATATCGAAGCCCTTGGGGCAAGGATGCTGGCTATTTCTCCCCAACTTCCGGACAAATCGCTGTCGACGTCGGAAAAGAACGCCCTGAAATTCCCTGTCCTAAGCGACGTCAGGAATTCGATCGCGCGCAAGTTTGGTTTGGTTTACTCCTTGCCGGAGGAATTGCGCGCGGCCTTACGTTCGAATGGCAAGGAGCTGCCTGGCATCAACGGTGACGAAAGCTGGGAACTTCCGGTGCCCGCGACGTTTGTAGTAGATGGGGACAGGCGTGTCGTTTTCTCCTTCGTGGAGATAGACTATCGGCGCCGCCTCGCGCCTGAAGATCTCGTCTCGGCGCTGCGTTCCATCGCAGCAGCACGCGAAAGCGCCTCGTAGCGTGCGATTGCCGACGTCGATCACTCTGCTCTCAGACCGCTGGTTCGAGTTGTGAGGCCGTCGCGCGCACTTGCTGATTCAGTTCTGCTTCGCTCGAGCGTGCCAGGCGAAAAACGTCGCAAGGTCGATTATCTTACGAATCGGCGGACAGCAAATCGCGTCTTGCCGTTTTCGGGCATCGTCGACGCTATCGCCCTGGCGGGCGCTGCGGCGGCTTCACCTGGCCCGCCGTCACCGGGTCAGTGGCCGAACGAGACTTTGCACGCCGGGTCGATCCGGTATCGTCGAGAAGGCCGAATATCGGCCGCACGAGGCCTTCGAGCAACTTCCGATCGGGCCGAACACGCGCAAGCACCCGGATGCCGAGGAGAATTCCCAGCAGCGACTTGGAAAGATCCTCGGCCGAGTGGTCGCGCGTGACGGTGCCGTCCTTCTGACCCTTGGACACGCAGCGGCGGAAGAAAGCCTCCACCTCGTCGAGGAACGTCGCCACGACGCCCAGGAAGTCGGGGTCGTAAGGGGCGCTCTCGATGGCGGAATTCACCAGCATACAGCCGCGGCGCTGCTTGTCCGTGAGCGAGCGCTTGATGATTTCCTCCAAGAAGGCGCCGATCGCTTCGCGCGGAGGCATGGCCGGTTCGATGCGGCGGATCCGTTCGCGAAAGGTCTGATCGAGGTAACGGTTCAGGGCGCGCTCGTACAAGCCCCGCTTGTCGCCGAAGGCGTTGTAGAGGCTCGCGCCCGCGATGCTCATTTCGTCCGCCAGGTCGCGCACGGAAGTGCCTTCGTAACCGCGCAGCCAGAACCGCTCGATCGCCGCATCGAGAACGGTCGCTTCGTCGAATTCGCGCGGCCTCGCCATTCGTTCCGGCCCTTTCTCGTTTCGATAACAGACTGATCGGGTGACGTTAATTGCATAGCATCCAGAGCGGCGGCTTGAAAGCCGGATCGCAGATCGAGTCAGGCGCTTCGTTCGAAGTTTCGAGTTGCTGGTATTCTGGAGCGAACGATCTATAATCGACCGGCATCCCGATGCGGCGCCGTCCGGCGACCATTGGGCCGTACGCATCGAAGGAGAAGCCGTGGCCATCCATCCATCGGCTCTGGATCCGGATCCACCACGGGATTCCTGAAATAGCGTTCGGCCGCGGGAGCCTCGCATCGGTCCGGAAAGCGCGCCAGTCCAGGCGACGAATAACGATTATTGCTCGATAGAATAGGGCGCCCGACCTACGCTCCGAGTTGTTGCGCCAAATCCTCCAGGTCGGTTGCGACGACATCGTGCTCTGGATGCGGGGTGGGGTCGGGTGGACCGGCCACGCCCCATTCGGAAGGTCGTCGGACGAAGGCGCTTCGGTAGCCGGCGGCCCGGGCGGCCATGAGGTCGAAGTTGTGGCAAGCCACCATCATGATCTGTCGGGGCTGAAGGGCGAGCTTCTCGGCCGCCATATCGTACGCCTCCTTGTTCGTCTTGTAGACGCGGAGGAGCTCGCAACTCAGGATGCAATCCCAGTCCATGCGGTTTTTCCTCGATGCGTCCATCACGAGAGACACGCTCAGGATGGTGAACGCGACGACGGAATACCGACGGCGAAGCCGGCTCAAGCCGCCGGCGACATCGGGCCACGCATCCAAGGAATGCCAGGCATTCGAAATCTGCGTCATCTCCTCGGCGCCGAAAGGCAAATTCATCTCGCCGACGAGCTTGGCAAGCTCCTCTCGATGTACGTCGTCGATATTGAAGGGGGGATCGATGGCCCCGACCATTCTCTTCAGGCTGCGTCGCCGATACTCGTTGACGGTCTCCGCCCATGATCGGTCGCCGAGTCCGTGGGCGCGGCCGGCCTTCTCGAACGCGCTCAAGAGGCCGCCATGCCAGTTCAGGAGCGTGCCTCCCGTATCGAAGGTCAATGCGCGGATGTCCATCGTCATCGGATACGCTCTTTCCTCAAAACGCCGTAAGCACACGTCGTGATGGTTCTTACATCACGTGTGAAATATCTTCGCGAGCCGCTTGATCGCACGCCGCCGACGGCCCGGCCGCCGGCTCTCACGAGCATACGAACAAAAGAGCGCTTGCTTCGTTCTAGAGCGTATGATCTAAAACGAACCTTGCGAAGTCAAGCTCAAGCCCCTCCGGTTCCTTCACGATGACTTCAACTCAGATTGACAACTGCTCGGGGCACGTGCGGCGGCCGCCATCATCGCTCTCGTGCCGGTCACCGCGGCGGCGGCCCTGGCGATCCCGGTTCTCGGCGAATGGCCGTCGGCGTCCTGCTGGCCGCCGTCACCGGCACTCAAAAAACTTCAAAGGGAGAAAACTGATGATCCGCTTCTATTTCCACCCCACGCCCAATCCGGCGAAGATCGCTCTGGTGCTTGAGGAAGCGGGACTTCCATATGAGGTCATCCCGGTCGACACTAGCAAGGGCGAGCAGCACAAGGCGGACTTCCGCGCCATCAATCCGAACGGCAAGGTACCGGCCATCGTCGACACAGAAGGCCCCGGTGGCAAGGAAATCCGGGTCTTCGATTCCGGGGCGATCCTGCTCTATCTCGGCGAGAAAACCGGGCGTCTGATCGGGGCCGCAGCAGACAGAGGAGAACTGCTGTCCTGGCTGTTCTTCATCGCGACCGGCATCGGCCCTTTCTCGGGACAGGCCGTACATTTCCAGCACGCGGCTCCGGAAAAGCTCGCCTACGTCATCAACCGCTACCGCCGGGAGGTCGAGCGTCATTACGAGGTCCTGGATAGCCATCTGAAGGGGCGCGACTTCATCGTCGGAAACGAATTCTCGATCGCCGACATCTCGGCGTGGGGCTGGCTGGACCGGGCCCCGCGCGTACTGCCCGGTGAAGCCACGCCGCTCGCGGCCTTCCCGGACCTCGAACGTTTCTTCAAGGAGATCGACGCGCGCCCGGCGGTCGCCAAAGCCCGTGCCGTCGGGAAGGGACACGCCTTCAAGAAGGAAGTGGACGAGGAAACCCGCCGATCCCTGTTTCCTTCCAATTTTCCGAAGGCGGCGCGCTGAATGTCCCGCCGCGAAATCTCTCGAACGTCCGACAGGAGATCGTCATGAATCTTCAAGGTAAGCAGGTGCTCATCACCGGCGGTTCCAGCGGCATCGGATACGCGATTGCCGAAGCGGTGCTGGCGAAGGGTTCAAATGTAGTGATTACGGGCCGCCGGCACGATGTCCTACGCGAGGCCGCCGAGCGGCTGCGTCAGGGCGGCCGTGTCGAATATGTCGCCGCCGACGTAAGCACCGAGGAAGGGCGCAAGACAACGCTTGAATTCACCCTCAGGGCGTTGGGCGGCCTCGACGTGCTCGTCAACAACGCCGGCGGCGTGAGAGCCGGACGGCTCGAGGACACATCCGAAGCCGAGATACGCGCCATGATCGAGGTAGATCTGGTCGCACCGATTCTGCTGACGCGGGCCATGTTGCCCGTGCTTCGCGCGAGCGGCGACGGTCTTGTCATCAACGTCACCTCGGGCATCGCGCTTGTTGCTGCGCCTTTCTACGCCACCTACGCGGGCGTGAAGGCCGGCCTCGCCAAGTTCGGTGAATCGCTCCGTCGGGAACAGAAGGGAGAGGGCGTGCACGTCATGACGGTCTATCCTGGCGCTACCGATACGCCGATGATGCGTTCGTCACGCGCGGGCCCCGAACTCGGCTTCGTGCGGGAGCCGGCGAGCGCCGTCGCTGCCGCCGTCATCGAGGGAATCGAGCAAAATGCCTTCGAGGTCATTCGGGGCGGCGAGGCGCGGGCCAAGATGATCGCCCTCAACCGCGACGATCCGGCTGCGCTCGACAAACGCTTCCTCGACCTCAAGCCCGCGCTCGCCGAGGCCGTTCGCGACCATTCCGCGCTGTAGAGGCGGAATAATTTCTATCTGCCCGGGGTACATGTGAAACAGCAAAAGCAGGAGTAACCTATGACCAAATTTGCACTCTATGTGGAGTTGAAGGCGAAACCCGGTCGTGAAGAAGATGTCGCGGCCTTTCTTGCGGGCGCGCGCGAGCTCGTGATGGCCGAGACCGGTACAGTCGCATGGTTCGCGGTCCGCTTCGACAAGGCGACCTTCGCGATCTTCGATGCCTTCGACGTCGAGAGCGGACGGACGGCGCATCTCAACGGCGCGGTCGCGGCGGCCTTGATGGCGAACGCAGCCGAGTTGCTCGCCGCAGCGCCGGAGATCCGCCAGCCTTCGGTACTGGCGGACAAGTTGCCCGCCGGACCTTCAAGATGAGACGGCTGCTCGCGGCTTCGGCTGTGAGCGGCTTGGCAGGATACCAACGATGCTGAAGATCTGGGGCCGCGCGAACTCGATAAACGTCCAGAAGGTGCTCTGGTGCTGCGGCGAACTCGGCCTCGAATTCGAACGGATCGATGCCGGCAACGACTTCGGAGTCACCGGTACCGCCGCCTACCTCGCGCTCAATCCCAATGGGCTCGTGCCGACGATCGAGGACGGCGATTACCAGCTATGGGAATCGAACGTCATCGTCCGCTATCTCGCGCACAGGGCCGGGAAGGGGCTTCTCTTCCCGGCAGACACTAAGACGCGCTTCGACGCGGAGCGATGGATGGATTGGCAGGCCACCGTGTTCTGGCCCGCATTGCGCCCGCTGTTCATTCAATTGATCCGCACGCGACCAAGCAGACGCGACCCCGCGGTCATCTCGCGGAGCGAGGAATTGTCCCTCGCTGCCGTGCGGATTCTCGACGCGTGGCTTGCCGGCCGCCGTTTTCTCGCCGGCGATGCGTTCTCCATGGCCGACATTCCGGCAGGCGTCGCCGTCCATCGCTGGTACGAACTGGACACCGTTCACCCCGAGGTGCGTCACGTGCGAGGGTGGTACGATCTAATGAAGGAGCGGCACCCCTTTCGGGATGTGGTGATGACGCCGCTAAGCTGAGGGCCTTCACCGGCATCAGGCGATATAGCAGTCGACACACTCTTTGCCGTCGACGGAAACGACGACATGGTCGCCAGGCTCGATGGGATGCAGCCCGAGGGGTGTGCCGGCAAGTACCAGGTCGCCAGGCTTCAAGCCGTCGCCAAAGCGACCGAGATCGTTTCGCAACCAATCGAGAGCCTCGGTGGGACCGCCCGGCATGGCCCACAAAGCACCGGCGTCGATGACCACTCCATTCACGGAAACCGACAACGTCTTCGCGTTCAGCCAATGGTCGAGCGGTTTGGTTTCCAGATGCGCCGGGATCACGGCGCCGGCGTTGATGCCGTTGTTGGCCACGAGTTCGGCGAGCGTCTTCTTCGGCGCCCGAAAGACGAAGTGGTGCAACTCGATCACCGGGAAGGCGGCGAAGATCCGATTGCCTTCGCCGATACGGAGCGCCATCTCGCCCTCGATCGCGAGGTTGGCGTAGGCGTCGTATCGGAGCGTATCGCCGCCACTGCAGATCTCGCTGCGGAAGAGGCGTGCGTGGATCGGCCCACTCATCCCGAATTGCATGACGACGCCGGGCCCGATGCAACCGATCTTGTAGCCGGCGACGGCATCGCCGGCGGCGCAACGCAGGCGGGCGACTTCCATTTGGACCGTATAGGCATCATCGAGCGTGAGCGAGAATCCCGGATCGCCAAACGCGCAGCCGGGCACCATCCGCCGGTAATCGCGCCATTGCTGCCGGGCCAGAGCCTGCAGAGACCTCGGTATCGCCGGCGCCGCCATTGGTCACGTTAGCCGATATTTCGCGACCACGTCGTCGTTCCAGGCGATCCCGTTGCCAGGGCGGGTCGGAACGATGGCCATCCCGTTCTCGATCCGCAGCGGCTCCTGCAGGATCGGGTCCGCCCAGTTGACGTATTCCAACCAGTGCCGGCCGGGCGTCGCCGCCAGAAGGTGGGCGCTCACCTCCGGAAACAGATGGGACGAAACCTCGCGGTTGTAGGCCGCGGCGAGACCGGCCGCCCGTTGCCAACCCGTCACGCCACCGATGCGATCGAGATCGAACATGACGTAGTCGGAGGCGCCTGCCTCCAGCGCGGCCGCCATCGGTGGAAGGCCCGTGAAATTCTCGCCGATTTGGATCGGCGTTCGCGCCGCCTGGGCGATCAACGCCATGTGCCGATAATCGTCATGTCGGATCGGTTCTTCGATCCAGTAGACCCCTTCGTCGTCGAGCGCGAGGGCATGCCGCATGGCGTCCGAGAACGTCAGTGCCTGGTTGAAATCCACCATCAACCGGACCGGACCCGGTAGGCGACGCCGGACCGCGCGGACGGTGGCAAGATCGTCTTCGAAATGGCTGCGGCCGAGGCGAAGCTTGACCGCTTTGAAACCGCCCTGCAGCAGGGCTTCGGCCTCGTCGGCGGCGGCTTCGGGCGACATCAAGCCAAGCCCGTTGCTGTTGTAGGCGGGGACCGGTCCAAGGCCGGCGCCGAGATACGTCGCCAAGGGCAAGCCCGCCGTTTTGGAGACGGCGTCCCAGACGGCCGTGTCGACCGACGACGCCACCATCGCAAGCGGTCCGGCGGCGCCGGGAAGCCGGAAATAACGCGAAATCTCCTGCGCAAGATTCAGCGGGACCAGGGGCTTGCCGGTCAGGTGAGTGCCGAGCTCCGCCACGATCGGGACGAGGGCGCGCGCGATCGACGGCTGGTAGCAGAAGGCGTAGGCGTGACCTCCGACGCCGTCCTCGGTCAAAAGATCTACCAAGAGAAGGCAGGCGTCGTCGATGCTCTTGGCGCTGGTGCCGAGTGGCCGCTTCATCGGCAGCTTGACGGCGGTACCTGCAATTGAACGGAGAACCGGTGCGTCCAACCTCGTCAATCGGTTCCTCCGCTGACACATCGCTTCGAGCCTGATCAGCCCGGCTCACGTATTCGTTATAGATCGTTTGCTCTAGAATGCCTATCGGTGCGGCTTTCGTCAATGGAGTGCGACGAGTTTTCGATTGATGGATCGACGGTCAGGGCCGGGTCAAGCCTCACCATGGCCGTCGATCCGGATGACGAGGATCAGTGCTTCGCCATCCCGTCGTCCTTTTTCACGTCGTCCTTCGACATCGCATCCTTGGACGTGCTGTCTTTGGACATGGTGTCCTTGGACATGGTGTCCTTTGCCATCGAATCCTTCTTCATGGCGTCCTTCGACATCGAATCTTCCTTCTTCATGGCGTCGTCCTTGCCCATCTTGTCCTGAGCGAAGGCGGCGGGCGCAAGCGCGAGACCGAACGAGAGCACGGCGGCCGAGATTCCGAGCGCAAAGCGGGTGCGAATGGTCATAAGCGTTTCTCCTTGTGATACGGGGTTGGTGCGACGATGTCGCCGAACTCGTTACGGGCGTGCCGCAGGATGGTTACTGCCGGCGTTCGGCACTTTTTCGTGACTAGCCCGGATGTTTTCCGGTCAGGTCGAGCCACCGGGCAGTCGCGCCGCTCCGACAATGCGTCCATCGGACGACTCGATCACGACCGCAACGTCCTGCCCGTCGGGGAAGCGCTCGTCGAACTGCAGGGGCTTCCCGGCCCAATCGGCCAACGGACGAATGGAGCGGACCACGTTCGACTCGGGAAGCGTGCGCCCGCCATTCTCGCCGCGACCAATCTTCGTGACATGCTCATGGTCGAAGCCGATTAGCAGAACCTTTCCGTTCCCGACGCCCGATCCGATCCGGATCGCGACATTTTCTCCGACCTTCTGTAAGCTTACATCCGCGCCGGCTCCCTGAGCCCGCTTGGCTTGCGCGATCGCCGCGTTCACGGCCTCGCGGTCCGAGCCGACCAGGCCGACCGAACCGTCGACCACCATTTCCGGCGTATAGGATCCATCGCCGAAGCGATGCCCGTACCTATCCTGCCGCGAGGTCGCGGCTTCCATGGAGAAGGGATCCTTCCAACCCAGTCGATCCCAGTAGGTGACGTGGAAGGCAAGCGGCAGGACGTCCGCCCGGCCCTTCGACATCTCGTTGAGGAACGCGTTCGCAGGCGGGCAGGACGAACATCCTTGGGACGTGAACAGTTCGACGACGACGGGACGATCGGCCGCCGACGCGACGGCTGGGAAGAGACCGAGGACAAGACCAGCAAGGACGGGAATGCGTGACATCATGACGGCTCTCCAGGTTTGCGTGCCTTTCCTGTTCGCTTGCCGGCCGGTTCTGTTACGGCGACAAAAACACGAATTGGTGAAGACCCGTGTTCGCGATAGTGGACGTGAGGCGCGAGCTTCGTGGGGAGTTGGCCTATCACGCTGCTGGTGCGGAGGAGGGGCCCGCCGTCGCAGGAGTGGAAGACCTTCCTTCGCACCATGCTGACGGCATCGCCGCGATGGATCTTTGGAGAGCGAAGCGGACATGCCCCGAGCGCCCTGCGACATCCACATATGACTGCCACCCATGGGGGCAGTCGGGCCGACTGCCACCCATGGGGGCAGTCGGGCCGCTCCGTCTAAACTAGCGGAAAAAGCCAATTTCGGAGACAGGTGCGTACCCAGAATATACAGCTTGCAGCTGCAAAAGTCTCCGGCCCCGAATTTCGGGGAACTGTGCGGAAATTCCTCCGACATTTCAAAGGGCTTTTTCTAATCGGGAATGTGCGAGTTCGAATCCTCCGAGGTCAGCCACACACTCACTCGACCTGAGATTGTGGTCAATTTATACGCGAAAATCCTGCAATTTGCGGGGATTCTCACATATTGCACCCGTCTCCAATAATCCAAAAATCGGCAACTTTGGCGAGAATCTCCCGAAAGTCTCCAACCTCAAATGCAGAAATTCCCGTTTTTGAGGAGACGATTGGCGGAGACGGGTTCGATCGCCACTGCGCGGTAGGGGTGACAGTGAATTTGCCCCAGTTTTGGTCCGATTATCACTCGACATCATCGCACACAGGCGACCTCGCCAGTACCGTTGAGAAATTTAGGGCGTGTCGCACTTGAAACACGAGCAAGGATGTCACAACGAACTGCGCCGTGAGGGAGACTCCTCCCCACGTCAGCTATGATATGTCGTGCCTTTCTTCATCGCAGGAGATAGACTGACGTGTCAGCGAGCTTGGCTGCAACGTCTGCCATCGGTTCTTCTGCGGTGCTCAGGCCGCTTCGCGAGGCGAGCAGAGGGCTAACTTCGCGGAGAGCTTCATACGTCGTCTGGTGCACAACGGGAACGAGACGCTCACCAGCGAGGAGTGCCGAAAGTTCTTTGTCGGCGATGCCTTCTGTTGGGAGGCGCCGCAGCAGCGCAGGGGTCACCAGCACGATCCCAATCCGCGAGTTCGCCAAGCCCTTGTCGATGGCGCGGAGCAACGGCACGCCGAGGCCAACGTCCTTCTCACTGAACCAGACTTTGACACCACGTGACTCGAGCAGGTCGTGTAGTTCCTTGGCGGCCCCCTGCCGGTCGTCCCACGCATGGCAAAGAAAGACGTCCCGGAGGTCCAGGGACGCTTGCTTCTCGACGTTCTCGCGGATCGGCGTGAGCGCCCGCACCTCGATAGGCGTGTACGTCACGGACGAGCCGGCTCGCGACCATCTGGCCCTGACGCGGCCGCTGGACCCGCCGCCGCTGCTCCCGCTGGTCGACGACGAGGAGTAGGACGGGGGCGAGTACGACCGGTAGCTGCTGTAGCCGCCGAAGCGACCAGAGCGGCCACGGCATGCAGGGCAGTTCGCTGCAGCGCTCGCTGAGCGATGGCCTTCTACTGGCGCTGTGCATCCAGCCATTTTAGACCATTCTCCATTATTCGGTTGATATGTTCACGACCTAGACTAGGTCGCGAGAGGACCAGGCTCCTCAGCCTTATTCTTGCGGGTGCGCGGTTTGGCGGCCGCAGGCGGCGGCTTCCGAAGTTCTGCCGATTCCGTGCTTAGCAGCAGCTGGCGCGCGTAGGTGCGGGATGCCTCTTCGAGGGCCGACCGGGTTGAGAAGGTCGCCAGATAGGCTGCGTGCAGGAAGGCGATCACAAAAACGGGCAGCAGATCAAGCGGGCCTTGTTGCACCCATAAAGACACAGCACTGCCGACGACGATCAGCATATTCAGGATCAAGGCCGGCCACTTGAGCGCAAACAGATTGCGCCGGTAGCCATAAGTGATGTTTTCATTGAACAGGATGTCGAACCTCTTCTTGCTGCGCGTGTTCTCGCGCAGCCAATTGCCGGCGCGCGTGTAAAAACCGTCCGCGGCTTCAGGAGCGGCCGCCTCCTGTTCCGCGGACGGGGCCACCTCAGCCAGCTTTTCTGCCAGGAACGCATGCATCCGGGCTTTGGTCGGCGCGTCAAACGTCGGGTCACGGTGCCGCAGCATGGTGATGCTTGGCAGACCGCCCATCCGTGCGATCAGGCGAGGTTCGATCGCCTTGCCCCTGCGCCTGGCGACATCGGCGAATACCATCAGCAGCACCGCCAAGGCGGTGCCGGCGATGGTCTGCACCAACCGGACTTCCTTGCCGGCGATGACGATCCAAGCGAGTGCAATAGCCGGAGCCGCCGCGATGACGGCCGGGAAGAGACGTGCGTAAAGGGTGTACTTGTCGAACTTGGGCAGGACCTTAATCATCGTCTTCGACATCCGGGCTAAACGGAATGACGTCGGCGTCCTGCATGCCAGCGCGCCTATCGTACTCGTGGACGAAATTGATCCAGCCGCCATGAGTGGCGTAGACCTTGTAGCCGCGACGCGTGAACGCGTTGGCGACCTTCTTCCGGGGGTAAATGTCCGCGTTTTTGCCCACCGAGGCGATGGCATGTCCCTGATTTTCGGCGGGATAAGGGCCAAGCCAGCGGTTGAGCACTGTCGGCGTCACGTTGCGGCGGCTGCCGTGGTGCGGGATCTGCACCAGCGTCGGCTGGATCATTAGGCTGATTTGCTCGGCGTAGTCGGCCGCTTCGGCAAGGCCTCCGGGACCGACGTCCGCGGTCAAGAGCACCCGCTTGTTGCCAAAAGAGGCCCACTGCACCACCGAAGTCTCGTTGGAGGCTGACGTTGCCGGCGGATTATCGTCGAGTGTCTCGAAATCCAGGCGCTCCAAGACCTTCTGAGCAATGTCCGATGCCACTTTCACCAAAGAGCCGAAGATGCCTTTGGACGCGCTGGCGTAAGACGGCGGGGTCTTGTCCAGATCGGGAATGAGCTTGATGTAGCGCTCGCGGCTCGGCGCGAGCACCGTAAACGGGCCAATCTTTGCACCCTGCAGCGGAGTCCTGATAGTGATGCCGCGCTTCGCCGCGATTTTTTCCATCTCGACGAGATACGGATGCATCTTACGCATCTTCTTGATCAGCCCCTCGCGCGTGTAGGCACCGTGGAAACTGTCAATAGCCGCCAAGGCCGAAGAAGTTACTGCCTTCATCGCTGAGATACTAATCGCAAAGGAGCAGGTGGAGCTGCTCAAGGATTTTACCTTGGCCGCAGTGCTGCGTGGTCGATTGAGCGCTGATGCAATTACGTGGAACGACGATACGGAGGTCTGGCTTGACCTGATGAGGTTCGCGCGTGATTGTCAAAGGAAGTGGCCGGCAAAGTCTGTTTGTGAGACAGGTGAAGGCGATGACGCGTTGAGCTATGGCCCAAAGTTGGTGACGGCGTGAATCGGGAAGGCGGCATATCGTGGGGGTGTTCAACGCCTCCACTTCTCCACCAAAGGAGCGATATGCCGTGTCTAAGGATACCGTCGTAAAACTGATTCAGCCAGGAACTTTCAGCGACCAACTCACCGACATTTTGCGCGATGGGGCGCGTGCCCTTCTCGCCCAGGCGGTGGAGGCCGAGGTCGCCGGGTTTCTTTCCAAGCATGCCGATTTGAAGACCGAGGATGGCCACCAACGCGTGGTGCGCCACGGTCATCTGCCCGAGCGCGAGGTGATGACGGGCATCGGCGCGGTCCCGGTGCGCCAGCCCCGCGTGCGCGATCGCGAGGCCGCAGCCGGCGATCCCCGCCGCATCCGCTTCTCGCCATCGATCTTGCCGCCCTATATGCGCCGCTCGAAGTCGATCGAGACGCTGCTACCGATCCTCTACCTGAAGGGCATCTCGACCGGCGATTTCTCGGACGCTCTGGCGGCCTTGCTCGGCAAGGATGCGCCCGGCCTCTCGGCCAGCGCCATCGGCCGCCTGAAGGACGGCTGGCAGGATGATCATGCCCAGTGGCGCAAGCGTGATTTGTCGGGCAAGCGCTACGTGTACGTCTGGGCGGACGGCATCCACCTCGAGGCGCGGCTGGAAGATGAAAAGCAGTGCATCCTGGTGCTGATCGGCGCGACGCCCGAGGGCAAGAAAGAGCTCGTCGGGTTCACCGATGGCGCTCGGGAAAGTGCGCAGGATTGGCGCGATCTGCTGCTGGATCTGAAGCGATGCGGGCTCGATGCCCGGCCCGAGCTGATGATCGCCGACGGCGCGCTCGGCTTCTGGAAAGCGGCCGGCGAGGTCTGGCCGAAAGCACGCGAGCAGCGCTGTTGGGTGCACAAGACGGCGAACGTGCTGGGCAAATTACCCAAGAGTGTGCAACCAAAGGCCAAGCGGGCGCTGCAGGAAATCTGGATGGCCGAGACCAAGGCCAATGCCGAAGTCGCCTTCGACGCCTTCATCGAAAGCTACACGCCGAAATACCAGAAGGCCGTCGATTGTCTGACGAAGGATCGCGACCTGCTGCTCGCCTTCTACGACTTCCCGGCCGAGCATTGGAAGCACCTGCGCACCACCAACCCGATTGAAAGCACTTTCGCGACCGTCCGCCACCGCACGATCCGATCGAAAGGCTGCCTCTCAAACAAGACCGCTCTCGCCATGGTATTCAAGCTGGTCGAAGGGGCGCAACGATCCTGGCGACGGCTCGACGGACATGCACACTTGCCAAAGATCATTCTCGGTGTGAAATTCACCGACGGGATCGAGGTCACCGCCAAGCTGGCCGCCCCTCAGCCCGCAACCGCCGCCGCCTGACTGATCAGGCCGTCACCAAAAATTGGCGATAGCTCTGACGCGCTTGAAACCGGTGTCAACGCGGCGCAGCAAGCTGACATGGCGGAAATATGCACAATCGAGGACGTCGAGTTCTCTTGGTTTCAAGAGCTAGCATGGTTCGCAAGCTTAACGGGCGCAGAGAGGCCTGATCTTGTGTTCGCGACCGATCTTGTGGAGCGGGCAAACGCGCTCTTGGCGCGCGCGAAGCAACACAGCGAGCTGAACGTTAGCGCGGCGCTCAAGGTTGAACTTTCGTTCAAGGCCCTTCTCGAGGTAGTTCCGGACGCCGACGTTGCGGAAGGCGCCTTTGACAAGGTGCAGCTGAGCTCATGGTTTGGGCTGGCGAACGAACGCAGGTTCTCCGACGACCAAGCATCTGAAATCGCCTCAATCGCGGCCAAGCTCGGCGCGCTGGCGGACGAATGGAAGCGACAGCGGGCGGTCTATGATGCAGCTGTACGCGAGTACCTGGCTGCTGCCGTGACGCGGCGTGCTGAACTAGATGGCCCGATGCGCAGTGGTCAAAGCCGCTTGGTCGAAATTGCGAACGGCAGTGCGGCGCTCACCGAACAGCTCGGTGCTCTCGTCGCGCTCCCAGGCGAGCCGGCTTTACCTTTCTTGACCGAAACGGACACGGTCACGGTCACGGTCGAGGCTCCAGAGGAAGAAGTTTCCGAGGCGCAGTCGCTCAAGTCCGAGAAAGAGGAGCCTTGTACTACGCAGGGCGTTGAAAAGCAGCTTGGTACGGCCACGCCCGTGGGCCCGGTAGAAACTCCGTTAGATGCCGCCCCGGGACTAGATGCCACCCCGGGACTAGTTTTGCAAGGCCGGAACGCTCTGCATGAGCTCAGCGCGAGAGGGCGTCATGCGCTGACTACCCAATTGGCTCAAGCCTTGAAGGAATTGTATCCGAACTCCGTCGAGGATGTTGATCTTGATGTCTACAAGCTTCTTGCGCTCACAACCGCGGCGCAAGAAGTTGTCGACGTGCCGCCAGAACCAATAATGAACAGCTGCTTGGCTCTTGCAGCTCACAAACTCGATATCAACTGGAATACTGGTCCAAGGGAGCGGGCCACGCTTTTGTATCTCGTGTCGGGCTTACTTTTATCTTCGTTATTCCTGGTTCGTTGTTCCCGGCTTCGATCATCGCCTTGATGACTACGTTTGCGATGATGATCGCTGGAGTGTGCCAATCTTTCAGCCGCTTCTGACCATTTAGGCGTTCGATTTCGCCAAATGGCCACTCAATATGAGGCAGGGCGACAAGCAGTGCGTCACTCAGTGCCTTGATTGCATCATACCCGCCGCGGGTCTCGGGCGCCCATCGCAAGCCTGCCCAATGCGAGAGCATAGCCGGGACGCTATCGAGCAACGTTTTTGCCGCCTGGGTCGTCGCCTGAAAATCCCAATAGCGATCGGGGTCAGTTTCAATTATCTTTGGAAGCCAAGGAGAGTCGGGAGGGGCAGGCGGGTCGGACGGCCATCTGAACTTCGTGAGGCGGGTGGCAATTTCGTCATATTGTGCGGGTCGTAGTTGCGCTTTGCTGGAATTCCCAAACCATTGCTTTACTTCAGTGGCATTGATTTTTCGGGACGCTTTAGTAGGCGAGGTGGTCACGGTGCAATCCGCTATGAATTGATCTGGCGCAGCATATCCATGAAGCGATATTAAGCCACCCGACGTTACTCATAATTTAACCCGTCGTTGACACGCCAGAGCCTTCGATCGCATAGGCCCCGTCCAGATTCGCATAATGCTGGATTTGGAATGTCCGGCAAGGTGTAAAGCGGACGTAGTTCGAATGATGGCCAATTCCGCCTTTGACCACCCTCAGCGGACATCGGCCCACAAAAGAAAGGGGGCACCTCAATCGGAAAAATGACGATCGCAGTGATGTGTCAGTCGTCATATTCCATGGAGATGTCCTGGCCGGTGTAGTCGGGCATCATCGCCGTCGCCACCAGGCTCACCACTGCGCACGCCGCGATGTAGATCGAGATCGCGTAACCCGATTGATAGCTCGCGAACAAGGCGGTCGCAATCAGCGGCGCCGGGCCGCCGGCGATGACCGATGCCAGCTGATATCCCAAGGAAGCGCCGCTATAGCGCAGGCGCGGCGTAAAGGCCTCGGCGATCAGCGCGGCCTGCGGCCCGTACTGCATGTCATGCGGAATGAGCGACAGCACGATCGCAACGAACACCGCCAGGGGAGCCGCGGTGTCTACCATGCCAAAATAGAGGAAGCCGAACACGCCCGTGGTCGCCGCGCCGATCAGATACATCTTCTTGCGGCCGATACGGTCGGAGATGTGGCCCGACAGCGGGATGGTGACGAACGAGACGACGGAGGCTGCCAGTACCGCGCTCAGAATTAGATTGCGCGACATATGTAACGTGCCGACCGCGTAAGCGAAGATGAACGCAGTGAAGATGTAGAACGGCGCCTGCTCCGACAACCGCAGCAAAGCCGACAGGATGATCTGCCTCGGCTGCTTTCTGATGACCTCGATGATCGGCGTCTTCTCGATCTTGTTGTCGTTCAGAAGCGCCTGGAATACCGGCGTCTCGAGAATGCCGAGGCGGATCCACAGGCCGACGCCTACCAGAATGATCGACAGCGCGAAGGGAATGCGCCAGCCCCAGGTGGCGAACTGATCGCCGGACAGCTGGCTGAAGGCGAGCACCGCGAGATTCGCCAGGAACAGGCCGCACGGCACGCCGAATTGCGGCCAGGACGCCACCAGGCCGCGCTGGCCGTGGTGACGCGACCATTCCATCGCCAGCAGAACGGACCCACCCCATTCGCCGCCGACGCCGATGCCCTGAAGCATCCGCAGTACCGTCAGGATAACCGCGCCCCAGATACCGACTGTTTCGTAGGTCGGAACGAATGCGATCAGGAAGGTGGCGATGCCCATGCACAACAGCGTTGCAATCAGCGTCGCCTTGCGGCCGATACGGTCTCCGTAGTGGCCGAAGATCGCGGCGCCGATCGGACGCCCGACAAAACCGATGAAATAGGTTCCGAAGGCGGCGAGCGTCGCCGTTAGCGGATCCGAATTGGGAAAGAACAGCTTGCCGAAAATGAGCCCGGCTGCCGTGCCGTAAAGGAAGAAGTCGTACCACTCGATCGCAGTACCAATAGTTGACGCGATAACCGCCTTGCGCAACTGCGTGCTGTGCTCGGACGCGGACAGCGTCCCGTAAGTAGCTGTCGTGGCCATTTGTTCCCTCCGATTCGTCTCCTCGCCCCTTTTGGAAGTAGGTTCTTAGCGACCATCTCCCGAACAGGGGACTAGTTATCCGGGATCTCCATCCAAGTCGCCCGAATGGTTCCTGGCGGCCCAGTCGTCCCGAAAACGAGGACGCCGAAGATAGGTTTGGCGGTCGGTAGGCGCAACGAGGAAGAGGCGGACCTGCGAATGCGCCTTCGGAGATGGCACTGAGACGATCTCACGTGCCAATCAGGCGAGCCAAATTGCCGCCAGTCCCTCGTCTGGCCTGCGAGGGGGTTCTGCATTCTCCTTGAGGGCTCTCGCAGCCGGTAAATTCCCCGTCATGGTTCCTTCATTTCGACGTCGGAAGCGCTACAATGCGTGCGCGCTGATCGGAGCAAGGGAGGCTCCTATGGCGAAGGTCGCCAATGACGAATTCGATCCCAAAGCCTTTCTCGCCAAGGTAGGGGTCGGCAAAACGATCCTGAAATTGGAGAAGAATCAGCACGTCTTCGAGCAGGGAGGCGTGGCGGATGCGGTTTTTTACATTCAAAAAGGCAAGGTCAAGCTCACTGTCCTATCCGAGCAAGGAAAGGAAGCGGTAGTCGGAATTTTAGAACCGGCCAGTTCTTCGGTGAGGGGTGCGCAAGCGGGTTTCCGCCACGAATCGTTGTTACGTAGGTTTTGGCCATGCCTAGCGGGCCAAGGCCCGACGCGTGTCTCCAGAACTCACACGGCGCGCCGGGCCACTGTACAGGGCCAGACTGAGTGCGGTGTTGCGGAGGCGGACCTACTTCCGGACGACGCTTCGGCTTTGTTTACGAATGAGCGCATTGTATCGGTCGATCTGGCCGGCGATTCTCGACCAGCTCATAGAGAGATTTTTCAAAACCTCAGCTTCATCTTCACTCTGCGCTAATCTCATCAAGCGAAGACATTCCGCTGACTGATCTTGGCAATGCTGTGTGCTGTCCATGAATTAATTCCTCGCACTGCGAGCCAACTCAAAAAGCAATATCTCAAAACGAAGAGACCGCCGAGGGGCGGTCTTTTCGTTTGTAGCCGAAGTGACCGAATGAGAGGTCGCCTAAGTTGGCGGCCTCGTTCAGTTGAGGCGTTACTGTCCAATGTTGTGCTTGGCACCTTTGTGACATCCCGACGGACGCCGAAAACGTCCCCTTATTGAAGACCGGAAGTGGCCGGCCCACGGTCAGAACGACAAGATTGACCCGCAGCTGACCTGAGCCGAGCAGGCTCGAAAGACGTCGTTGTGCTTGCGGCTGCAGGCCGTCGAAGTCAGAGACGAATCGATGCCCTGCAGGACGGGGCCCGCCGTCAATCATGAACGGCGAGGACCGGAGATGCATCGCTTCTGGGCGATCAGGATACCGCTTTGACACTATGCGGAAGAGAATCGATGGTCGGCTCGTTCAAACGATCGAATGTCACGCCCACTCGCGTTGATCTACGCCAAACAATATAGCAATGTTGGCTGATACGACCATTAGCCATCAGCAAGGTGATTTCGTGCGGAATTGCAAGGGAGCTTGGTACGTCCAGCGCCGCTCCAATCGGAGAAATATTCCGGATTGTACAGTTGATTGCTCCGCCGGCGAACTGAATGGTCCCGTTCCTGATGACGTTGTGTCGCTGCGTCGCTCGGCGCTCTATCATCGGTCTAGCGTCCGCCGAACACCTCAAGATTTGCTAAACCGCTTTGTTACAGTTTTCATGGCATAGTTAATGGTTTGGCGGCTGCTCAAGCCAATTGTTTTCCAATCGTGCGAGTCGGACGGATCCAATATCTCTTCTCGTGATCATGCGCCGAGAGAGCTTGACGATTTGCTGCGCCGCATGAGTCTGGTGATGGCACCAACCGTAACAACCGGGCCGGCCTGATGATGTCCGTTGTTTGGGGCAGACCGGAAGTGGCCGGCAGAGGGTGAAAACGGCGCGATTAACCCGACGCGGATATGCGTAGCGTTCGAGCAGCCTGCTGGCGCCGCGAGCAATCCTTGCCGCGCCGCGCGGTAGTTCTCTTCCGGACAACGTGACCGCATAAGGAAGCGGTCGGGACGGGCGCGATCCGGACGAGGAGAGGTGAGGGCGCCAGTTCCCGCCGGCGGATTTTCTTTTAGCACTACTGTACCGGCCCATACGCCCGGTTGGCCAAGGCTAGAAACTGGCCCCCGACAGCAAGAGAATTGCACCGATTGCCATAAGGAGAATGCCCGGCCAGTTCGCTCCGAGCCCCAAGAATCCGACGCCGCGTCGTGGCGGCTCCAGAGTGTTGCGAACCGGCCCGGAGCGGGAGGAGCCCGAGCGACTAAGCGATCCGCGCCAGATAACCGCGCGTACCATGTATAGGACTCCGCCGAAAACGAGCAGCGCACCGAGCCCGATAACCATCATTCTCGCCTCCCGGTTCATCGCTGCCACTAACGCGCCGACCACGATACGACGCAACACCGCAACGGAACCTAGATTCAAGCGCTAGGATGGTTGTTCGTTCCACTTCCGCCCGCTTGCGGTTAGCGTGGGGTGCCTCCCATGGCATTTTCAACCAGCGGATACCGGCTCCGCCGCGTTTGTATCGGCAGCGGATTGCGCGTGCTCCGTAACCTGATGAACCACGGGCAATTGCAGCACGGTCACTCGCTGCCCTTCAGAGAGATGCGTGACGAGCACATTACTTCCATCTGGAAACTCGATCGCATCATGGTAACGATGCGGAACATCTGGGTCTATCGCGCCGAATTTCCCTACTCGGAAATTGGTTGCCCTCGTCCTCCATCCGTTTTCGTATTTGACATCGCCGGCGAACGCCAGTTCGGTCCCCGGAAGCATGCAGACCGCTACGGCGGGCTCACTTTCTGATGCGAAACCGCGAGTCGAAGTGCCGCGGAATGTCGTGGTGATCAGCGTCTCTCCAACTTGGGCGGGGCGCGTTGCTACAGCGTGCAGACTATAGTCACACATCGGGTTGCTCCTCGTTCGAGATAATCAACCCGCGCCCCTCGGAGGCGCAGGCCTCTATCAGAGTGGACAGTAGGCTGTGAGCTTTTGCTTCATTGTGGGCGATTGTACGGCCTGGGGCGACCGCCCTCATCACAAATACGTTTGAGGAGGCATCCAATCCTTGCCGCCCGCCGGCCCTCTGAATTCGCTTTCCGCGCTGGCCGGGGTTCGGACAGCCTTCGAGACGGGAAACGCGCCAGCTTGCGCTTCTGTATGATCTCACAACAGCGCCAACGACTCCCCTACCGGGGCGGTCTCATGGTTTGAATTTATCGATTTCCGCTGCGGTACCGTCGTCGGTAGCCCTTTCAGCGGTGATCAGTTCCTGCGCAAGCCCGCGCCGAAAATCGCGCTCCGCTTTTTCCATCAGCCCGGCCACCAAATCTTCTGGCACTCCGTCGAGAGCAGCGTCTTGATAGACTTCGGAGTCGACCGAATAAGTAACGCCATTTGCTGGGACGCCCTCGACGAAAATGCGAACCTTCCAGCCGTTTAAAGTCGGGACCGCGCGAACTTCGTAGACCTTGCCGTCGTGTTCGAAGGAGCTATCGCCAATTTTTGGTGACGGCCGGGCCGGTCAGGCGGCGGCGGTTATGGGCTGACGGTCAGCGGGTTTAGCGATGACCTCGATCCCGTTGTTGAATGTCACACCGAGAACGAGTTTTGGCAACTGGTTGTGGCCATCGAGACGACGCCAGCTTTTCTGCGCGGCCTCGAGCAGCTTGAAGACCATCGCGAGCGCCGTCCTGTTGGACAGGCATCCCTTCGATCGGATCGTGCGGTGGCGCACGGTAGCGAAGGTGCTTTCAATGGGATTGGTCGTTCGCAGGTGTTTCCAGTGCTCGGCCGGGAAGTCGTAGAACGCCAGTAGCGTGTCCCGATCCTTGCCCAGGCAGTCGGCCGCCTTCTCGTATTTGGGCGTGTAGCTCGCGATGAAGGCGTCGAACGCCAGCTCGGCGGCGGCCTTGGTTTCGGCCATCCAGATCTCCTGCAACGCGCGTTTGGCCTTCGGCTGCTGGCTCTTCGGCAACTTGGCGAGTACGTTCGCGGTCTTGTGCACCCAGCAGCGCTGCTCGCGCGTTTTCGGCCAGACCTCACCGGCGGCCTTCCAGAACCCGAGCGCGCCATCGGCGATGGTAAGCCGCGGCGGCACGTCGAGCCCGCGCCGCTTCAGATCGAGCAGCAGATCGCGCCAGTCCTGCGCGCTCTCGCGGGCGCCATCGGTGAAGCCGACCAGTTCCTTGCGGCCTTCCGGCGTCGCGCCGATCAGCACCAGGATGCACTGCTTTTCGTCTTCGAGGCGTGCCTGGAGATGGATGCCATCGGCCCAGATGTAGACGTAACGTTTCGCCGACAGATCGCGCCTCTGCCACGCGGTGTGTTCGTCAAGCCAGCCGTCCTTCAGGCGGCCGATGGCGGATGCCGACAATCCGGCAGCATCCTTGCCGAGCAGTGCTGCCAGCGCCTCGGAGAAGTCGCCGGTCGAGATACCCTTCAGGTAAAGGATCGGCAGCAGCGTCTCGATCGATTTAGAGCGGCGCATATAGGGCGGCAGGATCGAGGGCGAGAACCGGATGCGGTCGGGGTCGGTAGCGTCCGCCTCGCGATCGCGCACACGCGGCTGGCGGACGGCGACCGGACCGATACCGGTCATCACCTCGCGCTCCGGCAGGTGACCGTGGCGCACGACCCGCTGGTGGCCGTCTGCGGTCTTCAAATCGGCATGCTTGCCGAGAAAGTCCGCGACCTCGGCCTCGACCGCCTGGGCCAACAGAACACGTGCCCCAGTACGCAAGATTTCCGTGAGTTGATCGTCGACGTTTGCTGGCTGAATCAGCTTGATGATGTTATCGTTGGACACGGCATATCGCTCCTTCGGTGGAGAAGTGGAGGCGTCAAGCACCCCCACGATATGCCGCCTTTCCGATTCCCGCCGTCACCAACTTTCAGCGATAGCTCTGTTCGAAGGTCGAAGTCTTAGTCATCGCACTCTCCAGACTGCCATGGCCCGGCACCCGCCCAGACTGCCATGGCCCGGAACCCGCGCAAACGCACAAAGCTCCCCGGTGGGGAATTGTCAAATCAGCAAATCAGCAGACCGCGCCTAACCTTCCGGGAACAGCTTGTCGGTCGTTTTGTCCAAACGCTTCTCCTTGCTGCGCGCATCCGACAAATGACCAACTAGGTCGCCATTCAACTTATAAATGCTCGCACCTTTAAGATCGTAAAGCTTTTGACCTTTGAGGCCGAAGACCGCGTCGCCCGTGACCACGCCGACGCGGACGCCTTTGCTGTTGAATATATTGCCGTTCATGACCGGCATCCTCTCGAGGCTCCCCCCATCAGCAAAGGCTGCGCTTGTTGGACGGCGATAGCGAGACAAATCGCGCGCTCGGCTATTTCCCCTTAGCCTTCGGCGCGGTGATCCGCACACGTAATTTCCCGATCTCCTTAAGGATGCTTTGGCGGTCCGATCCCGGAGGGAGCTTACGGGCGGTCTCTAACAGTTTCGCTGCCATTGCTTCTAGCTCTTGCAGTCTCTCCGCCCGCATTTCCCCTTCGCCGCCAGCCGCAGCTCTACGGGTTGCCGTTTGCTCTTCCTGGCGGGCCCTGAGCGTTCCCGCGCGCAGTTTCACCGAGTTCGTATCGCGCCTCAGCGCGGCGCTAATGAATGTCCACGACTTGCCGGCGGCGATCAGACCGAGGAGCCGCTCGTCCTCTTCTAATGGCCAACGTATCCTTGGCATTACGCAGTCATCGTTTTTCTCCCCAGCTCTAGCGCCGTCGTTGCATTACCCAGCTTGTGGGCAATTCTACGGCCCGCCTCAATTCAAGTATTACAAAATCCGCAGGTTCACGCCGGCGCGCCTTACTGCGGCGGGTGCAAATCGCCTTGAAGCCAGCGTCCAAGACCCTTGGACTTCATGGGGTCTTCATACGCGGCCAGGGTCTTGAGTACCTGATTGCAGATAGCGCATTCAAACGTATGCAAGTCGACGCCCCGGGCGCGTGCTGGCTCGATGCTGACGAGCATCATCGGGGCCTTGCACTTCGGACAGGCGGGGCGCTCAATTGCAACGAATGGAATGGCGGACGACAGGCGTTGAGACTGGGGCATGATGCTTCCCTCGAATAGGCGGGAGCGCAACACTCTCTGTCACCGGTAATGCCTGGGAGGCGGAGCGGTGATTGTCTAATTATGCGCCTCCAGGCATCTCAAACGCGAGTTAATTCGCAGATATGTGGAAGGAAAGTAGGCACCGGCCGATACTCCGCGCCCACCGGTTCACGCCGCCGGGTTTTGCTTGCCTTCCAAATCGGCATGAGGTTGTCTTGAGGTCCTATCCGATATGGGAGACGATCAAGGTGGCAACTGGAACGGTGAAGTGGTTCAACGCGACAAAGGGCTATGGATTCATTCAGCCCGATAACGGCAGCAAGGATGTGTTCGTGCACATCTCCGCGGTCGAAAAAGCTGGGCTCAGCACACTCAATGAGGGCGCAAAGGTGAGCTATGAGGAAGTGCCCAACAAGGGGAAGACTTCGGCGGAGAATTTGAGGGTCGGGTGACTTCGGAAGGGCATGGCGAAGCCCACCGGTTCACGCCGGGGGGCGCGGTTCGCTGCGCCGGGTATCTGTAGTCCCAATTGCGCGTCGCATCGAGGCTTTGGAACCTTTGAAGGCACTGTGTGCCGAAATATCCGCCGCTGGCGGATGATTCATGGGGCTTCGCACCCAAACGCCGGTAGTGGATCAGTTTGATTGTGTCGGCGGGCTTCCACTTGTTTCGGAGTGCCGTAGGCGCATATTCCGAGAATGGCGACAATTGTCCGATGCAATTGCGGCGCTGAGTACAAACGCAAAGCAAAGTTCTTAGTACCGCACACCGGTCACGCATCCTGTAAAGTCTGTGGGGCCACGCTAGAGCCTTGGTTGGAAAGCACCCACGTTGCCACATTCGAGTTGCTCAAACGTCCCGACGGAAAGCCCGGTAGTGGGTCAGTTTGATTGTGGCAGGATGACTGGCTTGAACGGCAGCGCCGGAGGCGCATATCTGGAAAATGAACCCCGATTTGTCGGCGCCATTGACCCACGAAGAATTCGTCTCGTTGCGGGACTGCGCTAAGGGGTTGATGCACCGAACAATCCCAGCCGAACACAAAGACCGACTAATCCAACTAGGGTACATACAGGAATTGTCGGGCGGACTTCGACTAACGAATGCTGGCAGGCTGAGGATTGTGGAAGGCAAATGACTGACAAGCACCCCAAACGCCCTAAGGACAACACGCCGCCACCACCTAAAAAGCCCCGCTAAAATTCGGTAAGTGCCGTCTGCGCCATAATACCGGACTTCCGCACTGGAAAACGGACGGTCCGCAGCGCATATTTGCAAGATGGCCCAGAGATACCGACCGCGCCTGCTTGAAGTGAGGGTAATCCCTCTAAAGCCTGATCAGTGGGAGTGGCAAGTTTGCGAAGACGATACGCCCCTAGTTATGGGTTATGAGACAACGCGCGAAACAGCCCAGATTAAGGGTGATAGCGCCTTATTCCTTTTGCTCTCCGCAGGCTGAACAAACGAGCCACCTGTCATTGTCGGAAACTCAATCCGGCTAGCAAGTGAAGTCGAATCGGGCGATGCTCTTGGTTGATGAGAGATGTTTGCAGCGTGATTTGGTTGGCGCTGATCGGATGTTCCGGTCGCGAGCGTCGCTGCAAGTAGAGATCTTGACGCTTCGTCATTAACTCCCGCGCCTCAATGACGCACGCAAGATATGCGCTCCGAGACGTAATGACTTTGTCGTCAAGACGGGCCTAAAATGTCTCGGAAAATGCAGCTCCCAAGAGGTGACAATGAAAGACCTTGTGCAGTGCCGCAAGTTAGAGGCTAAGTTTCGCCAGCTCGCAGTGAGCGACCCGACTAAACGTTTCATATGGCTCGCCGAAGCTGAAAAATGGGAACACGAGGCCGAAGCGGAAATCGCCTCTCACTTCGAAGCATGCAATGCTGTGCGAACTACCGATGCAATTGACCAATAGCCACAAAATATAGTGCCCCTCCCCTGGAGGCGCCGCTTTGCGCTACGCCGCAACTTGAAATCATCACACTGCGCCCCTAGGTAATGTGGGATAGCATGCTCACAGTGTTCTTGATCAAGCGGCGAGCCCAGTCGCCCACGGACGACCGTTTGGCTGCTAGGCAGACCGTTCAGTCTTGTGCATGCGATTTCGAAAGCAAGCGCCGCTTGAAGGTCGCCGATGTGAGCTGCGATCCGCCACAAGGCACAGCGCGCTCACATATCGCCGGTACGACTAAGGCAACGCCGCGATAATCCCGATTGGAAACCTAACTCTTACGGGTTGACGCTGAAATAACTGCGCGAGTTTGCTGCCGCATTGCTGTGTTAATCAGCGTGACCCTTTACAACTGCCATATAAGGAGCGAGCCGTGTACGACGGCTCGAGGACAACCATGACTATGAATCAATCCAAATCCGCCGCGCTGTCGCGAAGACGGGCGGAGCGCTCACCTCCCGCGGAGGGGCGTTCCAAAAACCGCCAAAGCGTGAGGACAAGCTATGAGCGGTATCTCGCGTTGGCTCGTGCCCAAACTCTAGCCGGCGATCAAGTCGAGGCGGAGAATTCCTACCAACACGCCGAACATTATTTCCGCTCCATGAGCGAGAGCGCGCGGTAACCGAATGGGAATCCGCCCTCGGTTCCTCCGAGTGACTCAAACCGGGCGCCGAAGTTCGAAGCTTCAACCTGGACCACCGAGCATCCGTGCATGTGCAATTCGTGCTCGTGATGTAACTGAAGGCGAAGGTCGCGATTATTAGCAAGTAGTCTGCCGCATTTGAATTGAACGGCTTTCTTTTTGATTTTCCGGAACGAACCACCGTATGCTCGGTTGTCATATGTTCCCCACCATTAAGGAGACGTGATGACAAACAGAATGATCCCAACAAGCATGGTCAGCAGAATCGACAGGGCGATTAGTCCGCTAAGTCCGGCCAGAACCCGAATCAGACGCCTGGCCAACAGACGCAAAATCCAAACCAGGGCGGCCAGCAGAGCGGCGGCCAACAAAGAGATCCGCAACGCTAATGGGAACGAACTGCTCGCTTCGACGAGCAGTTTTGTTTAGCAGAGTTCTTCCGGCTCCCAATCCGCCTTCTTCGACACTTCCCATTCTTAGGCGCACGATGCCTTCGGTCCATGCCCTCAGAGGAGGTAGCTATGGAACATCAATTTTTCATTCGCCAGCAAAACCTTAAGCTCTATCGCAGTCGCGTGGCTGCATCGGAAGCGGCGGCAGCGAAAGCTGACGCGCGGCACGAGAAGCTTTTAAAGCTACTACTGGCAGAGGAAGTAGCGAACGAACCGCCGCCCAGAAAGAACTAAGGCGCTTGATGCCGGCATTGAGTGGCTTAACCTGCCAACAGATTGTATTCGTGACGAAATTTGTGCTGAGCGTAAATCGCAGCGCGGCCTGTGGCTTGGGGATCAACGTCTTCGCTGCTTACGACTTGGACAGACCAATTGTCTTTCGGCCACCTCATCTGTGACGGGATAAATACCGACGGTGGATACGTCCTCGCATCCTGGGTAAGTGTGGATTTCTCTGAGGCGGTTTACTTAAGTTCTTCTGTCGATATCAGCGTCTTGTTCATACGGGTGCCACGTCGTCGCTTGCGCAAGCGAGGACGTCGAGCAGCCAGCCTGCATCAAGGGTTCAGATCCTCAGTGGTCACTACAACACCGCGGTCAGAGTGCCCCTGCCGCTGCAACTTCGCGAGAGCGAGATGTTCGATCTCGGCTCGGTGCCTTACAAAGATAGCGATGAGCTGTGCATAGCCTGCGTCCTTTCTGCTCATACGCTCTCTGTTCAGAAGGGCAGTCTCCGTTACCCGGCACTTTTCAATTTTGCCGCCGTACTCCACAACGAAATGGACGTAATCACCGCCAGCAACAGCCATGAGAATGGTCCTCAGACGGGGGGAGCCTAACATATGGTGGTTTATCCGGCCCCTACAAGCGAGGGCGGCATGAGCGCATTAATCTGCCAGCGCCCATCTTCCATAGACCGACGCGATAAGCGTTTGGGCAATGGCCAAGCCCGCTCGCGCGTCGGCATCGGATCAAGCGCGCCGTAGGTCCAATTCGGCCCCGTTCCTTTAGGGTACATGCGAATTATCTCGACGCGCTTAATACCTCGCGTGTGCGGATCCATCCCTAGAAGCCGAAGGCACTCAGCCTCAAGTTCGGCTGCGGATTTACGTGGCATCTCTCTATCAAGGTTCTCCGGCTTCGGGATATCGACCTCTTGGAGGTGGTGCTGTTACCGCACAAGCTCAAGCGGGACCCGCTCATTCGATCGCCTCGCCGACGCTGCTCGCCCGCGCGAACGAGGCGATCGAATGAGACGGAGGTTGCCGCCCACTGCTCGGTCATCAGTGATATCGGCAGCCATTTCGAGACAGGCTTTGAAGCGACAACCACCCCTGTTGCGCCGGCCGTCCCGCGGGTGTTTGCTTTTTCCATGCAGAAGGAGCAGTCAATCGTCGTTGATCCAAAAAGTCCTGGCGGCATCAACTCGCCGCACGGCCTGATCCTGTTCGACGGCGTATGCGTCCTATGCTCGCGCGGCTGCCACTTCGTGAGCAAACGTGATCGCCGCGGCTATTTTCGCTTCGTTCCGATCCAGTTGGCCGAAGGACGTCCGCTCGCTGAGCAGCTCGGCATCGATCCTAATCACCCGGATTCCTTTGCCTTCTTGGCGAGCGGCCAGGCCTATGTAAAATCCGAAGCCGTGCTGCGCATTGCGCGCGAGCTTCCGCGCTGGCAGTGGACATGGATCTTCCAATTCATCCCACGGGTGATCCGCGACGCGATCTATGATTTGGTCGCGCGCAACCGCTATCGCTGGTTCGGCCGTCGTGACGCTTGCATCCTGCCGAATTCGGATCGTTCGTGGCCATCGTGAACCGCCCCGAGACTGCGGGACAATGGCGCCTTATGCTGGTTGGCTGCGGCCGGCATGACGAAGGAAGCAGCGTGGCTGCTTTTAAGCTCAGTCCATTCCACGTAAGCGCAACCTGCCGGATCAGCTTCGTGTGCGCCCAAGCTCGGATCGAAGCGGAATAGTGTAGAGCAATAGGGGCAGACGATCTCACTGGGCAGCGCCGATCTTGAGGTAGATGTGTGGGTGATCTTGCGGCGGTTTATCCCCAATGCACTTGAACTCGCGGCAGCCAATGCGTACGATCGGCACCCCGACTTCATTATGAAACGTCGGATAACTTTCCATCTGCAGCGCGCGGCTTAGGCGCCCGATCGATGATGCAAAGTGCCGTGCATGGATCGTCGAGCGAGGGCTCGATCAGCACCCGGTGAGCGGCGCCCCTCTCGCGTCGTTCGGTTGCCGTAAAAACGTACCCATAGCGACGTCCACCGTCAGTTTCTCCCACCACGGGAGAGGGTTGGAAGCTAACGCACCTGCAGAGGCGCCGGGGTCGCCATCGACGCGACGCTCTGAATCATTGCGTTCTGCACCTTCGCGAAGGCGCTCACCTCGATCTGGCGCACGCGCTCCCGCGAGACGCCGTATTCCTCGGCCAGCTCCACGAGCGTGATCTGTTCCTCGGCGAGCCGGCGCGTCTCGAAGATGCGCCGCTCGCGCTTGTTGAGCACGGTGAGCGCATCGGACAGCGTCTTGTGGCGGTTATCGAACTCCTCGCTCGCGGCGAGGGTCGTCTCCTGGTCTGGGGATTCGTCCACCAGCCGGTCTTGCCACTCGCCGGAATCGCCGTCCTCGCGGATCGCGGCGTTGAGCGAGGCGTCGCCGCCGAGCCGCCGGTTCATGTAAATCACGTCCGTTTCGGTGACGCCGATCCGCCGGGCGATGATCTTCACCTGGTCCAGCCGCATATCGCCATCGTTGAATACGGAGATTTTGCTCTGGGCCTTGCGCAGGTTGAAGAACACCTTCTTCTGGTTGGCCGAGGTACCCATCTTCACCAGCGACCACGAGCGCAGGATATATTGCTGGATCGCAGCCTTGATCCACCACACGGCGTAGGTGGCGAACCGGAAGCCCTTCTCCGGCTCGAAGCGCTCGACCGCCTGCATCAGGCCGACATTGCCCTCGGAGATCGCCTCGGAGATCGGCAGGCCGTAGCCGCGATAGTCCCTGGCGATTTTTGCCACGAGCCGCAGATGGCTGGTGACCAGCTTGTGCGCCGCGTCGCGATCGCCGTGCTCGCGCCAGCGCTTGGCTAGCAGGTATTCTTCCTGGCGCTCCAACATCGGGAACCGCCGGATTTCCTCAAGATAACGGGTGAGGCCGGGTTCGGCCGTAAAGATCGGCGGGGCCGCGTTGCGGGCCATGATCAAGCCCTCAAATTAGTTTCGAAACAAAATTATCTGCATCCGATCCATTGTCAAGGTAATTTCGAACGCTATTATATTTTCGAAGAGGTGAAATATGTCAGCGCGCGAAACGGCAGAGCTCCTGCTGCAGGTGGGACGGCTCGTACAGGCTGAGGGCTATGACGGCGAACTCAGTCCGGCCCAATGGATGGCGCTCCGTTTCTTCGCGCGCGCGAACCCATTCTCACGGACCCCGTCGGCCTTCGCAGAATTTCAAGCGACAACCCGCGGCACAGCAACACAAGCCATTAAGGCGCTTGAAGCGGGTGGGTACTTGGTCCGACAGCCATTCAAGACGGACGGGCGAAGCGTAAGTCTGCGACTGACGAGCAAGGGCAAAAAAGCGCTCGCACGCGATCCGTTCGAAGTTCTGGTGCGCGCTGTGGATTCACTCGACGCGGCAGAGCGAACTGCGATGCGTCGCGCCCTGCACCAAGTGCTGTCCACTCTAGCTACGAGTGGTGCACATCGGCGGATCGGTGTTTGCCAGGACTGCACGCACTTCGGCAGAGAGATGTGCGGCAATCAGCCGAGCACGGGCCCGTCGGCCGCTGAATGCCTGTTCCTCGGTGTTCCGATTCAGCCAGAGGACGTAGGTCTTCTGTGCGTCCATTTTCAACCAATGAACGAGCACCGCGAGGACGGACGGACACCGTGAATGAGTTCACCACTGCGATCTGCTGAAAGGACGCTTAATTGACCTTCGTCGTCAACGAGAGCTGTATTCGCTGCAAAATCATGGACTGCGTCGACGTGTGCCCCGTGGACTGCTTCTATGAGGGCGAGAACATGCTCGTCATCCACCCGGACGAATGCATCGATTGCGGGGTCTGCGTGCCGGAATGCCCGGTCGACGCGATCAAGCCTGACACCGAGCCGGGGCTTGAGAAATGGCTGTCGCTGAATGCGGAATACGCGAAAATCTGGCCAAATATTACGGTAAAAAAAGCGACCCCGCCCGACTCTAAGGAGTGGGAGGGGAAGCCGGACAAACTCCAATACTTCTCACCAAATCCCGGCGCGGGTGATTGAGGCGGACAAGGTCAACGTCCACCCGGTTTGCGACGTGCTATATGTAGCGAGCCAAAGCCACTCATTGAGAAGCAAACCCGGCGAAAGATCATGAGCTTCTTCGAGCGTCTAAAGACAGGCATCCGCCGAGTGGCGGGCCTACACCGAGCATCCCTTCACGAACGGGTTGGCAGACGGTTTGCTCGCCGAAGCGGCGTTTCGTCACTACCTCGTTCAGGACTACCTGATCCTCACCGAGTTTGTTCGCGCCTACGCGCTCTCCGTCTACAAGTCGCCCAAGCTCGCTGACATGAGCGAAGCGGCGGCCGGCCTCGACATCGAGATGAACCTGCACGTGAAGCTCTGCGCCGGCTGGGGCCTGTCGCCCAGCGATCTTGAACAAACCCCTCCGGCGGTCGCGATGCTGGCCTATAAAGCCCGAAACCCGTATGACTTCTCCGACTAGTCCGGCGCATGCGGCCGCCGGCTCAACTCACGCAGCTTGCGTAGGATCTTCCTTTAAGTCGCTACGATTGGATCGGCCGTTTCAAAAAAACCGCAACCGCGCGCATCATCCGTCAACGACACTGTCGCTTCTTCGAGGAAACGCAATTCCGACTCGATAGGGTCACGCCGATTTAATAAGACCCTTGCGTGCGCAGGCGTAGGGTGCGGGCAACCAAGTCCAGGGAGATGCCAATGAACGACCCCATAGGCTGTCGTGATATGGAACTATTGTGTCGCCATCGCGCGACGTTCAATATCCAACACAGTTGGAAGTGGCTCGGCGAAGCGGAACGTTGGAAGGACCTTGCGGACTGCGAAACTGCGTTCCGCTTTCACGGGGAGCATGCCGGTCCGATGACCATGGGTCCTAATTCGATGGAGGGTGACCGCCGCACCCTGCGGCGAGCCTCTCAACTCGAAGGCAAGAATTCGCCTCTGGAATGACGGCCCTCTGTCATCCCCTTTGCGCCCATGTGCGCTTGAGCTGAGCCGAAGAAAACCTGCACACGTACGTCGCAAAAAAGGAGGTTGTGCACCGGAAGTACAGTATGCCTGGAGTAAAGCAGGGAGAAACGCTTATGCCCGTTGGAATGTTTCGTAGTGAGGAAGGGTGGTGCAGGTCGATTACGAAACCGGCAACCGGACTTCACATGCCTATCCCTGAAACGACGCGATTGACCGACCCAGCCTGTGTGAAAACGCCTCGCAAATGATATGCTTCTCCTGTGATTTGCCGGGAGGATTCGATGACGCGCTTTGTCGTTGGCGATGACCGCAGTCAGAGCACGTTATTTCCCGAGCGGCTGGATGACTATTTGGGCGAGGACAATCCGGTCCGGGCGATCGATGTGTTGGTCGATGAGCTTGACCTGGCCAAGCTCGGCTTTGACGGCGTTGAGCCGGAGGCGACAGGAAGGCCGGCCTATCATCCTGCGACGCTGTTGAAGATCTACGTCTACGGCTACCTCAACCGGGTGCAGTCGAGCCGTCGGCTGGAACGGGAGTGCCAGCGCAACATCGAGTTGGTTTGGCTGACGGGCAGGCTGACGCCGGACTTCAAGACGATAGCCGACTTCCGTAAAGACAATGGCGAGGCCATCCGCAAGGTCTGCCGTGAGTTCGTGGGTGCTGTGCCGCCGCCTTGAGCTGTTCAGCGAAGCAAGCGTTGCGATCGACGGCAGCAAGTTCAAGGCCGTCAACACGAGGGATCGGAACTTCACCCAGGCCAAGATGCAGCGGCGGCTGGTGCAGATCGACGAGAGCATAGCCCGCTACCTCTCACAGCTCGACAGCGCCGATCGCCAGGGGGAAGCCGTACCAGAGGCCAAGATCACCCGGCTCAACGAGAAGATTACAGCGCTGCGCCAGGAGATACAGCGCCTGAACGGTCTGAACACTCAGATGATGCAGACCGAGGACAAGCAGATATCGCTGACCGATCCCGATGCTCGCTCGATGGCGACCAGCGGCCGAGGCAGCGGGATGGTTGGTTACAATGTGCAGAGCGCCGTCGATACCAAACATCATCTCATTGTTACCCATGAGGTGACCAATGTTGGTTCTGACCGGAGCCAGCTATCCCGCATGTCTGAGCAGGCACGCGCAGCGATTGGTTCCGAGACCATCGAGGCTGTAGCCGATCGCGGCTACTATAGCGGCGAGGAAATTGTCGCCTGCGAGCAAGCCGGCATCACAGTTTATCTTCCGAAGCCGATGACCTCGGGCCTTCTCGCCAAAGGCCGCTTCGGCAAGCAGGACTTCGTCTATGTCGCCGCGGACGACGTTTATCTTTGTCCCGCCGGTGAGCAGCTAACCTATCACTACACCAATGAGGAAGAGGGTAAGACACTGCGTCGCTATTGGACCACCGCCTGTCAGGCCTGCGCGCTGAAGAGCAAGTGTACAACAGGCAAGGAGCGGCGGATCTCCCGTTGGGAGCACGAAGCCGTCCTTGAGGCTGTGCAAGCGCGGCTCGATCGGAACCCGGCTAAGATGCGAGAGCGCCGCCAAACTGTGGAGCATCCCTTCGGTACGATAAAGTCCTGGATGGGAGCCACGCACTTCCAGATGAAAACGCTCAAGAACGTCGGTACCGAAATGGCGCTGCACGTCCTGGCCTACAACATGAAAAGGGTAATCAGCATTCTGGGCGTTGGTGGTTTGATGGAGGCGATCCGCGCCTGAGCTAGGCCCGGTGTCACCATGTCGAGTTCACCTGCCTAAAGCATCACGTTTTTACACGGCCTGGACCCATCTGCGACATCGGCCGTGTAGTCTGCTGTGATGTAAAAATGCACGTCTGATTCAATGACGGGGTACGGAAGTGATCTCTAAGCATCGGGGATGCCTATGAGGCGGCCGCAGTTCGTCACCGTGGCGGCTTCCCTGGCCCTCGCCTCCGTTCTTAGACGCGCCCCGCGATTGGCCTTTGGATGATGATATTTGAGGCGACGCGCTGACGCTGGCCGGAGGGTACAATATTCGGAACCATGCTCCCGAGCCGTTGATTCCGACGCTGTTGTACCCGGCAATCAATGCATAGTTTCCAGGTGCAGACCCGAAGCTGGCGACATTGATCGTCACCCCGATCGTGTCCCCCGGCGCGAGTTCATTGTCTGTTGGCGGTGCGGGTGGTGGTGCGAACGACTGGCTGCCATCCGGCGCATCGATCTCGATACCCAAGGACGAATAGTGTGCAGGAAATTCGCCGTAGTTCTGCACTGAGTAGGTGTCGACGAGCAGGTCTCCCATCGCCTGTTGTTGCTGGGCCACCATGACGATCTGATTGACCCGAGCCCCCGGTGCGCCGGGGCGGGGGCGCGAAGCCTTTTTGGCGGCGGTGGGTCCCGCACTGACCGATACGGGCGCCGTCACTATCGGCCCGCTCAGCTGAAGAGACTGGGGGGAAGCGATGCTAATATCCGGGCCATATGACGGCCACTGCGGACGATATCCGTCTTCCACCAGAAGGCCGGCCCACTTATCATTATTATTATTCGGTAAGGGGAGCATTTCTCCAGTGGACGGATCTACAGCGAATGCCCTGATTTCTCCTGGATTGCTGATATCAGGAATACGAAGTACGCACTCTGTGTCATGGATGCGATTGTCGTAGATGTTGATCGTCATGGTCGTCCCGTTCATGGAGTACCCATAGGCCACGACTTGGTGGCTCTCGCTGATATTCAAGATGTCCTCATCGAAGATGAGCCCGATCGGAACGGGAATGCCCTTATCAAGGAAGTTCCGCGTGAGGTTCGGGAGTTCTTGGCGCGTCATGCCCGCTGCTCCGCCGCCTGGGCACTCAAACGCCTCATGGAGCTCCCCGTAGATACCTCCCCACACGGCGCCGACCACAGCGCCAAGCAAGCCTCCCCCAACCACGAGCCCGAGCGCAGCCCCCACAGCGGCATCCAATGCCGGATAGACGCAGGACCATTTACCAAAATTATCCGCGAAACTATCGATCAGCCGGTTAAAGATCATCGAGTGGAGTCGACCATCGGGTGGCACCGTCGCATCGGGACTGCCAAAGTCTCCCTGAGCTATCGCCAATTTTTGGTGACGGCCTGATCAGTCAGGCGGCGGCGGTTGCGGGCTGAGGGGCGGCCAGCTTGGCGGTGACCTCGATCCCGTCGGTGAATTTCACACCGAGAATGATCTTTGGCAAGTGTGCATGTCCGTCGAGCCGTCGCCAGGATCGTTGCGCCCCTTCGACCAGCTTGAATACCATGGCGAGAGCGGTCTTGTTTGAGAGGCAGCCTTTCGATCGGATCGTGCGGTGGCGGACGGTCGCGAAAGTGCTTTCAATCGGGTTGGTGGTGCGCAGGTGCTTCCAATGCTCGGCCGGGAAGTCGTAGAAGGCGAGCAGCAGGTCGCGATCCTTCGTCAGACAATCGACGGCCTTCTGGTATTTCGGCGTGTAGCTTTCGATGAAGGCGTCGAAGGCGACTTCGGCATTGGCCTTGGTCTCGGCCATCCAGATTTCCTGCAGCGCCCGCTTGGCCTTTGGTTGCACACTCTTGGGTAATTTGCCCAGCACGTTCGCCGTCTTGTGCACCCAACAGCGCTGCTCGCGTGCTTTCGGCCAGACCTCGCCGGCCGCTTTCCAGAAGCCGAGCGCGCCGTCGGCGATCATCAGCTCGGGCCGGGCATCGAGCCCGCATCGCTTCAGATCCAGCAGCAGATCGCGCCAATCCTGCGCACTTTCCCGAGCGCCATCGGTGAACCCGACGAGCTCTTTCTTGCCCTCGGGCGTCGCGCCGATCAGCACCAGGATGCACTGCTTTTCATCTTCCAGCCGCGCCTCGAGGTGGATGCCGTCCGCCCAGACGTACACGTAGCGCTTGCCCGACAAATCACGCTTGCGCCACTGGGCATGATCATCCTGCCAGCCGTCCTTCAGGCGGCCGATGGCGCTGGCCGAGAGGCCGGGCGCATCCTTGCCGAGCAAGGCCGCCAGAGCGTCCGAGAAATCGCCGGTCGAGATGCCCTTCAGGTAGAGGATCGGTAGCAGCGTCTCGATCGACTTCGAGCGGCGCATATAGGGCGGCAAGATCGATGGCGAGAAGCGGATGCGGCGGGGATCGCCGGCTGCGGCCTCGCGATCGCGCACGCGGGGCTGGCGCACCGGGACCGCGCCGATGCCCGTCATCACCTCGCGCTCGGGCAGATGACCGTGGCGCACCACGCGTTGGTGGCCATCCTCGGTCTTCAAATCGGCATGCTTGGAAAGAAACCCGGCGACCTCGGCCTCCACCGCCTGGGCGAGAAGGGCACGCGCCCCATCGCGCAAAATGTCGGTGAGTTGGTCGCTGAAAGTTCCTGGCTGAATCAGTTTTACGACGGTATCCTTAGACACGGCATATCGCTCCTTTGGTGGAGAAGTGGAGGCGTTGAACACCCCCACGATATGCCGCCTTCCCGATTCACGCCGTCACCAACTTTGGGCCATAGCTCGTCTCCCTGCCGGTGTGTCGGTATGGGCAGATCGGAGAAATAGTAATCCAGGGCCGAGTAGGCCATTCCGCCGCAGAGTCCCTGCGTTTCGAGGAGACCACCAAACAGCTTGTTGACAAACTCATTGTTGAAATGCCAGCCGTTCTGTCTCGCTGTGAACTCCGCCTGTTTTCCTCCTAATAACTGGAAGTATCGCCACAGCTTGTCGTCTGTGCCTTGGAAGTACACCCACTCTTCCACAGTGGCATCGGCGAGTCCGATTCGTTTCACTTTCGGGGTCGATGCGGTGGTGTTGCCGTCGAGTTGAGATCCTTGGGTCCCATCGTTGAAAACTTTCAACAACCTGTCATCGGTGCCCTGAAAGTACACCCAACCGTCGACGGTCACGAAGGGGGGCGATTTGGTCTTGTTGCCGCCGATGTTCAACAAGGCAGTGCCGGCGCTATCGCTTTTGACTTTCCACAGCCTGTCGTCCGTACCTTGGAAGTAGACCCAGACGTCGCTGGTGCTGCTGTCGAAGGTAACGAACGGCATCGATTTGGTTTTGTTGGTGCCGATCTGCGTCAGACTGGTGCCGGCGCTGTCGCCTCTGACCTTCCACAACTTGTCGTCGGTGCCCTGGAAATAAACCCACTCTCCGGTGACCGGGTCAGCGAAGACGAACGGGGTCGATTTGGTCTTGTTGGTGCCGATCTGCGTCAGGCCGGTGCCGGCGCCGTCGCCTCTGACCTTCCACAGCTTGTCATCGGTACCCTGAAAATAGACCCAGACGTCGCCGGTGCTGCTGTCGAAGGTAACGAACGGCGTCGACTTGGTCTTGTTGGTGCCGATCTGCGTCAGGCTGGTGCCGGCGCTGTCGCCTCTGACCTTCCACAATTTATCGTTAGTGCCCTGGAAATAGACCCACTCTCCGGTGACCGGGTCGGCGAAGACAAACGGCGTCGACTTGGTCTTGTTGGTGCCGATCTGCGTCTGGCCGTGCCATCGCCATTGACTTTCCAGAGCTTGTCGTCCGTCCCTCGAAAGTAGACCACGTCGCCCGCGGTGACCAACGGGCTGGACGCCGTCGTGTTGTTCCCGATTTGATTTTGCGCCATGCTATTCCCCCTTCTGGACAGATAGGGCGGTGTCAACTTGGACGCGAAAGAAGGATATCAACGGCGAGAGCGACACTCAACTGACAAGCTCGCTCGACTCCGATCTCAAAGATAGTCCGCCATCCTGTCCCATTTTTAGCGCTTGGCGGCAATCAAGACGGCTCATTGTACGGTGTTGCGAATCTCCGGCGAAACCGAGTAGCGCCGCGGCTGATTGATCGCAATTGGAGCGCCTGCAACAATGATCAGGATGGCTGCGGAGTGACGATCATCGTGACGAAACGCTCGCGCCGCAGTTCGCTCTGTTCGGGAAACCACATCCCCGAGGGGCTCGCAGCGTTGGCGCGCGCAGCGAAACCCTGGCTAAGGCCGAAGTGCACACCGAACATGATGCGGGATGTCTCCTCCTGGCCCCGACCCGGACATTTTTCGGTTCGCCACAGGTTATTGTGACCTTGGTCATAGACAGGAAGCCGCTCATTGCGAACATGAGACTCGGTGATAGGGTTGTATCTATTGCCTTGGATAGGATTTCGATGCGGGCGCTTGGAGCTATTGTTTTATCGATCTTCTCGATCTGGCTCTTGAGCGAGCCCGCATTTGCCGAGAAGCGAGTGGCGCTCGTTATTGGCAATTCCGGATATCAAAACGTAGCTCGTCTTACGAACCCCGCGAACGATGCTGCGGCTATCGCCGCGATGCTCAAGAGGGCCGGTTTCGATAGCGTGGAAACCCGTTACGACCTCAAAGCGGCCGACATGCGTCGCGCCTTGCGTGACTTCGGCAGCAAGACCCGGGATGCCGATGTTGCCGTGATCTACTACGCCGGACATGGCATCGAACTCGACGGCAATAACTATCTCATTCCGGTCGATGCTACGCTTGAAACCGACACCGATGTGCTCGACGAGACGTTCGCGCTCGACCGTGTTTTGGTGGCAGCGGAACCCGCCAGGCAACTTCGGCTGGTCATACTCGATGCATGCCGGGACAATCCGTTTGCCAAGAGCATGAAGCGGACATTGGGATCGCGCGCTATCGGTCGCGGGCTTGCTAAGGTTGAGCCATCCAGCCCGAACACCATGATTGCATTCGCGGCTAAAGCAGGCTCAACGGCGTCGGACGGCGACAGCAAGAATAGTCCGTTCGCGACCGCACTGGTGAACCATCTGGCCAAACCCGGCCTCGATCTGCGCAAGGCATTCGGTTTTGTGCGCGACGACGTGTTGAAGGCGACCAACAACGCGCAGGAGCCATTCGTTTACGGATCGCTGGGCGGCAACGATGTGACGTTGGTGCCTGCCGCACCTGCGCCGACAATGGCTGCACCTACCGACCAAGACGCAACCATGCAACGCAACTACGAATTTGCTCTGCAGGTCGGTACCAAACCCGTTTGGGATGCCTTCATAGAAAAATATCCGTCTGGCTTCTTTACCGCGCTCGCCAAGGCACAACGTGACAAGCTGGCGGCGGAAGCGGCGCGTATAGAGGCCACCAGCAAGGCCAAGGCTGCGCAGGAAGAACAGACCCGGCTGGCGATTGAAGGCGCCAAAGCCGCCGCGCAGGCCAAGGCTGCCGAGGAAGCGAAAGCGACGGAGAAGGCCCGCGTCGCGGCCGAACTCGCCAAGAAGGCCCAAGAAGCGAAGGTGGCCGAGGCCGAACGCGCCAAGGCGGCTGCCCTCACCAAAGCCGCCGAGGAAGACAAGACCGCCGAAGCTGCGAAGGCCGCCAAGACTCAAGCTGAGGCCGAACGCGCCAAAGCCGCCGAGGCTGCAAAGCTGGCTGCAGATGAAAAAGCGGCTGCCGACAGGAAAGCCAAGGAAGAGAAACTTACTGCACTTTCACCGACCGATTCCAAATCCGAGCAGCCGATAGCGGTCGATCTCCCTCGCTCACTCCAATCCGAATTGCGCCGGGTCGGCTGCAACACCGGTTCCGTTGATGGCGACTGGAATGCCGCATCGCAGCGGTCGCTTGACCTGTTCAACAAGCACGCGGGGCTGAAGCTGGATGTCAAAGCGGCCAATGTTGACGCGCTCGATGCGGTGAAGGGAAAGACTGAACGTGTATGTCCGCTGATATGCGAAACCGGTTTCCGAGCCGACGGTGGCCAATGCGTGCGCATCAAGTGCCGCGTGGGCTATCAATTTGGTGAAGATGGAGTGTGCAAGAAGGTTGAAGCCAAAAGGCCATCAGCGATGCGGGAGGAGAAGGGCAACCAAAAGGACCGCGTGAAGTTGGATGCAACGCCATCTAAGCCACAAGCATCGGGCCAGATCGTATGCGATGCTCAAGGCTGCCGACCGGTGCCCAAGGGTTGCTCGCTGGCCGCAGGGAATGGACCGGGACCGGGAGGAAATGCAAATCCCACCGCACGGTCAATGGTCTGCAACTGAGGCGGCGTGCGGGTCCGCTGCGCTTATGCGTGTGATCAAACCACGTCACACAATCGATTCCTCCGGCGCGGTTTTTGCGCCGTCCCAAAGTGCTGGCGTGTGAACGCGATGCGCTGGGATAAGGCCCTGTCCGCAATAGGTCGGCTCGCCGTGACAATCGGTCTGTTCGGCACCGAATCGGAAATGGGAGCTATTCCAGAAGGTCGCCTTTTGGCACATTTGAGACCTCCCGCGATGTCCGCTGTTCGGTCGCTATCGGTCGCTATCGGGGGGTAAGCGGACATGACGCGGACATGGCAAAACCGACGCGAATGGTAGAGTCGAGATGTGGCGCGGTGGCTTTAGGTAGAACATATCTGTTGCCGCCTCTTTCGTCTGGCGGTGCCTTAGTGGTTCAGCCGTGACTCCGTTTCCACATCCCGCTCATCGAACCGGACAGGCAGATCTCCCGCATCCGGCTCTCGGACAAGACTTCACGCCTTCGCTTTCGCGTGCAACGCCGTCTGCAGTTTCTGAACACTCCTCGGAGTTGATAGGTTGCCCAATCTCCAGGTCCTTCGCCACGTATTGCGTCTGTCTTGAACTGAGGTCCCTTCCCTCCACCGGAGTTACCCGGCTTTAGCGGTACTACGAACCTCTCCGCCACCCCAAGGCGCCCGGCCTGTCCCTCACGGGCTTCCGGTTGGTCCTCGCTGACCACGCTTTGGGGCTTCCCGTGTTTCGTACGCTTTCCTTGTGTACATGCTGTCGCCACTACCCCGGCGCAGCGTCTGGGCGTACTGCTTCGCTCACTTCACCCAGTCGTATCAGCCTTCCCCGAAAGGGTCGTCGGGTCGGCCTGCGCATTGTCCTTTTCGAGGCTTGCTCGGCGTTCACTCGCGTTACGGCCTGCACACTCGCGCTGTCACCAATTCGTGACACGCTAATTGAAGGCTTCAGCCACTTCGTTACCTCCATGACTGCCCCGATTGCTTCCGGCTGGAGCGGTTGCCGGGTGGGGCTTGCACCCACTGGAAAGCGCCGCCTTTTCACGGCGCACACCCAGAACGGACATTCGTCGATCCGGCAGCATTCTGAACAGTTCGGCCGGGGAGATCCGACTTCTCAATTTCGCTGGGTGCTGCCTGGCAGACGACCACAATTTTCCTTGTAGGTCTTCCAAGATTTGAACAAGTTGACAGCGCCCACACCAAAACCAACCAATGCGAGAACACCACCTTCGGGATGACTGAATAAGAAACACGAGAGCGAAAGGCAAAGTATCGCCACAACTGCGCCTGCGCCAGCACTCAAGTAATCTGCTTGCAGCATTAATGGCGTCGAAGGGTGTAGCGCATAGACGCCAAAAGCATAGCGCGACATCAGCGGGTCCTGAAATTGTGGAGGAAGACGATCCTGCAAAGCGCGCGCGGTGACCTCGCATTTCACTGCGCACCAGACGAAGGCAATGACACCGGCAATTGCAAAGAGAGGGCCCATTAAGTGCCTTGTTCAAAATGAGTGATGGCGTCACTTGCTAGATTAACAGGCGGAGGCTCATCTTCCTCGTGATATAGTCGCTTTAGGCACAAACTACACGTCGAGCGAGTGGCACTATTAATAAATCCTTGCCACGAATGACGACTGCTTCTGGCACTCAGCGGACATGCCGACCCCGCCCCCGAATGTCCGTAGTCGGGGTAGAGCGGAAGTGCCAGATGCTCGGGCCGAAGTCAGTTTTTGACCCATCAGCGACATTAGCCGCACCCGGCAAACCTGCGGCCGAAGCCGATATCTGCCCCTATCAAAGTGCTCGTTTCAGCCGATACAATGCTGTCTCCTGAGCTTGGGATCGGACATGAAACGGCGCGAGTTAATTACGCTTCTCGGATGCGCAGCGGTAACATGGCCACTCGCCGTGGGCGCGCAACAGCCGGACCGGATTCGGCGCATCGGGGTGCTGATGGGCGTTGCCAAAGAGGAGCCGGAGGGACAGGCGCGCATCGCCGCGCTCCGGGAAGGCCTGCAGAAGCTCGGCTGGATCGACGGTCGCAACATCCGGATCGAGGATCGCTGGGCGGACGGCGGCATCGACAGCGTCCGGACTTTTGCGGCGGAGATGGTGAAGCTGGCGCCCGACCTCATCGTCGCCAACGGAACGCCGTTCGTCGAAGCACTGCATCAAGCGACGCGATCGATCCCGATTGTTTTCGTGTTGTCCAACGATCCCGTCGGTTTGGGGCACGTCGCGAGTATGGCGAGACCCGGCGGTAATATCACCGGCTTCATCTTCATGGAGCTGTCACTTATCGGGAAATGGCTGGAGCTTCTCAAGCAGATCGCGCCCGGCTTGAGCCAGACGGCGCTCCTCTTCAATCCAGATACCACTCCCTATTATGTCCCCTATTTGCGTTCGATTGAAACCGCCCCGTCGCCGATGCCGTTGAAACTGAAGGGGTTGCCGGTTCGTGACGCGGCCGAACTCGAAGGCTTGATCAAATCCATTGCGCAGGAAGCGGGCGGCAGCTTGATCTCTCCGGCGGGCCCCTTCAACATCATCCACGACCGAGCGATTGCGGGATTAACCGAGCGTCTCCGGCTGCCCGCGATTTCCATCTATCGGCAATTTGTCATGGAGGGCGGCCTGATGGCGTACGGACCCGAGTCGGCGGATGTATTTCGGCGCTCGGCCGAATACGTCGATCGCATCCTGAAGGGAGAAAGCCCGGCCGATCTCCCGGTGCAAGCGCCGACCAAGTTCAGTTTCATCATCAATCTCAAGACCGCCAAATTGCTCGGACTGACACCGCCGCCCACGCTGCTCGCGCTCGCTGACGAGGTCATCGAATGACGCTGGCCATGTCGCCTATTGGCACCTTTAAGACCTCCCGGCTGATACCGACAATGTCGGTTTATCGGGGCAGACCGGAAGCGGTTGGCACGCGATCAAAACGGCGCTTCTGACCCTAACCGGACGTTGCGCGCCCCAAGGCGGGAACTGTGGTATCCTCCGTCAAACGCGATGGGACGGTTCAATGAAGCAGCGGACCCTCAAATGGCACTTGCTGCTCGTGCTGAGCGTCCTCGTGTCCTCGCCGGGCTCCACGACAGCGCAAAATGGCCTGGCATCCCCCACCTCTTAGCCGCTGCTCGCCCGCGCCGACGAGGTGATCGAATGAGTGCGCTAGGCAAGCTGGCGCGATCCAGCCGGTGGAAGACCGGTCCGAGTAAGGGGTACCGCCCAACTGGTAGCGAATGTTGCGTGGCCCCTGGCGCCGCGAAGCGTACAGAGCGATTGCACACGGATCTGAAGATAGCTCTCCCGGGTCTCGAGGAGGACCAACGTCGTGAAGCGGGAATTCGACCTCATCGTCTATGGCGCGACGGGTTACACCGGCCGTCTCATCGCCGAATATCTGGCGACGTCCTATCGCGGCGACGATGCTCCGTCGTGGGCGATCGCGGGACGCTCGACCGACAAGCTCCAGAAGGTGCGTGCCGACATCGGCGCACCGGGCGATTTGCCTTTGGTTAAGGCGGATGCCGCCGAGCCGGCCAGCCTGCGTTCGATGTGCGAGCGTGCGGCCGTGATCATCACGGCGGTCGGGCCTTATCAGCTCCACGGCCCCGAGCTTGTGGCCGCCTGTGTGGCCACGGGCACGGCCTATGTTGATCTGTGCGGCGAGCCGGCTTGGATGCGGCGCATGATCGACGCCCATCACGAAGAGGCGAAACGGACCGGCGCGCGCATCGTCTTCTCCTGCGGCTTCGATTCCATCCCGTTCGATCTCGGCGTGGTCACGTTGCAGGAGAAGGCGCGCGAGAAATTCGGACGCCCGGCGCGGCGGGTCAAAGCCCGCCTGCGCAAGGTGAAAGGCGGCATGTCTGGCGGCACCGCGGCGAGCGCTCAGGCGACATTGGCCGCCGCCGCGCGCGACCCGGCCCTGATCCGGCTGCTGACCGATCCCTTCGCGTTGACACCGGGGTTCGCCGGGCCGTCCCAGCCGTCGGGCCTCATCCCCAAATACGACCCGAGCATGAACGTGTGGCTCGTGCCGTTCCCAATGGCGCCGATCAACACCAAGAACGTGCACCGCACGAATTTCCTGTTGGGTCATCCCTACGGCACGGACTTCGTTTACGACGAGATGATGGTCGCGCCGGGATTTGGGGAAATCGCTCGCGTGACGACCGAGACGTTCGCCACGATGGTTTCCTTGTTCGGGACCGGCGGTCTCAAACCCGGCGCAGGCCCGACTCGGGAACAGCGCGAGAAGGGCTTCTACGACATCCTCTTCCTGGGCGAACTGCCGGATGGCGGACGGGTCGAGGCGGTAGTCACGGGCGACCGCGATCCGGGCTACGGCTCGACCAGCAAGATGATCGCCGAGAGCGCTCTCTGCCTCGTGCGCGACGTTCAGGGCGAGGGCGGCACCTGGACGCCGGGCGCGCTGATGGGTCCGGCGTTGCGCAGGCGTCTGAAGGAGCGCGCCGGCCTCACCTTCAGCGCGCGTTGAGGTAACGCTCAGAACTGCAGCGGCGTGCTGGATTACCTGGATCGTAACCAACGAAAGCGCGGCTTGGCGAGCGCGCGCCTCAAATCCGGTTCAATGGCCGCTCATGCACACAGTCGAGGAGGACCATGACGGAAATCCTGATCGCCGCTCGCGCCGCCCTGATTCTGTGGGTTCAATCGTTACAGGTTGATGACGCCGCGTCGCGCCGCGTGCGCCACAGCGTCGGTGCGACCGGTTGCATCAAGCTTGTCAAGAAGTGAGCCAACGTGGAACTTGGCGGTATGGACCGAAATCCCGAGCTGTTTCGCAATTGTCTTGTTCGATGCGCCTTCGGCCAGCAGCGTGAGCACGTCGAGCTCTCTCGGCGTAAGATCGAAACCGTGTAGTTCGGCGCTGCTTTGCCGATTGCGCGACACGACGGTGATTGCCGCCGCTTCTCCCGGCGCCGCGAGGCGGAGACCGGCGACGCCGCCGAGCAGTGAGGCCATTCGGTCCGCGAGCGCGGGATCGTCGATCTCGAGGGCGACGACGATAGCCGGCGAGGGCTCCTCGCTCACGTTTCCGGCCTCTCGCCGATCGTCAGCTTGAACCGCACCGGCTCGCCTGCGCGACGGACCGTTACCTCCGCGACCGACCCCACGCTATCGGGGCCAAGTGCTTGCAACAGCGATCGTACGCCAGAGATCTTGTCGTCGTTCCAGCCCACAATCACGTCACCTTGACGGATGCCGGCGGCAGCCGATGGACCCGACTTGTCGACGTTCATCACCATCGCGCCGACGCCATCGTCGAGCTTGACGGCCTGAAGGCCGACCCCGAGATAGCCACGTGCTATCCTACCGTGGGTTTCGAGCCTGCCAGCGACACGTTCGATCGTCGCCGCCGGGATAACGATGACGCGTCGTGGCCCGAGCACCGCCATACCGATGGCGTCGCCCGACGCATCCAGCACGAGACCGCCTTGATGGCTGTGCCGCAATCGAACATCGAGCTCGATCCTGGCGTCGATTTCGCCGCCGCGAAGGCTGCGCCAGCGGCCGCCCACTAACGACACCGTCCCGAGCGCTGCCGCAGGTACGCCACGCTCCGCGGCAACGACGACCGAGAGCGAACCGAGCATTGGCACGCCGGGCGAAATCTTGATCGGCGCGATATCCTTGGCGCTATCCTTGGCGTCGATCCGCAGCAGGGCGACGTCGGTCGTGTGATCGCGTCCCGCGATCTTGCCCGGCCGAACGGTTCCATCCGAAAGCTCGATCGAGATCTCGCCCTCGTCCGCCAAGGCCTCGTCGGCGGTGACGACGAAATTAGGTTTCCAAACGAAGCCCGATGCGCGCGAGCGGTGTGAGTGTACGGAGACGATTGCGGGGGTCGCCCGGGCGACGACGCCGGCGACGGCGGAAGAGAGCAAAGAAAGGTTGGTTGCACTCGGGTCGGTCATAGCGAAACTCCAGTTGGTTGACCCTAATCTGGGAATTTCGAACGCGTTCGGGAACTACCCGAATGGGCAGGATGAGTTCTCGCCGCACCCGTCTGCGCGGCGGCAATCGCCGTTTTGCAATTCAGCAGGCAGAATTCCCTGTTCTGGGTGAAATATTCCCCGTTCCCCGAAATATCTTCCCTGCTAGTTTGCGTAGGGAATTGCTCGAAAAGTCGCTGCGGCACAGCGGCTTCTTGCTCTGAAAAATCCGCTTCAACTCCCAGAATCGCAAAATTCCCTGTAAAATTCCTTGTTAGCAGGGAATCTGCCCGGAGACAGGTGCGATCAGCACTGCGTCGCCAGCCAATCAGTCCAAGCGTCCCCACGAGTGGCCGTAACTGTCAGAGAAAGGCCCGCCAACGGCGGGCTTTCGCACGCTGGCGGACTGTCTCCAGACCCCCGATCTTGCGAAATCCGAGGCCGGTTTGCCGATAGTCTCCGGCCTGTGCGCCGAATATTCCCGTTTTTGGGAGACACCGCGCGGAGACGAGGTTCGATCACCACTGCGTTGCGGGGGCGGAGTTGGGATTCACGCCAGTCTCCGAGCGACGCGGCGGCAGATCAACGAACCTCCCGCCGCGCACTGTAGTGCCGGCCAAACGAAAAACTGGACCTTTACGCATCAGTAACCTGAGCAAAGGTCCAGCCTCATCATGCCTTGCCGCGATACGGGACGACTGCAAAGGACATTTCAGATCCCTAGGAGTTGTCGCTTGTGTCCACGCTGCGACCTGGAGGCGGCAATTTGTCGGTCGTGGATACGGCTACTTCTTTTTCTTGGAAGTCTTCTTTGCCACCTTCTTGGTGGCTGCCTTCGTGGTCTTCTTTGCCTTCTTCGCTTTCTTGGCCATGTCGTCCTCTTTAAAAAACTGGTTCAACGAATATGCGCACGCCGTGCATCGACATGCACACCATTGAGACAATATCACATATGCAAAGTTGATACCAACGAGTCGTGAAGCTGCTATTGAGCTGCTCGCCGAGAGTAGTCGGTGCTCAGGCTCGTGTTTCAGGAAAAAATCAGCGGCGCCGTCACTGACCGCATCCAGTTACGGCGCGCGATCGAAGCTCTTGCTGTGGGTGATGTGCTGATCGTGACGCGCCTCGCGGTCGACGCGCGATTTACTCAACACGCTGGTGGCCCTCAACGAGACTGGTGCAGGGTTCCGGTCGCTCCGCGATACACATGGGCGACTGATGGTCACGGTTCTCGGCGGCTTAGCCGAATTCGAACGTGAACTGATTCACAGCCGGACAAGCGAGGGACGTGAGCGAGCAAAGCGCGCGGCGTCCGCCGTGGCCGTCGGCCCAAGCTGACCCCGCATCAGCGTCGCGAGGCAATTTCGCGGCGAGAGGCTGGAGAGTCGGTCGTTGAAATTGCGCGATCCTACGCGGTTGCCCATTCCACCAACACGCTCACGCAGATCCAGTAAATATGCTCGCGCCACCCATACTGGCGTCCGTCCCAGCAGGAAGCTAGAATCAGAGCCCACCTGATTTGGGAATCTGCGATTCAGACAAGGCCGGGAAGGCTTTAGCTGGCGCCATGGTCGTGGACGTTGAGGTCCACGCCTTTGGGGTCCTTGATCGTGGAGACGGCAATCAGCGATATCACCGAGAGAACCGCGATGTAGAGGCCGACCAGCCAGGACTCGCCGTAGGTTCCGATGATCCATTGCGCGATCGCCGGCGCAAAGGCGCCGCCGAGAATGGCGCCGAGCGCATAACTGACGGAGACGCCCGAGTAGCGGATTTCGGCCGGGAACAGCTCGGCGTAGAGCGCGGCTTGCGGGCCATAGGAAAGGCCGAGCCCGATCGTCAGGCCCAGCGCTCCGACGAAAAACAGCGCCATGCACTTTGAATCGATCAGGAACCACATTGGGATCGCCCACACCGCCATGATCGCGTAGCCGATCTGGAAGCTGCGCACCCGCCCGATCCAGTCGCCCATCAGGCCGCCCAAGAGCATGAACGCAAACCAGCTGATCGCCGCCAATGTGCTGACCAGCAGCAATTGGTCCGATGGCATCTTCAGTGTGTTGAGGCCATAGCTGATGATGAAAGCGATCAGAATGTATCCGGCGGCGTTATTGGCCATGAAGGTCAGGGCGGTGCGGAAAATCCTGCCACTGTGGTGCCGGAACAGCTCGCGCAATGGCGCGGAGGATTCCTTGCGGCGCTGGTGCATCGCCCTGAAGACGGGCGACTCCTCGACCGAGCGGCGGATCACCGCGCCGATCACGATCAGCACGATCGAGAACAGGAATGGAAGCCGCCAGCCCCATTCCGCCATCGCCTGCTTGCCGAGCGCCGCCGTCATCGCCCACAATACGCCAGTCGCGAGAATCATGCCGAGCGGCGTGCCGATCTGCGGGAACGAGCCGAAGAAGCTGCGCCGGTTGACCGGCGCATATTCCACCGACATCAGCGCCGCGCCGCCCCATTCGCCACCGGCCGAAAAGCCCTGGAGTATGCGCAGGAACATCAGGAGTGCGGGCGCCCATGCGCCGATCTGCGCATAGGTCGGCAGCAGGCCGATCAGCGCCGTTGCGGTGCCCATCAGGATCAGCGTCATCACCAGCACGCCGCGGCGACCGAACCGGTCGCCCATGTGGCCGCTGATGATCGCCCCAAGCGGCCGGAACAGGAACGACAGCCCGATGGTGGCGAACGAGATGATCTGCGCCAGCAGCGGATTGTTATGGGTCATCGGCGAGAAGAACAGCGGCACGAAGGCCAATCCGGCCGCCTGGGCATAGACGAAGAAATCGTACCATTCGATGGTGGTGCCGACCAAAGTCGCGGTCAGGACCTTCTTTTCTTCCCAGGTAACTCTTGAAGTGACGTTTGAAGAAGTACCTGGCGCAGCGATCGAGCTTTCTACGGACATCTTGGCTTTCGGGTAATGAGGAGGAGAGGGATTTGAACGGAGCGTCGGCGCAAATGACAAACCGCCATCAGCGCCCGGTCGTCATGCGGCCATGACGATTTTTCGCGAGCCATCCGAATAAAGGATCAAACGGATATCGGTCGTCTTGTGGAGGACTTCTTCCTTCTGCGTCTCGTTCACTGCCTTAAGGGAACTTGAAACTAGCGAACGGCCTGCACCGGGTCGGAGCCCGTTCATGCTACCATGCCTCCGTTCACGCGAATGGTTTGGCCGTTGACCCAGCCGGCCTCGTCGGTGGCGAGGAAGACGACCACGCTGGCAATGTCCTCGGCCTGTCCAAGACGTCCTAGTGGGGTCATCGAAACATACATCTTCATGCGATCCTCGCTGTTGGCGCTGCTGAGCAGCTCGGTGTCGGTCGGACCCGGCGCAACGGCGTTCACCCGGATGCCGCGCTGGCCCACCTCCTTGCAAAGACTACGAGTGAGGGCCTCCACAGCGGCTTTAGTGGCGCAGTAGGGACCATATCCCGGAGGAGACATACCGATGACGCTGGTCGAGATGTTGACGATGCGGCCGCCGTCCCGGAGCCGCTTCGCAGCCAGCTTGCATCCGTTCAGCACCCCACGCACGTTGATGGCGAACAGCCGGTCAAACTTTTCCTCGTCAACGTCGGCAATAGGCATCGGACTCATCTGCCCCGCGTTGTTGACCAGCATGTCGAGGCCGCCGAAACGCAACTCGGCTTGGTCAAACAGGTGGGCAAATTGGTCGGACTTCGATACGTCGCCCTTGACTGCGATCGCTACCCCGCCAGCAGCGGTGATACTCCTTACCACTTCATTGGCCGCGCCCTCGTCAGACGCATAGTTGATAATGACATTCATCCCGATGCCCGCCAACTGCTTGGCAATCGCCGCGCCGATTCCGCGCGATGCTCCCGTTACGAGAACGGTCTTATCATTTGCCGTCGTGGTCATTTGTCCTCTCCTTGCATGATGTGTTTGCCGGGCAGCGTGCCGGCAACGAAGGCCCTGAAGGTCGTCGGCGCCTGTTCGATAGGGAAGCTCCCGGCGGTCTCGACGCCGAGCTCGGAATTAGCGGCGAGCTTGGCGAGTCGATCCAGCGTGGCCTGCTGCATGTGCCCCTGTGTGAGCTTGGCATCCAGAGGGTTCAGCGCCGCCGCCGTGACCCGTACGCGCACCTCGCCGGTGCCAGGCGACCTCTCAGGCATCTCGATGAGCTTCGCGAGTGGTTGGTCGGAGTAGCCCTTGACCCCTTGACGTGCCAGCCTGAGGCTGATGGCATTTTCCAATGCCACGCGCGCCACCCGTTACAATCGCTACTTGCGAATTCGACATGTTCATCCCCAATAGATAGAGCGCGATTAGGGCTCTCTGACAAAGTCGACGAGTTTGGAGACCGCCGCCTTGTCCAGAAGCCTCGTGTCGTAGACCGAAGTCATCTTCTCGATAAGGCCGGCGGAGTTGAGCGTCAGGGCACTCACACCAACACGCACCCCCTTTTTAGGATCCGCGATCCATTCCAAGCCGCCTCCTCGGTCGTTGCCGACGACATGCCGTGGCTTTGAGCCAAGCCCATAGGGAATGTCCTGCGCAGTGCGGCTGAAGTACCGGCCGATGGCGGCGCGGCCGAGAACTTGTATTCTGAGCGCCGCATCCTCCAGCACGCCGTCACTCGCGAAGAGGGACGCCGCATCGCCGGGCTTTGGGGAATTCAGCGCAGCGTTCAACCGCTTCGCGACGTCCTGGATCTTGGGCGATGCATGCTCGCCAACCACGTTTTCCGCGTATTCGTAGGGAAAGTGATCCGCAGGTGTCTTAATCTGCTGATAGAGGGCCTTGTCGAAGCTGCCGGCGTCCCAGTAGTCGACCCAGCGGACGATCTTGCCATCGACGATATCGACCGCACCGAGGATTCTGAGTTCGCCACCGAACAACTCCGGCGTGTCGGTAAATTGGACGAGCGCGCTCCCGTTACCGCCCAAAACCTTTGTAGGATATGACATGCCCGCTTCCGGCCACGTCGGCATGTATTTCGCGAATATGCCATTCACGGCGTCGAATCCGTCGAGACCCCATCCCAGCGTCGCATCTGTGTAGGTTTTGAGATCTTTCGAGAAAAACGCCATCGTTTTCTTGAGGTTCTTCTGGGATTTGGCCGTGAAGAAACGATAGAAGAAATCCGCCGTCGCCGTTTCGGCGTGCGAAACGTCGGCAATATGGGGAATCGTTGTTTCCGCGTGCGCTGTGGCGATCGTGAGTGTCGCGATAACGGCGGCCGCTGACAGACTTGTTTTCATGATTGTATCCCGCTGAAGCACGGCATTTGCCCGTGCGATTTCTATGCGCGACCCAGCATCCAAACGCTGCCGCGCGAACGTCAAGATACTTAGCGAGGAGGCAGTTCGGTAATCGAAAGTTGATATGGCGGCGCATACGTCCGGTCGATATTGATGCGCCGATTTCTGTATTTAGCGGCGTATCTTCAGCAGCGCCGATTGTTTCGATACCGTTTTGGCGCGCGTCGCCGACCCAATATGCTTCGCTCTTTGTTTGACGTAGTCTCGCGACACTTCGGATATGACTTGTCGAAGCCATCGCTGCGCCGGATGAACGTCATTTCGGCGATGCCACGTAAGGACGAATGGTGCGGGTTCCAGTGCAAGTGGTGGCGCGAGCACGGCTAAATCACGTTTGCAGGCCGATGTTTCGACAACTCCCGCCATCAGTGTAGCGACAAGGTCGGAACGCACGATTATTTCCGGCGCCGAATACATATGGGGAAGGGTGACAACTAGATTTCGCCGCAAACCCATTTCAGCCAGCTTCGAGTCCACCTGGCCAAAACGGTCGCCCTCCGGCGAAACAAGCAAATGAGAGAGCGATAGATAGGCCTGAAGGTTGAACTTGCGCGAAGCAACAGGATGGTTTTTGCGCACCACACAAACAAACGGCTCCTCGAACAAGGCTTCTGCCATAATACGACCGCTGGCTTGGGCGGGAACTCCGATCGCCGCGTCTATCTCGCCTGCATCCAAAAGCCGCACCGCACTGTCCCGCGCGGTAAAACCCCGGACGTGCAAGGTGACGCCCGGGGCGCTCTTGCGGATGCGCGTCAAAAGCGCCGGCAAAACAACGAATGCGGGATGATCGGAAAGTCCGAGTGTGAAAACGCCCTCGAAGGTTTCCGGCACGAACGTTTGCGTATAATCGAGCGCACTCTGAATTTCAGCGAGAGCCCGCGAAAGGGGATCCGCGAGGTCGATCGCCCGCGGCGTCGGCTGAAGGCCATTTTGCCCTCGAACGAAAAGATCGTCCTTCAACAGGTCGCGCAACCGGGCAAGGGCGGCGCTCATGGCCGGTTGGGTTCGGCCGATGCGCAGGCCCGCGCGGGTTACACTTCGCTCTGCCATTAGCGCGTCGAAGGCAACCAACAAATTCAGATCGATACCGTGCAAATCCATCGTATGGATGTATAGGCATATCACATATCGATTTCAAGTATGGCTGCCTTTTCCTTACCGTGAGTGACATGTCCCAATTATTGGCAGTCGCTTCATGGCAACGAACCAAAAGAATCGCGAGCGCGGCGAATTGCGGATCGTAGCGGATAGACGATTCCCTCCGGTCGAGGCAAAGGGGGGCCTCCAGCTGAGCGCCTTGGGTCATGCGGCCGATAAAATTCCGCTGGAAGTCGGCGCATGACTCATTCTCACGATTCGTCGCATGCATCCCCATCTACGCGAGGGTCCGGACTCCTAACCACTGCGATCGCTTTGTCGTGCGGTTTGGTGGTCGCTGGCAACTATTATGCGCAGCCCTTGCTATCTGAGATCGGCACTTCTATCGCGCTTGCCCCTGAGCTCCGGGGCCTTGCCGTCAGCGCTACTCAAATCGGATACGTGTTCGGCCTTATTCTACTGGTGCCGCTTGCCGATCATATCGAAAATCGACTGTTAGTCGCCGGGTCGCTTGTCGCAAACGTCCTGGCGCTTATTTACGTGGCGATTTCATCCGACAGCACGCAGTTTGTGATCGGTGCGGGGCTGCTTGGCGTCTCGTCGGCCACCATACAAATACTCGTACCGTTGGCGACGCATTTCGCTGCCCCGGAGCGTCGGGGTCGAGTGGTGGGATTGGTCATGGCAGGATTGCTCTTGGGCATTCTCTTGTCGAGGCCGATCGCGGCATTTGTCGCATCTCGGTTCGGATGGCGGGATCTGTATTTTGGCTCAGCACTATGTGTTTCAGTCGTAGCCATAATATTGATTCTGCTTATTCCGGCTCGGCGGCCAACGCCTCGACATAGCTATCTTTACGGGATTCGCGCCTACTTATCGTTGCTCCGAGAACATCCCACGTTGCGGCGACGAGCCGCTCGCCAGGCCCTTCTGTTCGGTTCATTTAACCTGTTCTGGACCGCAGTGCCCATTTGGCTCGTTTCAGGATATGGGCTGACGCTAGATGGCGTCGCGGCCTTTGCCTTGGCGGGAGCCGGCGGCGCGTTCATTGCTCCGCTGGCCGGTCGCTGGGCGGACCGCGGCTTGGCTCGCGCCGTTTCTATCGGGGCGTCCTTGGCAACCGCGTGTATGTTCATACTCTCCGCGTTTTCGATACCTGTCTGGGTTCTGGCAATATGCGCGATTGTCATAGATGCAGGCGTCCAGGCCAATCTTGTCGTGTCTCAACGGGAAATCTACGCGCTCGACCCAGCCCGCCGAGGCGCGATCAACAGCGTGTTCATGGCAATTCTTTTCGGTGGCGGAGCGATCTGCTCGTACATAGCCCCGGTTCTCGCATCAGTTAGTTGGAGTGGGATCGCGACGATCGGCGCGGTGCTTGCCATGCTGGCATGCGCATCTCTTTTTTCTGAAACAAGCAAGAAATGAGGCATGACGCGATGCAGGCCGAACAGGTCGTCCTGATAACCGGGGCTGGCTCCGGCTTCGGAAAACTAACTGCGATCGAGCTCGCTCGGGCGGCCCATCGCGTCTATCCATCCTCGAGCCGTCACGACATGCCCACCGAGCTTGGGCCGCGAAATGAAAATGCACATTAGGCGTCGTTTCAGGGGAACGCAGGAAAGCCGTGTCGGCACGAGAACGGCAGGCATAGTAGAGTTTCCAGTTGCGGCCCACCGCACCATGCACCAAATTGGAGTGATACCGATGCCACCGGCCAATAGCACGCTATGCCCCGCGTTTTCGACTAGCGGAAAATTGTTGCGCGGGGCGCTAATCTCGAGAGACTTCCCGACCCGCAGCTCCTGGTGCATGTAGCGCGATCCGCCCCCGCTCGCTGGCTCGCACTTTACGCCGATGGTGTAGCTTGTGGGGTTGGATTCTGCGGCGGTCAAAGAATATTGACGGACGATCCCGCCGGGAAGAACAAAATCGACGTGGGCGCCGGGCTTGTGGGCCGGCAGCGGTTCCCCGCCGGGGCGGGTAAATTCGAATAGATTAGACTAACAGATGTCGCGACGTCCTCTTGATGGCGAGCATCGAACGGCAGCGCCGCGTGTTGGCCGTCCGAATTGTGCTTGCGGACTTTGGCTCTCAGCCGAGGTCCATTTCCATGAACACGACTCGGGACAGGAATTGCTCGGGGAATCCCGCTGGCGCCGCGACGTCCCTGAAACCGGCGGCGCGATAGATCCGGTGGGCGCCTGTCATGGTGCGATGGCTGTCCAGAACGATGCGGTGGTTGTTCTGTTCCCGAGCTTCCGCGACCAATGCGCCGACCAGTTCCTGTCCGATCCGCTTCCCGCGTTGATCCGGCCGCACATACATTCGCTTCAGCTCGACCGTGTCGTCGCTATGCGCACGAAACGCCACGCAGCCGACCGGATGTCCCTCGTCTCTCGCCAGTAGGAAACAGCCGGTCGGCGGCTCGTAATCCCCAGGAAGCGCTGCGAGTTCACTCTCAAGGTCGTGGAAGGTCGGGGCATCCCTCGAGTCGGGCTCCAGCGTGAACGCCCAGGCGGTGAACTCCCTGACAAGATCGCGGGCCGCCGCAATGTCTGCCGGTGTGGAGATTTGCACAATCGTGAGCATCGGCGTCGACCTTGAAACTATTTTTTTCATCGTCGGGGTTATAGGTGACATAGAGCTTGGTATAGCCTTGCGTATCGAAATGCCCCGTCCATCCTTTGGGAAGCGTGACGGCTTCTCCGGCGTTGACATGCATCACCGAACCGTCCGAGGAGGTCAACCTGACACGGCCGGAACTGAAATACAGAAACTCGTTATATGGAAATCCTTGCGGGCCCTTTATCTCCTCATGGGCTGAGCCCGATTTGTAAACCCCGGTCTGGAACGCTGCGTTCGATGATGTGAAGGTCACCACATCGGTGCTTGCATTATCGTCTTTGTCTTCGTGGACGGCATCCTTTCGCAGGAAGGTCGCACCCACGATATCGTGCTTGGAAGCTTTTATTGGCTTGATGGTCTCAGCTTGCGCGACCGTCGCATTCGCAATGCGGCTCAGCACCAGTGCTGCGAGTGCATATCTGTACATCATGTATTTCTCCATGCGTAGCCAGCATCCGGCTGCGCCTATCGTAAATCAAATCCGGCCATATTGATGGTGCAGTCCGTCCAGGATCGGAGGGCAGATAATGCGCCCCGTTTTTTCGGCGGCGCGCGATATCGGTGCGCCAATGAGAGTTCACCGGTTCCGATCATCATGATTGCTCGTGTTGGTTACGTTGGGTGCATCAGGATCGGGGCGATGCGTCAGATATTCATAGACGGCGTCCAGTTCGTCGTCATCCATGCGCCCGATCGGACGCCAAGGCATTTTTTCGCTGAGTTCATGGCCGTTCGGATCGATACCGGTGCGCATCGTGGCGAGGAATTCCGCGAGCTTCCAGTCTTTAACGAGATTGAGATCGGGTCCCAGCGGCGCCATTTGGCCCGGAACGCCGCCGGCGAGATTTTCGCCGTGGCATTCACGGCAATCCTGATACGACAGGATGTATTCGCCAAATTGAACGTTCGGACCCTTCGGCGGCGCCGTGACGCTACTGGTGACAACCGGCTTGCCACTCGGCAGCATGCCGGCGCCCAACATGACCACACCAAGCAGGCTGACCTGGTCTGGAGGATCAGGCGTCTGCGCGCCGGCGGCAGGCAGGCTTCGAATAAAGGCGATCACGGCCTGGATATCGTCGTCGCTCAATTTGCCGGCGTTGGTGTACGACATCACAGTCAACCAGTGCCCCTCAGCATCGACCCCGTTTCGGATCGCGCGAAAAATCTCGCCGTCGGACCAGTGCTTCAAAGCTCCGGTCGGCGTCAGATTGGAGGACACGAACGACCCGATGGGAATCGGGAAATCCTTGCCTATGTCGAGACCTCCGGTGAGCGTGCCGCTCTTTGAATGGCACGCGCTACAGAAGCCATCGACGAGCGCCTTGCCGCGCGCAATTCGTTCGGGGGTTGCCTCGACCTTGAGGTCCGGTACCGGGGCCCTGCGGGTATGCTGCTTTATCATTCCCGTGATCGTGAGTGCGCTGATGGACGTCACTGCGAGAGCCAGCACGGCCGCAAGGCCCACGCCGCCCCATTTCAAGAAACTATGTCTAACCTGCCAGGCGCAAAAGCCCGACCAGACCAGCAGCGCTGCTATGGCTATCAAAGCCATTAGGCCAACGAAATTCTGCACCCAGTTCCTCGTTGATTTGTGCGCGGACGACTCTGCGCGGAGAGTTAGTGCTGGCGAACATTGCCTGGCGTAAATCCAATCCTGCTGGCGGTTAACAGAGAATCGGACGCTGCTGCTGCGCTAGACGAATTGAACCTTGCCAAAGGCGGGCATGATCTTCGACTGAACGGCTGAGATCGTATCGAGCGATGCAGCGAGCGGGAGGTCGCCAAAAGCGAGGTGGCACATGACGTATGTCACACCGGCCTCGTCCACCTGTTTCTTCAAGGCATCATGCACGGTTGAGGCCGATCCGACCACGCAGTGCCCTTCATCCGAAGCTTGCTCAAATGACGTTGGCAGGTTGGGCGGAGCAGGCAAACCGCGGCTCTGCGAGAGGTGTGTAAACGTCTTCAACCAACGCGCATAGGCTGGCGCGGCGAGGGCCTCTGCTGCAGCATCACTATCCGCGATGACGATGGTGCGCACCATGCCCAACAGAGGCATACTGTCGCTTTCGGCCGACGACGTTGCATTCCAGCGAGAGCGATACGCATCGGTGATGGTTCGGATCGCTACACTCTGGCCGATGCACGCAATGTTGATATTTTTCTCGGCGGCCAAAAGCGCTGTCTCGGGCTTGGTAGTGCCGTACCAGAGGGGCGGATGGGGTCTCTGGAACGGCGACAGTGAAATCGGAACGTTGTCCAGCTTGAAGTAGCGGCCGTCGTGGTTGAGTGTATCGGTCTCCATCGCTTGAAGAACGATCTCGGCTGCTTCGCTATAGCGGTCCTGGGCCTGTTCTGCCGAAATGCCAAAAAAGGAAAGTTCAAGCGGGACAGCGCCCCGGCCAATGCCGAGATCAAGTCTGCCGCCGCTGAGTTGGTCGAGCATACAAATCTCCTCGAATGCCCGCAGGGCCCGGGTGCGGCCTCCAACAGCCGCAACACCTCTTCGGGCGAGAGCACGCGTGGCAGCTTGCGCGGTTCGTAGACGAACACGAGATGGCGCGTCGTCTCCGGCCGGTCGAGCGTCACCTTGAAGAAGAACCGCAGTGCAGTCACGGTCGCGTTGATGCTCGGTGGTTGCGCACCGTTCTCGGTCAGATGCAGCTGGAACGCGCGCAGCTCTTCCGGGGTCGCGGTGTCGGGGGAACGGCCGAGAAAGGTCGCGAGCCTCTTGACGGCACGGATGTACTCGCGTTGCGTATCGGGCACCAACCTGCGCATGTTCATGTCTTCGAGCATGCGTTGGCGCAGCGGGCTGATGGGCTTCTCGCTCATTGGGGGCTCCTGTCTAGAGGTTGGAGTGCTTGACCCCTCGATCCTCAAGACGGAGCGCCCGCCCGTCACCCGCGTTCGATCAAATGATTACTGTGCCAGACGCAATGCGCCCGACCTCGCCGCCGCACCCTCCCGCGAGAGCGGGTTCGTTCTGTGGCCCAAATGCGAAGTGCTGACTGCACCGGATGATGTCCGAGTTCGAGGGTAGACCGGACCTAGCTCGGACATGGCATTTCTGTAGAGATTGACCCACAACGAACAATTTTCCATTTCCGTGGCGCGTTAGTTTGTACGATAGTGGCAGTGTGCTTTCTTGATCATTTGGATGAAAATTTCATGACTGATACTTCCTCCCCGATAGTCAATTCATATTCGGTTCACGAGGATCAATTGAAATGGTTCGATGTTCCCCTCGTAGCGGGGGGAAAGGCGGCGGTTCTGTTCGGCGATCCTACCAAAGCCGGAACAGTCGTCCTGCGCTTTAAATTCCCATCAAATCGACAGACACGCCCGCACAGGCACCCATACGCTGAATACACAACAATTCTGAGCGGTAAAGTTTACTACGGCGAAGGCGAACAATTCGATACCTCAAACCCTGAAATCGGAAAGGTCGGTACATTCGCCATCGTGCCTGCGGGTCAAGCGCACTTCGTATGGACCATGGACGAAGAAGCCATCGTACAACTTCAGTTCGAGGGTCCATCCAGCACGATTTTTGTCGATGCCGCTGATGATCCGCAAGGCAGGTGACACGCCCTGACCAGTTCGCCTGTTGGTCAAAGCAGAGCAGCCATCCGCCCCAGCGGATGTCTGCCTTCGAGGGCAAAGCGGACGTCGGGCCGGGATGGGGCGATGTCGCATTTTGACCCAGGCTGTGTAAAAACGCGAACGCAGTCTGGGTAGAGTCGAGATGTGGCGCGGTGGCTTTAGGTTCGAACATATCTGTTTTCCGCCTCTTTCGTTTGGCGGTGCCTTAGTGGTTCAACCGTGACTCCGTTTCCACATCCCGCTCATCGAACCGGACGGGCGAATCTCTCGCATCCGGCTCTCGGACAAGACTTCACGCCTTCACCCACGGCACGTCGTGTCCAAGCGCAGTTAAGCGTACGAGCCCGAAGTGCCCGTAGAGGTGCGAGAGTGGATAAGCCCCGCCCTTACGTCGCCTGACCTTGTGCTTGGAGCGCAACCACCGGCGCAACCGCACAGCGGTGTAGTTGTCGATCGCCCGGTACGCCTTGTTGACGGTGCCTACCTTGAAGTAGTTCGCCCATCCGCGCAGCATGCGGTTCAACTTACCCACCAGCTCTGTGGTTTCTTGCCATATCCCAGATCGGGCGGTCAGCGCGTGAATGTTCTCCACCATGCGCTTGATGCTTTTCTTCGATGGCCGGTACCCCAGGCGCGCCTGGCCGGTTCTCGCTGAGTACATCCGTCCGAATGAGTATCCCAGGAAGTCGAACTCCTCTTCCGGTACCTTGCAGATTCGCGTCTTCTCCTCGTTGACCGTTAGCTTCAGCTTGCTCATGATCTTGCGCAGTTGCTGCAAGGCTTCTTCGGCTTTGCCTCTCCGGCACAAGATCACGAGGTCGTCGGCATAGGTCACGATGCGAGAGCCGAGGCTTTGCTCCAGCCCGAGCATCTTCCATCCCAACACAAACCGGCGCATGTAGAGATTCGCCAGCAGCGGTGAGATGGGTGAGCCCTGCGGAATGCCTCGCCGCCTGTCACGGGCTTCGGTCGTGCGTTTCGTCCGTCCTCGATCGTCGGTTTCTTCCACGGGACATTCCAGCCACATCTTGATCAGATGCAGCACGCGCCGATCAACAATCCGGCGCGCTACCGACTTTAGAAGTTCGGCATGCGGAATGCTCCCGAAGTAGTCCGCGAGGTCGGCGTCAACGACTTCCGGATGGCCGCGGAACAGCTGCGCTTCCACCTCGACCACCGCCTGTTGGGCATTGCGCCCGGGACGGTAGGCATACTGCTCTGGCGGAAGATCGGCCTCAAAGATCGGTTCCAGCACCAGCATCGCTGCCGTCATGCAGACCCGATCACGCAAGGTCGAAATGCCCAATGGCCTGAGTTTGCCATTGGCCTTCGGTATGTACACTCTTCTGATAGGATCCGGTCGATACGTCTCCTGCCTGAGCGCAAGCGCCAGTTCGCCAAGCCACCGCTGCACCCCGTACGCCTCGATGTCCGCGAAGTCCTGACCATCCACACCCGGTGCGCCCTTGTTGGAGCGGCACTGGGCATAAGCATGGGCCAGAATGTCCTCGCGGCTGATCTTGTCGTACAGGGCATAGAACCGATAGCCGGCTTCTGCCTTCGCTTTCGCGTGCAACGCCGTCTGCAGTTTCTGAACACTCTTCGGAGTTGATAGGTTGCCCAATCTCCAAATCCCTCACCACTTGTTGCGTCTGTTTTGAACTGAGGTCCCTTCCCTCCACCGGCATTACCCGGCTTCAGCGCTACTACGAACCTCTCCGCCACCCCAGGGCGCCCGGCCTGTCCCTCGCGGGCATCCGGTTGGTCATCGCTGGCCACACCCTGGGGCTTCCCGTGTTGCGTACGCTTTCCTTGTGTACATGCTGTCGCCACTACCCCGGCGCAGCGGCTGGGCGTACTCTTCGCTCTGCCTCACCCAGCCGTGTCAGCCTTCCCCGAAAGGGTTGTCGGGTCGGCCTGCGCATCGTCCTTTTCGAGGCTTGCTCGGCGTTCACTCGCGTTACGGCCTGCACACTCGCGCTGTCACCAATTCGTGACACGCTAACCAGAGGCTTCAGCCACTTCGTTACCTCCATGACTGCTCCGGTTGCTTCCGGCTGGAGCGGTTGCCGGGTGGGACTTGCACCCACTGGAAAAGCGCCGCCTTGTCACGGCGCACACCCGGTGCAGACGTCGCAGCTTAAATGACCCTAGAAAAACGCCCGGTGGCTGGCGGTTCGCGGAGCGCGTTGCATCGAGCCCCGCGCCGCCCCATCTCTTGGGCACGACAACTCACTCAAAAAGTCAGGAGGCCTCTCATGGCCAAGCTCGACGGCAAGATCGCTCTCATCAGCGGCGGCACCTCCGGTATCGGCGCGGAGACCGCCAGACTCTTTCAATCCGAAGGCGCGACCGTGATCGTCACCGGCTCCAGCGAGCGCTCGGTAGTCGCCGCCAAGGCAGCGCTACCGGGGATCGAGGTGCTGGTCTCCGACGCCAGCGACGTGGCCGCTACCAAGGCCCTGGTCGAGCAGGTCAAGGGCAAGCACAGTCGCATCGACATCCTATTCGTCAACGCCGGCATCGCCAAGTTCGCGCCGATCGCGCAGGTCGACGAGGCCTTTTACGACAACCAGTTCAACGTCAACGTCAAAGGCGCATTCTTCCTGCTCAAGCACGCCATCCCGGTCATTCCGGACGGCGGCGCGATCATCCTGACCGCTTCGGTGTCCGGCGCGGCCGGCGCCCTGGGCGGCAGCACGACGATCTACGGCTCGACCAAGGCGGCACTGCGCTCGTTCGGCCGCACCTTCGCCAAGGAGCTGGCGCCGCGCGGCATCCGGATCAACACCATCAGCCCAGGCCCGATCGTCACCCCGATCCTCGACAAGGTTGGCTTCACGCCGGCCCAGAAAGACTCCTTCATCGAGGGGGCCAAGACCCGCATTCCGCTTGGGCGCACCGGCACCGCTGCCGAAGTCGCCGCCGCGGCCCTCTACCTCGCCGCCGACGCCACCTACACCACCGGCGCCGAGCTATTCGTCGACGGTGGCTTGATCGACCTTTAGTCCACCCAGACCGAGCTAGATCCGCTCCGGCACGTGGGCGACTTGCACCGCTGACCAAGTGCCCTGCCCCCGCGCGCCGTCGGAATGCCTTTGTTCAAGCCCGCCGTAATCGGGAACGATGTCCGCTGTTGGGGACAAAGCGGAAGTGGCCTGAGCTGATGGCGCCTTCCGAAAATGTTTTCACACAGTCTGGACCCGAAGCGGACCCCAAGTATTCGGCTGCCCGGTTTGGGATCGGAGCCTATGTGACGGCTCGTGAATTGCCCATTGAGTCGCTATGATCCCAGCCCAGTCCCTCGCTAGAAGCGGACAAGAGCGGCCGCGTTGGCCAAAGGCGGGAACGGGACAATGAAACGGCTTCATCAGAACCAGAAGACCGGACGTGGGCCTAAAGCCGCTCGCGGCCGTGTGCCTACCCACTCAGAGCTACAGGAGCACCGCGCGGCAATATCGAAAGTGCTGCGCGTCGTTGCCTGCTCGCCGCATGATTTGCAGCCAATCCTCGACACTATCCTCGACAACGCTACGCGGCTCTGCCGAGCTAATCTGGGCATTTTATTCCTTTTCGAGGGAACTGGCGTTCGTCTTGTAGCGCGTAAAGGACCTTCGAGGTACGTCCAGTTATTCCATCAAGCGGATGTTATTCCCATAGCTCCCGGCACTCCCATCGCGCGCCTCGTCAGAGATCGGTCGCCAGTGCACATCGCGGACTTGAGGACAGATCAGAGCTATCTTCAACGCGCACCTCTCGTCGTGACTACGGTCGAATTGGCGTGTGCTAGGACGGTTCTCCTGGTACCTATGCTTAAGGATGATGAGCTAATTGGAGCCATCGGTGTTTTCCGCAGTCAGGTGCGGCCGTTCAGCAACAAAGAGATTGAACTGATCACGGACTTCGCCGCCCAAGCCACCATTGCCTTGGAGATTACCCGTAGCGAGCAGCAATATCGCGACGCGCAGATCGCGCTGGCACACGCCAATCGTGTCGCAACCATGGAGCAACTCACGGCTTCGATTGCCCACGAAATCAAGCAGCCGCTGACGGGAGCGGTGACGCACGGGGGCGCCGGTTTACGTTGGCTCACGAAACAGCCGCCTGAAATCGAAGAAGCAAGACAATCTGTTGAGCACTTGATCAAGGACGTCAATCGGATCAGAGATATCATTGACCGGATACACAGTTTCGTGAAGAAAGATGCACGACGGACGGAGACGTTCGATATCAACGAGGCGATCCTTGAGGTTCTTACCTTCGTCCACGGCGAGGTGATTAAGAACGGCGTAAACGTGCAGACGCACTTGGCAGAGCACTTGCCGCGCATTCAAGGAGACCGTGTCCAAGTCCAACAAGTGGTGCTCAATTTGATCATCAACGCAATTCAAGCGATGAGCGGTCTCATTGAGGGAAAGCGCGAACTACATATCAGCACCGCCAATAGCGCCTCGGAAGCCGTGCGCGTCGGCGTGCGGGACTCCGGTCCAGGACTGAACGCGGCCAACCTGCAGCGTCTCTTCGAAGCATTCTACACGACGAAGCCTAACGGCATGGGCATGGGGCTATCAATCTGCCGCTCGATCATCGAGGACCATGGAGGACGGCTATGGGTGAGCGGGCACGAGTCGCAGGGTGCTCTGTTTCAATTTACGATCCCTGCCAAGTAATGCAATTAGACGAGGCTTGGTCCACGCATGGCAGATACTGTTGCAGGACCCTTTTTGCATCACCAAGCACAAATTTTCCGGGCCAGACAATTATGTAGGGGACTACATCATCGAGCGACGGGCTCATGCGCGGGCCCGGTAACGAATCTGAGACCACATTGGCCAGCGATTGGCGCTTGCTTCCTCTTTTGGCGGGAAATTAGTCGCACGGAATTTTAGGACTTTTGCAAAAGTATCGGCACGAAGCGGACTAAAATGCTGCGCAACCAAACATCTGGCCACCGCTCATAGCCGATGGCGATGCCAAAGCGACCCCCGATATGACCATCGCTGTACGCGACGACGGCAAGAAGATGTGGGCATACAAAGGCAAACCACTCTACACGTTCAAAAAAGATGCTACGCTAGGCGAGACTAATGGCGACGGCTTTCTTAATGGGGCATGGCATATGGCGAAGCCGTAATCAATTAATCTTACTGCGTCATAAAATTTTGTACTTCGCCGGGTTCCTGATCGGAGCGGCGCAGCACGGACATCGCGGCAAGTTTTTGACGAGCGCGAGAACGAGCCGTCGGCGCATGGTGGTAATCGAGTTTGGAATGTGCCGCTCGGGCCGCAGCGGTGGAGCCTCTGGGTCTGTAACCTTGGGGAATGATAGGCGCCTGGAACATCGCGGTGGAACGAGGTGCTGAGGGGGGAATCGTCTCCCGCTCGGAGATCAGGCATCCGTAGGTCGCGATGCAGAGTGTGGCGTGATGGTGGAAGCCACGCCATCCCCGCCCTTCGAAATGCCCGAGCCCGACCTCCTGCTTCAGCTCCTGATAATCGCGCTCGATGCGCCAGCGTAGCTTGGTGAGATCTACCAGGTTGCCGAAGGTGATATTTTGTTGAAGCGTCGAGAACCAATATTTTGTCGGCTCGGCCTCACCTTTCGGCCACTCGATCAACAGCCATTCTTCCGGGCGGCTCTTGGTAAGATTGTAATCGCGATGGGCGACACGGATACGCAACCGGGCAAAGCGCGAGGACAACTGTTCGGCCGAGCCTTCGCGCCACGCGATCTTGTGCCAGGCTTTGGCCGGCAAGCCCAAAGCAAGCTGCTTGACTGAGGTCGGCCGATGATTGCGATCACGCCGTATCAACTTCGGTGGCCGTCCGCGGCCCGACCAGGTTTTGGGATGCAACGGCGCCATACCCGGCGCCCATACCGTGGTGTTCGGCAAGATGCCGGCCACATAGGTCTACCCCAGTGCGCTGATGCTGCTGCGCAGTTCCGTGTTGCAGCCATATCCGGCGTCCATCAGCACCACACCGGGCGGCAGGCCGGCTGCACTGGCCGCACGAATCTGCTCGAGCGCGATCTCGGGCTTGGTCCTAAAGCGAATATCATCGGGCACGCCTGTTTTGCGCCGGCGGTCATCGTCCACCACCCACTGTTCCGGCAAATAAAGGCGGTAGGCCACCGGCAGGCTGGCGTGACGATTGGCAATCGATAGCGACACCGCGACCTGACAATTGTCCTGCTTGCCGAGTTGACCACAATACTGCCGTGCCACCCCTACCGAATGCCGGCCCTGTTTGGGGAAACCCGTGTCGTCGATAATCCAGGCCTCGATCTGCCCATGGCGCACGATCTCCGGCAGGACCATCTCGCGCTCCTTGGCCAAGACCTTTTCGTCCGACCAGCGCCCTTCGCCGACAAAATGCAGTAGTGTTTGATGCTGCGCTGCCGTCCGCTCAGGGGCGGTCACCGCCGCCATAGGCTCTACGCTCTTGCGCTCGCATGGCATCATCAGGAGCTATCGCTGAAAGTTGGTGACGGCGGGAATCGGAAAGGCGGCATATCGTGGGGGTGCTTGACGCCTCCACTTCTCCACCGAAGGAGCGATATGCCGTGTCCAAAGATAACATCATCAAGCTGATTCAGCCAGCAAACGTCGACGATCAACTCACGGAAATCTTGCGTACTGGGGCACGTGTTCTGTTGGCCCAGGCGGTCGAGGCCGAGGTCGCGGACTTTCTCGGCAAGCATGCCGATTTGAAGACCGCAGACGGCCACCAGCGGGTCGTGCGCCACGGTCACCTGCCGGAGCGCGAGGTGATGACCGGTATCGGTCCGGTCGCCGTCCGCCAGCCGCGTGTGCGCGATCGCGAGGCGGACGCTACCGACCCCGACCGCATCCGGTTCTCGCCCTCGATCCTGCCGCCCTATATGCGCCGCTCTAAATCGATCGAGACGCTGCTGCCGATCCTTTACCTGAAGGGTATCTCGACCGGCGACTTCTCCGAGGCGCTGGCAGCACTGCTCGGCAAGGATGCTGCCGGATTGTCGGCATCCGCCATCGGCCGCCTGAAGGACGGCTGGCTTGACGAACACACCGCGTGGCAGAGGCGCGATCTGTCGGCGAAACGTTACGTCTACATCTGGGCCGATGGCATCCATCTCCAGGCACGCCTCGAAGACGAAAAGCAGTGCATCCTGGTGCTGATCGGCGCGACGCCGGAAGGCCGCAAGGAACTGGTCGGCTTCACCGATGGCGCCCGCGAGAGCGCGCAGGACTGGCGCGATCTGCTGCTCGATCTGAAGCGGCGCGGGCTCGACGTGCCGCCGCGGCTTACCATCGCCGATGGCGCGCTCGGGTTCTGGAAGGCCGCCGGTGAGGTCTGGCCGAAAACGCGCGAGCAGCGCTGCTGGGTGCACAAGACCGCGAACGTACTCGCCAAGTTGCCGAAGAGCCAGCAGCCGAAGGCCAAACGCGCGTTGCAGGAGATCTGGATGGCCGAAACCAAGGCCGCCGCCGAGCTGGCGTTCGACGCCTTCATCGCGAGCTACACGCCCAAATACGAGAAGGCGGCCGACTGCCTGGGCAAGGATCGGGACACGCTACTGGCGTTCTACGACTTCCCGGCCGAGCACTGGAAACACCTGCGAACGACCAATCCCATTGAAAGCACCTTCGCTACCGTGCGCCACCGCACGATCCGATCGAAGGGATGCCTGTCCAACAGGACGGCGCTCGCGATGGTCTTCAAGCTGCTCGAGGCCGCGCAGAAAAGCTGGCGTCGTCTCGATGGCCACAACCAGTTGCCAAAACTCGTTCTCGGTGTGACATTCAACAACGGGATCGAGGTCATCGCTAAACCCGCTGACCGTCAGCCCATAACCGCCGCCGCCTGACCGGCCCGGCCCACATCGAACTCGCGGTCGATGCCTTGGAACTGGCCGAGCATGTCGACCAGATTGTGCTGTTCTCGGGCGACGGCGATTTCCGCTCGCTGGTCGAGGCGGTGCAGCGGCGCGGCGCCCGGGTTACCGTAGTCTCGACGATTTCAAGCCAACCGCCGATGATTGCCGACGAGTTACGGCGTCAGGCGGATATTTTCACTGATCTTGTGGAGCTCAGGTCGAAAATCGGACGCGACGTTTCGGACCGTTCCGCCGCCACGCCAGCTCCGCTCAACGATTTCAGGTAACACGTGACGGAGCGATACTTAGAGCTTGTCATCCGCTTCGGTGGCATCATTTGCTTTCCAGCTGCTGCCAGCAGCGAGCAACAGAAACAACGCCCGATAGGCTTGGTATCTAGCTGCTTGCCGGGTCCTTTCCCACCCGCTCATAGAGCCGGTCGCGGAAATCTGGACAGAACGATAAGTGGAATTTCTGCCTGACAGCGGCGATAATTGCCGTGAACAGGAGAGACCATGAGCAGACGACCCCGGCGGAACCACTCACCGGCCTTCAAGGCGAAGGTGGCTCTGGCCGCCATCAAGGGCGATCGGACGATAGCCCAGCTGGCGGAGCATTTCGACGTTCACCCCAATCAGATTACGGCCTGGAAATCACAGCTTGAGGGCGGCGCCTCTGATATTTTCGGATCGGGGGGCGGGACGCCGGCCACGCCCGCGGTCGATGTGAAGTCGCTGCATGCCAAGATCGGGGAGCTGACGCTGGAGAACGATTTTTTAGAAGGCGCGCTCACCAAGGCGGGATTGCTGAGCGCAAAGCGATGATCGACCGTAAGCACGATCTGTCGATCACCAAGCAGGCAGAGATTTTGAAGGTCAGTCGCGGCAGCGTGTACTATCTGCCGCGTCCAGTCTCTTCAGCCGACCTCGAGATCATGCAGCGTCTCGATCGGCTGCACCTGGAGTATCCCTTCGCCGGTTCGCGTATGTTGCGAGGCCTGCTGGCTTTGCAGGGGTGCAAGATCGGCCGCCGGCATGTGAAGACGCTCATGCGGCGGATGGGGATAGAGGCGCTCTATCGCCGTCCGCGCACCACCAAGCCCGAGCCCGGCCACAAGATCTATCCGTATCTGCTGCGCGGCATCGAGATCCGGCGGCCGAACCAGGTCTGGGCCATGGACATCACGTACATTCCGATGGCGCACGGCTTCGTCTATCTCGCCGTGGTGCTGGACTGGGCGACACGTCGTGTTCTGTCGTGGCGGCTGTCGATCACGATGGAGGCGGCCTTCTGCGTCGAGACCCTGGAAGATGCCTTGGCTCGCCACGGCAAGCCGGACATCTTCAACACCGATCAGGGCTCTCAGTTCACCGGCGCGGCGTTCACCGGCCTGCTCGCCAGCAATGGCATCGCCATCAGCATGGATGGCAAAGGGGCCTGGCGGGACAATGTGTTCGTCGAACGGCTGTGGCGCAGCGTCAAATACGAGGAGGTCTATCTGCGAGCCTACGAAACCGTCGGCGAGGCGCGACATTCGATCGGCCGGTATCTCGACTTTTACAACGGCCGACGTCCTCATTCGAGTCTTGACGACATGACCCCGGATCAAGCCTACTTCGATCTTCCGCCGCTCCGCGCGGCGGCCTAACCTCGGCAGAGGCTCCACTTATCGACGCGGAATTTTTGTTCAGACAACCGGGGCCAGCTCACATGACAGGAGTTCCGTCAGCACTGCAAACCTGCCATTTCCATTTCGTCGGGCGGCGCTCGATAACCACCACTTCGAACACGTTTAACTCCTACCCCTCTTTAGGCGCGCCAATTCTTTGTAAAGCAACGTGGATGCCAGGTTCAATTAAAGTGTAAAACAAAAATCTAAGTTCGGTCGGAATAAAGTGACCGCTTTGGAGTTTCTTAACTTCGGCCCGAGCGACCAGGTCTTTATGCCGCCGCCCCGATCTTCCTTTTCAGCCCCGCTCAGGCGCGTATTCGGCGAAGCTGTTCGCTAAGAACGCAGAATTGGCACAGCTGCTCCCAGCTGTGAGCACCACCATGAGGGCGTGATGAGCGCGGCAAGTGCATTATCGTTTGGGCAAATGCTTCGCGAAAACGCGGATCAGCTTGCTCGGCCGAGCATCAAACTGCTGGGACGCAAGTTCCTCGATGTTGGCGCGATACTCCTCGAACTGAGCGTTGCGGTCCGCGAACCCTCCCGTTCCGCGCGTTCCGGCCAAATCATCCAGAGCAGCGCTGCTTATTTCGCAATCGATGGCTTGGACACCGTTCATCATCGTGAAGCGGAAAAGCATCTTGTCAGCGTCGTAGCCAATGATTTCGCTCCTGGTCAGCGGCATCAGGCAGCCTCGTGAATTCCCCGCGGCCAAAATGCTGGCCTTTTGCGGGGTTGTCGAGAGGGCCGAAGGGTCCTGTCGCCCGCGCTAAAATAAAACCCCCGCCGGGTCTGGGACCGACGGGGGCATTTGGGAAAGATGGTGCGAGGCGAGGGTCAATCTCGGTGTCGCTCCAAGGACCCACGGACACCAAACGGGGCCAGCAACTTGCTGCAAGACGAATTTGTGAGCAACCGAACGCAAATGTATACAGGCGTTCGTCATTCGCACGCGACCCGAAACCCAAGCCTTCTGGATCGTTCTTCGAGAGCAGATTTTCGGCCGCGGCTTCGCTCGCAAAAACTTTCAAATGGGATCGGTATCGCCGACTGTCGTGGGCGGTTGAGCGAACTCACGCATTGCACAACAGATGCCTCAAATATCAGCTGGAAGTCCGCGCGAGTCACAGCCATTCTCGTGACCAATCGTCCCGACAAACGTGGACGAAACTAGGGAGACGCGGGATGGTTTTGGTCGCGTTGGAAATCAACTTCGCTCTTTGGATCATGATCGGCTGTGCGGGCATGAAGGCCGCCCAGCTTGTGCAGTATCTGAGCTGATCAAAAGAAAAGATACTGCGCCAGCGAAATCGCGACCCATCCAAGACCGACCAACCAGCCGGTCATGGCGACGTCGCATGCAGTAAAAAAGCCAATTGTAATAATCCGCGCGCGCGGCGTGCCGGCTCGTCGCTTCCGTGACAACAATGTGGTCTATCTCGAACCATTTCTCCGCGGCGTCCACATTTGCGAACACCTTGATGTGCTCGGCGTCGCCAACCTGCCTGCTCGTGTTGACGTAGACTAAGACGGTCATTGGTCTCTCTTCAGCTTGCGCTTGCCCCAATGAGTACTCTTGCGCGAGGGATCAAACACCGGTTCGACGTGCCGGTTCAAGGCCCGCATCACGCCAATCCGGGCGAACATCGCCGGGCCGCCTTTCTCGGCGACGAGAATGAGCGCTTCCATGGCGTGCTGCCATTCCGGCGCGTCGTGCTCGGCTTTCGGCAGCTTGGTAATGTAGGTGGCGGCATCTCTGAGCGTGACGATCTGGCGGCCGTCCGGCAGCGGTATCGGGTCATCAAACGGCGCGGACCAAGGCATGCTGTGATTGTCTCACCATGCCGGGGTCGAGTAGTCGAGCGCCACACGGCGTCCTTTGTACCAGCCCCAATCCGACGGCTTCGGTTCAAAAGGACAGTCGCTGCCCCACCGCTCGCCCAGATCGAGATAGTTTTCGAGGGTCATCATCTCTGCCATCGGCTCGGCCGCCGCCATGATGAGCATTCGACCGTTCGACGAAATCCACAGCACCGGGCAGAGCATTTTGCGGCGATCATCGCTCGTGGTTTGATAGAGATCTGCCTCATATCTGTTGCAGTCGCGGCCCAACGCGTTGCGGGCAAACTTTAGAGCCCATCGGCCGATTACGATGACCGGCCGCCTGAACGAACCGGCTCGCGATATGCTGATTGTGGGCATCATGCTTAGGCGAACAGCTCGGCGCCGGCGGGTGTAAATTTCACGTAAGTCCCGGATTCGTGCAGCCACAGCCAGCCGCGCTCGATCGCAAGCTTGAGCCCAGCGCCATATTCGGCCGGGCTGCCGCCGGCCTTCAGAAACGGCCCGTTGATCTTTTCGATGTGGATCCGCCCGTCCTGGACGGCTTCGGTCGCGTTGGCGATTTCCAGCAGCTTGCGGCCGGCTTTTTCCGGATCAGCGAATGGGCGATCGGTGGTGAGTTTCACGACGGTGCTTGGTGATATGGGGGACGTGGATCAGGCTGTGTTCGAGCTGGTGACTATCAAACGTCTCGCCGCAGGGACAGCGCATCGTCGAATTCGGCTTCTGCGTCGGCAGCTTTTCCCCGGCTTCCCACATGGCATATTTCCGCGTGGTCCAATCGCGCTGATCACGCCACGCTTGGTAATCGGCAGGCGCCCGCTTCGCCGAAAAGACTCGCCATGCCCCTTCGAAGTCGTCGCGCGCCTGCTCGAACGTCGCGGCCGTGCCGTCGAGATATTCGTCTGGCTCCGATCCGGGGTAGAAGCCGCATTGCCAACCCCATTGATCGACGTCGACCGGCACCCCGGCGCGGCGCGCGATCGTGCCGACCTGGACGTCGCCGAAATAGACCTGCCAGCAGTCGGCGCGGTGCTTCGAATGCTTGCGGGTGAGGGCGGGCATGGCCCATCAAAGCGCGCCGCGGGACGTCCGGCAATCACCCAAGATGTAGGGGCGAGGAACGAGACCGCGCCGCTGGCGGTCGCGGGTGGCTCGGGACGAGCCCCGCCGGTTCACGCTGGCGGGTTTTTCTTTGGGCTACGGGTACGGCGACGTATTAGCGTTACGCGCGTGGGAATTCGGAGCGGCCGACATGCTGGCGAGATGCATATTGGTTCCCTAAATCAGACCCCAAGGCGGAAACTGCAGCTCAACTGCAGCCGCCAATTTCGGAGGAGGTTCTGATGCGCATTCTGCTTTTGGCGACTTTGGCGATCGGCACGGTTTCCGCCGCTGCGCCGGCGCGATCTCAGACCAATGATCCAAGCTACCCGGTTTGCCTGCACGTCTACGGCAAGGCCACCTATTACGAGTGCCGTTATACATCACTGGCGCAATGCGCCGGGTCGGCATCCGGCCGCGCGGCACAATGCGTGCTCAATCCGTATGTGGCGAATGCGCTCGAGTCGCCGAGGTGGCGCCAGAGGCGGTATCGCGGAGCCTACTGACTGGGGCCGGTCGTCCCCGGGGGTCGGGCGCGGGCCGCAGCGGTGGTGCCTGAAGGATATCGTTAACTGAGTTGGGGGGTGTCCTAATTGGGACACCCCTTCTAGCGAATTAGGACACGATTCAGAATTGATGATACGGGGGCGTCCGATCTTCAGCCCCCAGCCCCTGATCGGGCGCATTTCAAGAACGGCCTCAGCGCAACCCACTTGCGCTGGGGTCGTTTGCTTTGTCTGAGCAACGACAACGGCAAGGGGGTTGAGCACGTTTGGTGACGCCAGACCGGCGCGGTGGCGGGTACTGGCCGAATTAGGCCACCCGCAGATTCAAAACAGGCCACTCTAAAACACCGTCCGGCAATCGCCCAAGATGTGGGGCAGGGAAGGCGCCGAATCCGCTGGCGGTCGCGGGTGATCTAGCAACCATTCGAGAGAACAAATCACGAAGTGCCATGTACCATCCGTGTACCACTAACTAGGCGGTACTAAACGGGAAAGCCTGATACCAAAGGGTTTTCTTCAATAACAAATGGTACATGGAATTTTCGAGAATAAATCATCCATCGTATTGAAATCATTGGCGATCCCAGCAGAACTAATACATCGAACAAAATCAATCCCTTCCATAAGCAAACCTTCCTAAATGCATTCCTTGCAGCGAAAAGGCTTTTGGGAGCTTTGGCAAACCAGGGGGCGGCATGCGGCGACCTCCTAATCCAGAAATGCGAAGCCAGCGCGCGGGCGGCAACCCGGCGCTGGCCATTTGCAAGTTGGAAGGTCGTTTTGAGCAGGCCGAAATTACCCTTGTCGCCCTCCAGGCGCAACATCTGGTTCCGGCCGCGCTTCTTCCTTTCGGGGGCGCGCTATGAGCGGATCAGCATGCGCAAGCGGTACGGCCACGACGGTCACTTTTCTTCTGAAATGGAAAATGCTGCAGGCGATTCTGTTGGACCGGTCTCTCAGCCCGGCAGCCAAGGTGGTCGCAGCACTCCTCCTGGACCGGTACAACACCAAGACGCACCGGTGCGACCCCTCCTACCAGACCCTATCGGAGGACACCGGCTACACCCGTAGGCAGGTAATCCGGGGGGCGTCAGAACTCAGGCAGCAAGGCTGGATCACCGCGTCCCGAGGCGCCAGCAAGCCGGCAACGCGGATATCGTTTCATTCAAAATCGATCACGGACCTCCGTAGTGGCGTTGAAAAGCGACGCAGCAGCCGAGAAGTCCAAAGATCGGCTTTCGCGAGATTTTTAGGGTTGTTCGATTTTCGACTTTTGCAACAATATCGGCACAAAACGAACCTCATATTGGATGAAACCCGTGTCCGCACTCGGGGGTGAAGCGGACGTGGGCCCGAGGCCTGACGACTTCCACTATTGACCCTGGCTGCGTAAAAACGTGCACGAGCCAAGAATGCGCAGAATTGTTTTCTCTATCGTCTTCTCTTAGTAGTGGTCGCAAGCACTTTTGGTTTTCAAATTTACGAAAATCGAGAAGGAGTTTCTACACGTAGATTGAACGTTGGAGTTTTCACGCGGCCAAGACCCAAAGGCGACCTGGGCAGGCCCTGGACCCGGCTTCCCGTTGCATCCAACCCGCCCATCAGGCCTGCACGGTTACGCGGAGAAAGGTCGCCGGAATCGAAGTCGCGTCGTTGCTCGGGCTTTTATTCTGATTGTTAAATAGAGTTTCCAGCTCTCGCTGCAGATCGGACCCTCGTCCCGTCTTTTCCGCGGCATCAAAGGCATTCATGGTTGGCCCATAGTATTTTCTGAATGCATCGACGAGGTCTGACGGCTTGTCGGGGAAATTGAAGGTATAGGTGTCTCTGACGAATGATATGTTCTCCTTCGCAGCCCCCGCGCTTCCAAATCGCTCGATGACGTTAGTCTCGATGCCCCATGTCATCGGGCTGATGAAGCCCTCGGGCGGCGGCGGCGAGTACGCCGCGCTGATTTTCAGGATCTGCGCCACTAATGTCGGATCGTTCGGAATCCAATTCCCCATGACAATCCGTCCGCCGGGCCGCGTTACGCGCACCATCTCCTCGGCTACATCGAATGGCTTTGGTGCAAACATGGCACCAAAGATGCTAACGACCAGATCGAACGTATCGTCCTTGAGCTCGTGCAAGTTCGAGGCGTCGCCCTCCTGAAACTTACAATTCGTAAGGCCCAGCTCCTCGGCGCGTCTGTTCCCCGCCTCAACGAGGTTCCTCGCGATATCGACACCCAGTACTTCGGCTCCAAGTTTCGCTGCAGGAATCGCGGTTGTTCCGTCGCCACATCCGAGGTCCAGGATCTTGAGCCCCTTTGTGATTCCCAGCCTGCTGACGAGGACCTCTCCGCTATCTCTCATGCTCGCCGCAATTCGAGTGAAGTCACCTTTTTCCCAAAGTGCTTGGTTCGGATTCATCGGATCACTCCCACTGCTTCGCTCATTGGGCTTTGTGTTTTTGGCGAAGGACATCCAATAGCGCTGATGATTGTCAGCAAAGCAAGAACCAACGTCCAATTTGCTGCACCGCATTAGTCTGGAATTGGCACAAACCGGACATGCCGCCCGCGCCAACTGATGTCCGCCCCTGAGGGAATAGCGGACCTGGACCAGACCGCCCCGCGACTTCCGCTTTTGACCGTGGCTGTGTGAAAACGGCGCGCGCTCGCGATCGTCTAGAATGAAATTTCTCAAGCCGATAACGATCGACAGCGCGTGAGAACGCCTACGATGCAGTTCGCAATTTGATAGAACACGATTCTTTCGGTTCTCGTTGCCGCCGCGTATTTACGCAGCCAAGACCCGAGGCAGACCTTCCGATCTCACCAAATGAATGTCCCCGACGGGTGGAAAGCGGCCACTGGTTGTGCCCCGTGTCGATGGAACCAACCTGGATCGCGAGTTGCTCACCAGATCACGCCTGGAGTTGCTGCCGGTCGAGAGCCAAGGCAAGAACGCTCCCGACGACTTCAACCAGGACACCGGCTGTACGCGGTCGCTCGTCGGGATCAAATGCCAGTCCAATGACAGCCTGCTGTCCCGTGGAAGTAGGCGCAGGCCAGAAATCGAAACGCGAGGTATCGAACGGGTACACGCTTGCGGGGACAAGCCTAGCAGTCGCCAAGGATGCCCGCGCCGCCTCGAGTTCTAGCTCGACGGGTTCGAGCCCGCCGCGCCTCTCAACGAAATCCACAGCAGCCTCCAACAGGATCATGACGACGACAGGGACCTGGAAGATGGCTTCAAGAGCATTGGCGGTGTTGTAGATGATCGCTCTTGTATTGTCAGCCGCCAGGGTCTCGCGACTGTAGTGCTGGAGCGCCTCAGCTTGTCGCTTCAAAAGCGCCACTTCGTCTGCCTTGCGCCGGGCGGTAGAGGCTACCGCGCTTGCGATACATCCGCAGACAAAAAGCAGCGCAATCGCCCATACATTCGCTGGGTCATCGACGACAAGCGAGTAGCGCGGCTCGGTCAGGAAAAAATTGTAGGAAAGAGCTCCGAGTATTGCCGAGAAAAGGGAGGGACCTAGACCGAAAGTGACGGCGGCAACGACTACAGGAATCACGAAGACAAGAGACAGGTTCGGGATTGTCATCTTGGCGTCGATGCCGACTGCTATCACGGTTGCGAATGCTGTCATCAGGAGCGCCGCAATGTATCGCACTGCAAAGGGAGCCCTGAACAGTTGCAAAGCCGGCAACGGATCGGTGTCCGTGAGCGGCGTCTTCTCGTCTGGCGATGCGCTCATAGCGATGTTCCCTTATACAAAATGATGCTTACGACGCAGGGCGCGGAGCTATGGCCCAAAGTTGGTGACGGCGTGAATCGGGAAGGCGGCATATCGTGGGGGTGTTCAACGCCTCCACTTCTCCACCAAAGGAGCGATATGCCGTGTCTAAGGATACCGTCGTAAAACTGATTCAGCCAGGAACTTTCAGCGACCAACTCACCGACATTTTGCGCGATGGGGCGCGTGCCCTTCTCGCCCAGGCGGTGGAGGCCGAGGTCGCCGGGTTTCTTTCCAAGCATGCCGATTTGAAGACCGAGGATGGCCACCAACGCGTGGTGCGCCACGGTCATCTGCCCGAGCGCGAGGTGATGACGGGCATCGGCGCGGTCCCGGTGCGCCAGCCCCGCGTGCGCGATCGCGAGGCCGCAGCCGGCGATCCCCGCCGCATCCGCTTCTCGCCATCGATCTTGCCGCCCTATATGCGCCGCTCGAAGTCGATCGAGACGCTGCTACCGATCCTCTACCTGAAGGGCATCTCGACCGGCGATTTCTCGGACGCTCTGGCGGCCTTGCTCGGCAAGGATGCGCCCGGCCTCTCGGCCAGCGCCATCGGCCGCCTGAAGGACGGCTGGCAGGATGATCATGCCCAGTGGCGCAAGCGTGATTTGTCGGGCAAGCGCTACGTGTACGTCTGGGCGGACGGCATCCACCTCGAGGCGCGGCTGGAAGATGAAAAGCAGTGCATCCTGGTGCTGATCGGCGCGACGCCCGAGGGCAAGAAAGAGCTCGTCGGGTTCACCGATGGCGCTCGGGAAAGTGCGCAGGATTGGCGCGATCTGCTGCTGGATCTGAAGCGATGCGGGCTCGATGCCCGGCCCGAGCTGATGATCGCCGACGGCGCGCTCGGCTTCTGGAAAGCGGCCGGCGAGGTCTGGCCGAAAGCACGCGAGCAGCGCTGTTGGGTGCACAAGACGGCGAACGTGCTGGGCAAATTACCCAAGAGTGTGCAACCAAAGGCCAAGCGGGCGCTGCAGGAAATCTGGATGGCCGAGACCAAGGCCAATGCCGAAGTCGCCTTCGACGCCTTCATCGAAAGCTACACGCCGAAATACCAGAAGGCCGTCGATTGTCTGACGAAGGATCGCGACCTGCTGCTCGCCTTCTACGACTTCCCGGCCGAGCATTGGAAGCACCTGCGCACCACCAACCCGATTGAAAGCACTTTCGCGACCGTCCGCCACCGCACGATCCGATCGAAAGGCTGCCTCTCAAACAAGACCGCTCTCGCCATGGTATTCAAGCTGGTCGAAGGGGCGCAACGATCCTGGCGACGGCTCGACGGACATGCACACTTGCCAAAGATCATTCTCGGTGTGAAATTCACCGACGGGATCGAGGTCACCGCCAAGCTGGCCGCCCCTCAGCCCGCAACCGCCGCCGCCTGACTGATCAGGCCGTCACCAAAAATTGGCGATAGCTCCAGGGCGCGCTGGGGAACTCTCAATTGTGCAGGTACTCCGAGTTCTCTCCGCGCCCAAGCATACAATTTCGACGGCCGGTGTGAAGCATGGAGATATGACTGCAGCAGTCCGTGCGGACAACCGTCACCGCTCTGCTTTCCACCACGAGATTGGGCGGTCGTTGAATAAGGTTGCCTTCTTGCCGTTGCTGTGTAGAACGGCTTTCGGGTGTTCGCTGCTCGCAGCAGTGACAGGTCAAGCGATGGTCGGGCCGCCACGTAGAAAGCGTGCGCCCAATGGATCACCGACTGCCAGCCGCAGACCTGCCGCGAGTCCAATTCCTTGCCGAGCGGGCCGTCACCACACTACAGCGCTTCTTGCACGTCGAGGCCGTCAGCGGCGGCGTGCTCCTGATCGCAGCGGCCGCCGCACTAATTTGGGCCAACTCTCCCTTCGCCCACGACTATCATGCCCTCTGGCACCTGCCGCTCTCAATCGGACTTGGCGAGTTCGTCTTCTCCAGGTCGTTGCACTTTTGGATTAACGACGCGCTGATGACGATCTTCTTCCTCGTCGTAGGCATGGAGATTCGGCGCGAAATTCATGAAGGTGCGTTGAGCAGGCTCAATCAGGCAATTCTACCCGTGGTCGCGGCTGCCGGTGGCGTCATTATCCCCGCGCTGATTTACCTGAGCCTCAACACTGATCCGGTTCGCGGTCAGGGCTGGGCAGTACCAACCGCGACAGACATCGCGTTTGCCGTGGGGGTGCTCACACTGCTAGTCGCTCGCTTCAATCAGTTTGCAAGGACATGAGTTTTGTGATTCGCTTTGGTCGCATCGGATGCGGCGGAGGCAATCATGGCTGCGAAGGACATTTCGGTAAAGAAGTATGTTGTGCGGCTGAGCGGTGAGGAACGTGAGCAACTCGAAGGGCTGATACGCAAAGGCAAGAGCGCGGCGCAGCGGCTGCTGAAGGCGCGGATATTGTTGAAGGCCGATGTGTCGGAAGCGGGTGAAGGCTGGAGTGACAACCGGATTATCAAGGCGCTGGAGACCAGCGCCTCGATGGTTTACCGGGTCCGGAAGCAACTGGTGGAAGAAGGCTTCGAGGCTGTGTTGAGCCGCAAGCAACGGGCGACACCGGCGGTTGCACGGATTTTTGACGGCGAGAAAGAAGCCAAATTGATTGCACTGGCTTGTTCCAAACCTCCCAAGGGACGCGCGCGCTGGACCTTGCGGCTGTTGGAGAAAAAGGTCGTGGAACTGCAAATTGTCGATCGCGCCAGCGACTCGATGATTGGGCGGGCACTAAAAAAACATTCTCCAGCCCCATCGCCAGCAGTGCTGGGTCATCCCGCCGAAGGCCAATGGCGCGTTCGTAGCCGCCATGGAAGATGTGCTGGCGGTCTACACGCGGCCACGCGATCCCGATTACCCGCTGGTGTGCCTGGACGAGACCTCCAAGCAGTTCCTTGCCGAGACGCGCCTGCCGATCCCGATGAAGCGGGGACGCCCGGCCCGCTGCGATTACGAGTACGAGCGCAACGGCACCGCCAACATCTTCATGATGTTTGCACCGCTCGAAGGCTGGCGCCACGTCAAGGTCACCGATCGCCATACCGCCGTGGACTACGCTCACGTCTTGAAAGAATTGGCCGATCGCTACTTCGCCAACGCCAAGACCGTCGTACTGGTCCAGGACAATCTCAACATCCACGGCAAGGGGTCACTCTACGAAGCGTTTCCAGCCGCCGAGGCCAGGCGACTGGTCGAGCGCTTCGAATGGCACTACACTCCAAAGCACGGTAGTTGGCTTGATCTGGCAGAGTCCGAACTCGGCGTCCTCACGTCCCAGTGCCTCGACCGTCGGATTGCCGATAAACAGACCCTCGTCGAGGAAATCGCCGCATGGGAGCACGACCGCAATGCCAACAACACCAAGGCCAATTGGCAATTCTCAACCCCCAATGCCCGTATCAAACTCAAGCACCTCTACCCTGCAATCTGAATGAATCGGGCGACTAGGGCGATCAATCTCGGTCAATGTCAGAGTCTTCCTGCTGGCTCTAGCCATCATCGACGACGTCAGCGCAGTGCTGATCATCGCTTTCTTCTACTCAGGAGGACTTCAGTTCACCGGTTTCATCGTCGTGTCATTTGGCATCCTGATGGTTCTAGGGTTTCAGCGGATCGGGGTCGGCTCCGCGCTCGGCTATATCCTGCCGGGCGCGTTCGTCTGGATCGGCTTTCTGACGACTGGCGCCCATCCGACCTTTGCAGGCGTCGTGCTCGGCCTGATGACCCCGGTGCGGCCGATCCCCATGCGGGAACACCCGTTGGAAGTGGTGTCGCGCGTGGCCGAGGAGTTGCGAAGCAGCGATGCGGTCTGGACGAAGGATACACATCGCCTGGAGTTGCCGCTGCGGCAGCTTCGCGTAGCCCATCGTGAGATGTTGCCGCCCGTAGTGCGCGTGCAGATAGCGCTGCATCCCTGGGTGGCCTACGCCATTATGCCCCTGTTCGCGCTGGCGAATGCCGGCATCAGCCTGACGGACGTTGATCTCTCTGCCGGGGCTGAATTCGTCATGCTGGGCGTGGGGCTTGCCCTTGTAGCAGGGAAACCGATCGGTGTGGTCGGTGCGACTTGGCTTGCTGTACGGCTGGGCTGGTGTCGGCTGGCACCGGGTGTTTCGTGGCGCAGCGTCTGCCTCATAGGCCTGCTGGCCGGGATCGGCTTCACCATGTCCATCTTCATCGCCATGCTCGCCTTCACCGATGAAAGGCTACTGAATGCAGCGAAACTAGGCGTGCTTTTGGGCTCGCTCGTCGCCGCCATGCTCGGTCTCGGTTGGGGCGCGGAATACGTTCGACGCCTGCGCAGAGAGACACGCGCTCATCTCTCGAATGGCAGGGCACAGAACCCGCAGGATGCTCCGACGCGCTAGTAATGGCTTCCGCTTCTGGCCAAGGCGACGAAATTGACCTTGGCGCCGGCCGATGATGGCGCGTTGAGCGTGACCTCGTTCGACGATCCGGTGAGCACCGTGAACGCGGTCGGCAGCGAGCTGTTCGGGGGAGGGGAACGGGTTGGTCGGGTCTCAAGGGCGACGTCGGTCGTCCAGGACGGGCCACTGGTCGAGAGAACAATGCGCTTCGTGCGGCCGGGAAAACGAGCCTGCGCGCCATCGCAGCCGCGCTGAACGAAGCGGGCATTCGCGACCGACCAGGAAAAGGCGGCGCACCGCTGCGTCAGTGTCACTGGATCAACCTTGGCGATGACAGCCGAATCGTAGAGACTGCCTTGGCGCTCCATGAAAGGGCGCTTCTCCCGAAACTTTGCCCGTCCGGTTGGCGGGCTTCCTTTTCATCGTCGGTGGATGTCCGTTGTCGGGGTGCCGGACATGGACATGATGGCCGCCGATGGCCGCTTTTGACCCCGTAGCCGACGTGAGTGTGGCCGGACCATCTCATCAGCACAATACGGAGCCGCTCTCAAGTAGCTATGGCAGCCTCAGGCTGTTACGATACAATTTCGCTAGAGGTTATTGTCCAAAGGGACATCCTATGACGCCAATTCTGCGGGGCACGCTGGCGGCTCTGGCCTTCATATCGACAGTTTGGTCGGCGGCGACGCCCGCCGCGGCCGACGATTTCGAGACGTGTGCGAGGGCTTCTGGCGAGCAAGCAATAGCCGCGTGCACACGCGCAATTAATTCTGGTCGATATAGCGGCCGTCAGCTTGCTGCCCTGTTTGCAAGTCGTTGCGCCGAGCTGAGCGACAAGCAAGAAAGCGATAAGGCCATTGAAGATTGCAGCCAAGCGATCCGGCTCAATCCGAACGGCACAGATGCATTCAGCAACCGCGGCGGCGCCTATCGTGCTAAAGGCCAATACGACCGCGCCATCGAGGATTTGAGCCAAGCGATCCGGCTTAATCCGAACGACGCAGATTCGTTCAACAACCGCGGCCTCGCGTACAATGAGAAAGGCCAATACGACCGCGCCATCGAGGATTTGAACCAAGCTATCCGGCTTAATCCGGACCTCGTAGATGCGTTCTATAACCGCGGCATCGCCTATAGGCGCAAAGGCCAATACGACCGTGCCATCGAGGATTACAACCAAGCAATAAGGCTTAATCCGAACTACGCAGCGGCGTTCAACAACCGCGGCCTCGCCTATAATAACAAAGGCCAATACGACCGTGCCATCGAGGATTTGAACCAAACGATCCGGCTTAATCCGAACTTCGCAGATGCGTTCTATAACCGCGGCGTGTCATGGGAACGGAAGAACGATCTGCAACGCGCATTGGCGGATTTCAAGAAGTTCTCCGAATTGGCCCCGTCCGATCCGGATGGTCCAAAGGCAGTTCACAAAGGCGTTGAGCGGTCGGTGATAGCTGTGTTTTCGATGCGCCATCGACCAATAGACAGTCTACGACATCGAACGACTTGAGTCGCAGTTTGGCACTTGGCCGACATCGCCGCCGCGCTGCCGGATGTCCGGTTTCGGGGGGTGGTCTCAACCGGTCGCCGCAACACTTTATCTTAGAGGGAAAAGATGGAGTGTGGGATGGAACGGAGATTTCATAGAGGTTTTACTGCGGCAGAGAAGACGGAGTTATGGGATCGCTGGAAGCGTGGGGAGTCGCTGAAGGCGATTGGACGAGCTTTTGGTAAGCAGTCATCGTCGATCTATTTTTTGGTAGCTCCGCATGGTGGGATTCGTCCTGCGGAGCGGCGTCGCTCCAGGCTGGCGTTGACGCTCGCGGAACGCGAGGAGATTTCCAGAGGCGTTACGGCACATCAATCGGCACGGTCGATCGCCAAACGGCTTGGCCGCTCACCCTCGACGGTGAGCCGGGAAATGAGTCGCAATGGCGGCTATGATCGCTACCGAGCGACACTTGCGGACGAGAATGCCTGGGCGCGATCTCGTCGTCCAAAATGTTGTAAGTTAGCGACCAATCCGCGGCTGCGGCAGGCGGTGGCAGGGAAGCTCAGATTGGATTGGTCCCCCGAGCAGATAGCCGGTTGGCTGAAGAGAACGCACCCTGAAGACGAGTGTAATCAGGTGTCACACGAGACCATCTATCGCAGCCTGTTTGTCCAAGCGCGCGGCGTGCTGAAGAAAGAGCTGCTTAGCCATCTTCGATCGAAGCGCTCGATGCGTCGCTCCAGGCCGGTTGACCCGAATGGCGATAAACGGGGGCATATCAAGGATATCGTCTCAATCCGTCAGCGACCGGCGGCGGTTGAAGATCGGGCGGTGCCTGGTCATTGGGAGGGCGATCTCCTGTCCGGGCCGAACAACACCTACATCGCGACCTTGGTCGAGCGTCATACCCGTTACGTGATGTTGGCCAAGGTGGCAGGCAAGGACACCCGGACGGTTGTCACCGCGCTCATCAAGCAGGCGAAGAAGCTACCAAAGGAGCTATATAAATCCCTGACCTGGGACCGGGGCAAGGAACTTACGGATCATCGTCGCTTTACGTTGGCGACCAAAATCGACGTCTATTTTTGCGATCCGCAAAGCCCGTGGCAACGCGGGTCGAATGAGAATACCAATGGCCTGCTGAGACAGTACTTTCCTAAGGGCACCGACTTGTCGATGCATTCGCAAGCCCATCTGAACAAAGTGGCTCGTCAGCTAAATGAACGACCACGTGAGACCTTGCAATTTGAAACACCAGCAGAGAGATTTAACGCCTGTGTTGCGTCGACCGGTTGAGCCGGCAGGGCAAAGCGGAACTGGCCCAAGCCGGTGGCGACTTCCGGTTTTGACCCCAAAGCGGAAGTCACGACCCGTGTCAAGACCCAGGTCTCCCTTGGTAAGTACCTGGCTTTTGGCTATGATATCGCAACTGTGCTCGTTGCCAGCCAAGAATTGCATTGCGATGCGAGTGTCGTTCTGGTCACGGCTGAAGGGGGTCGGAAGTTCGCTGTCGCAGCGGGCCCAGCCTCGCCTCGCGCTTACAGTGAGGAAGCCAAAGCTCAGCGCGATCATGGCCGGCTTCTTCGTCTGTCTCAGCATTCCCATCCTGATCTTTATCCTGTTCTACAATTACCTGTCCCTGTCGGAAATCTAATCCGGCTGGCGGGTGAGGCCGAATCGCGCAATGCTTCTGTCTTATGAGAGAAGCTTGCAGCCTGGTTTGGTCGGTGCTGGTCTTATTTTTCCGGTCGCGGGCCTCGTTGGAAGCCGAGATCCTGATCCTTCGTCATCAACTTAACATCCAGCGCCGTCAGCTGCCGAACAGACTGACCTTCAGTGCCATGGATCGCCTGATCTTTGTTGGGCTGTATCGTTTGGTGCCAAGTACCCTCAATGCGCTGACGATTGTGAAGCCGGAGACTGTCGTCCGTTGGCATCGTGCCGGGTTCAGGTCATACTGGCGCTGGAAGTCACGACCTCGTTCCGGCCGACCGCCGGTTCCGGTCGAAATACGACGGCTGATCCGCGAGATGAGCATTGCCAATCCGCTGTGGGGAGCGCCGCGGATCCATGGCGAATTGCTCAAGCTCGGCATCGACATCGGCCAGACCAGCGTCGCCAAGTATATGGTCAGGCGAAGGGGCCCGCCGTCCCAAGGCTGGAAGACATTTCTCCGCAATCATGCCGACGGCATCGCGGCGATCGATTTGTTCGTCGTGCCGACGATTTCATTTCGGCTCCTGTATGGCCTATTGATCATGGGGCATGGTCGACGACAGATTCTATGGTTTGGTGTCACAGCGCATCCGACCGCCGAATGGATCGCCAATCAGCTCACTCAGGCCTGCGGCTGGGAGCAAATCCCTCGTTACCTAATCCGAGATCGCGATGGAGCCTATGGTGAGATATTTATCCGCCGTGTTCGGTCGATCGGCATTCGAGACCGTCCGACCTCTGCCCGCTCCCCATGGCAAAACGGATATGCTGAACGGCTGATCGGTTCAATCCGCAGGGAATGCATTGATCATGTCGTGGTGTTCGGCGAACGCCATCTGCGCCATGTTCTGCTGTCCTACATGGACTATTATAATGGCACGCGCACTCACTTATCGTTGAACAAGGACGCGCCGATATCACGTGCCGCCGAGGCAGCGGGGCGCATTCTGTGCCGTCCGATCCTGGGTGGACTGCATCACCAATATGCTCGGGCTTGATTTGCGGTAGGCACAGAGCGGGCTTTCGACCCATTTGGCGGCTTCAGTTTTCAACGGGTCGATGTTGTCGCACCAGATGCATTTGAGCTCGATCCATCCATCGAGCGTCAGTGCCGGTATGAGGCGCTCACCGCAATGCAAACAACGCGTTAAATCCATCGCGCGTCTCCCCTTGCAGTTCCAGTTCCAACGCCGATATCGACCCTTGGTTCCAGTGGTTCCATTAGCTCAAGACGGGGGGCAGGTGCGATGGAAGCGGTGATCGATCGGGTGATGCAGGCCTACGGCTTGATGGTCAATTTGACGCCGGACGAGGAGAGTTCCGCGCGAGAGCGGGTCTCGCAGTTTCTCGCCGATAAAACCGGTGACGAACATCAGCTTGCGGTCGAAGGGCTGCGCTATCTGAAAGCACAGCAGCAGGTCTGAGGCTGCTCCCGGGGAAGCCGCTCAGAACGGCCGATGCGCTCGCTCCGATCAGCAGCGCAAGGCTCAACCCTATCACCGTCAAAAAAGCGGCCTTCCGGATTATCGTGTGGGGTTCCGGAGAACGAAGTTCTCAGGGGCATTGACATTTTCCATAAAACACGTATTTTACGTGTAAATGAGGGTTACCAATGCGCGCCTTTTCCTCTCTCGATCTCCAGCAGCAGTCGGGCGAAATCCAGCGGGCTGCCGCCCAGGCGCCGGTGGTCATCCGAAGCCACGGGAAACCCCGCGCCGTGATGATGTCTGTCGAGGAATTCTGCCGTTTGATGGCTGCGGCCGATGAGGAAATTCCCGTGGAGGCGCTTCCGGCGCAACCAACTATTCTTGGTCCCGAACCTGAGGATGTGCTGGCATACGTCGAGGAGGATCCGGTCGAAGCCGTCCTTCATATGGCTCATGATGCGATCGGCGGCGTGAACCAAGACGTCGTCCGCAGTGAAGCCGAGCGCTTTGCCAGGTACTTCATTCGGGGCGCCAAATGAGCCCCCAGGGAGCGCTAAGCGAAAAGGATCCGATCTTCCTCATCATGGATGCCTCGCCGGTGGTGATGCTATCGGCGATCGAAAGGCTGGATTGGCTAATGGAGCCATGCGGCACGATTTGGATGACCGACATGGTCATGGAGGAAGTCACGCGCGATCCAGAGTCGGATGCGGACCCGCGGAGCCGTTGGCTTGCCTATGCTCGTTCATGGATCGAAACGAACAAGTTCCGGATCCGTCGGGTAGAGACCAAGACTTTCGAGACTTACAAACTTGCGCTCGAGGCCTGGAAGGCGCGTGGGGCAGACCCTCTGGCTAAGCCCGACGCCCACGACCTTGGTGAGGCCAGCATCATCCAAACCCTGAAGAGCTTTCGAGGAAAGATCCAGCCCCGACAGACCATCGTCGTCCTGATGGACGACGCCGACGGACGCGATGCACTGAGGGGTATGCGGCGGATCAACCTCGATGTATTCGGAACCCGCGTCTTCATTGAGGCCATGGACACCAGCTTCGGCATTGCAGAAGCCGCGCACGCCTGGCAGGCGATCCTCAAGGTCATTCCGACTGCCGGAAGCAAGGAAGATGACGATCCCCTTCTGGTCCGCCGGGCAATATAGATCCAGAGATTCCTCACGAAAATCCGAATAGCCAAAAAAGCATTTCCCATGCCTGCTAAACACGGCCGGCCCCCGGTTGTTTCATCTGTCCCGCGGCGGCGGATCGTCCGGAACTGGGCCATGCGGCCGCCGTTGTCTTGCATGGCCGATGACCTCGAAACCGACGTCGCTTCCGCCCAGGCGAGGAAGCGATGAAGATCCGATCCCATTCCGAGAGCCACCTCGTCGAACTGGACGACGGCTCGCGCTGGCAGATCTTCCCCGACGACCTCGACGTCACGCTGAACTGGAAGCCCGAGACCGAGCTCTCGGTCGTCACCGTCGAGGACGAGGTGAGTTCGCATGCGCTGGTCGGCGGAGGCGGTACGGTGCGCGTCATCCCCGCGGGCGAAAGCTGGCCCGTTCGGGAGGTCAAGTCCGTCCTCAAGGAGGGTTAGGACTTGGCTATCCGTCCCTTGCCGCCGCATTTCCTGCAGGGCGCGGGATAGATTTTGCGACCAGGTTCGGGCTCCTTCACCGGAGGGAAGCCGGTGCCGTCGCAGGCGTCGCATCTGATCTCGACGGGCCTCGGCTTCTTCATGCTTCTCCCGACTGCCAGTGTCGCGCCGGGCTCACGTTTGGAATCGGCAGCGGCCGCTCGATGATCCGCGAGGCCCGAGATGGTTTGCCGCCCTTGTGTCGTACCGCTCGGCCAAATCCAGCAGCCGCTTCCTGGTGAACGGTTCGGCCTTGCCGGCCAGATCGCGGACGCGCTGCGCCTCCTGTCTGTCGAACTCCTCGTCCATAAGCCACCCCAACAATGGAGGCCGAACTCCAGTATATTTCGGGCGTTGCCGTCAAGGCCGCCGAGCTTCTGCAGCGTTTCACCCTCACGGGACGGGAGAAGCTTTATGAGCGAGAAGGACGCATTCGACCTCTGGTGGGAGTGGGCCGAAAAGCCGCTGAAGAGCCCTCTGACCATATCGGCGGGGATTCCACGACGCGGTGATGGAGCTCTCTCCGGAAGACCGGCGCGACCGGGCGATGGTCAACGAAGCCGTCCGCCGCGCAGCGACGGGGCGGGCACCATAGATTTTCGTGGCGGCCGTCGCGGGTTTGTGAAACGCTGGTTCCCACGAATTATGCTCGCTTGCGACCGGGGCAGGTCCGATGGCGAATCCCTATCCGAGGCTGAAGCCTTGTCCGGCATGCGGCAAGCCGATGAAGCTAGTCTCTGCGTCGGACGAGGGCGGACGGGAGCAATTCCGCTGCGCCGACTGCGACGATCTGGATCCCATGTTATCTCCCGAGGCGCAGGGCTGGCTGAACAGCCCGCTGCGGCCGCCGGCGAAGTGAGCCGACTGCCAGTTGCCGCAAGCCAGCTGACGCCAATACGCGGTATGCTCTGGCAAGCGCGGCTTGATCAATGTCCACCTTGCAGCGAGAAGGGGTAAAATCCCCAGGGTCCACACCCGAGGAGCAACGCCATGACCCCCCACATCCCCGAGGAATTTTCCGCCAGGTTGATCGACTGGAGTCCCTTCGTGATCATGGGCAACACGATGCCGCCCCGAGATCCTAATGAAGACGGAGACGACGAGGACGAAGAGGAAGAGGACGAAGAGGACCGCGCCGACGAACCGCCGGTCGTGCGCGAGCCGGACGAAGACTAGATCACGTTTGGCGGTCGATGAGCGCGATGGCGCGATCGGATAGCCTTACTTCGTCATCCGTCGGCTGAAGCCGAATCCGCACTCCACTCCATGTGACGCTCCCGAGCTGCGCAACCTGTTGAAATGGAGCCCGATCGAGCTCCTTGCCTTTTCAATTCCGCAGAATCAAAGAGGGCTGGCTGCGCTCCTTGATCTATCTCAAGGCTTTCAAACTCCGGCGGCGGTGTCACGGGACATCCGGCCGGCCGCCGCCACGCGGCGAGGCGGCCCGAGTGCTTTCCTCAGAAGCGGCATCTGAATCGTCACGTCGCAGAGAAGCGCTTTGACATAAATCAACAGGCGCTCGGTGAACCGTCGCCTGATCATGGCTGATGCGGTTTCAGTTCTCGCCGCTGGTTCTTCTTCGGCCCGCTGTTTGGCGCCGGGCCGAAGCGGGCGCGTGCCGACGCTTTGGGATAGCATGAACAGGTGAAATCATGATCAATTGGTTCTTCCAGACGCTCAAGAGCTATCCGGAAATCGCGATCTTCCTCTCGCTGGCCTTGGGCTACTATTTCGGCTCCTTCACTTACAAGGGCCTAGGCCTTGGGGCCGTCACTGCTACCCTGATTGCCGCTGTCATCATCGGCCAGGACGATCTGGGGAATGGTGCTGGTCATGCTGATGACATAGCCGCAGCCCCGCGATGCTGACCTGGCTGGAGCAGTTTCTCGTCCGTTATCCGGAGCTCGCGCTGTTCCTGGTGATCGCCGCGGGCTACTGGATCGGTAGTTTCAGGATCGGCACGTTCAGTCTCGGCCCGGTCACGGGCGCGCTTTTTGCCGGATTGGTGGTGGGTGACTTCGCGCACGTTCCCGTCTCCAGCATGACAAAATCGTTCCTGTTCCTGCTGTTCCTGTTTGGAGTCGGCTATTCCGTCGGTCCGCAGTTCGTGGCGGCGATGAAGCGCGACGGGCTGAAACCGATGCTGCTGGCCCTCGTCGTATGCTTCACCGGCCTTGCGGCCGCCATCGTGATTTCGCGTGTGCTGGAACTGGATCCGGGATTTGCCGCGGGACTCATGTCGGGGGCGCTCAGCCAGAGCGCCGCCATGGGCACGGCGACCGACGCGGTCAACGGGTTGGCGGTGTCCGAGGCGGAGCGTGCGCTGTTCATCTCGCACATCGCGGTGGCGGATGCGGTCTGTTACGTCTTCGGTTATGCGGGTGTGATCCTCTTCTGTACCCAGATTGCCCCGGCGCTGTTGAAGGTCGACCTGCGGGCGGAGGCGCTCAAGCTCGAGCAATCGCTCGGCATGACACGCGCCAAGCCAGGGCTGGCCTCCGCGTGGCGGAAGTTCGAGCTACGCGCCTATCGATTGGATGCGCAGTCGCCCCTCGTTGGATCGACCGTCGTTGCCGCGGAAGCCCGCATCCCGGAACATCGTTTGTTCATTCACCGCGTCCGGCGCGGAGACCGCGTCCTCGACGCCGAACCTGGAATGAACCTGGCGGCCGGCGATGTCATCGCGCTATCCGCCCCGCGCCAGATCATCGTCGAATGGATCGGGCCTCGCGCCGAAGAGGTGGAAGACAGGGAGCTTCTGGACATTCCCCTGATCTCCGCCGATGTCTTCCTGATCAATCCGAAGCTTGCGGGGATGACACTCGAAGATGCTTCACGAGAGAACTGGACGCGCGGCCTCTATCTACGCTCGTTGAGCCGGGGTCGTCAGGAGATTCCCGTCGCGGCCGGCGTCGTCCTGCAGCTCGGCGATCTGCTTCGCATCGTCGGACCCGAACCGGTCGTGCAGAACGGGGCCAAGAGCATCGGCGTCATCATTGCGCCCAGCACAAGCATCGATTTCATCGTGTTGGGGCTCGCTATTTTCCTCGGGGGCCTCGTTGGCGTTCTCGTGAGTTTTTCAATTGGTGGCGTCAGGCTCACACTGAGCACGAGCGTCGGCACGCTGCTCGCCGGACTTCTGGTCGGTTATCTCCGCACGCGTTACCCGACGTTTGGCCGGATCCCCGACGGCGCCATCAGCCTCATGACATCGCTCGGGTTGGCGGCTTTCGTCGGGCTCACCGGGATTCATGCCGGGCCGATTTTCCTCTCCGCGCTCCGGGAGTCAGGTATCGGCTTGCTGCTGGGTGGCATGATCGTAACCTTGCTGCCGCAGATCGTCGGGTTCTGCTTTGGCCATTTCGTGTTGCGCATGAACCCGATCCTTCTGCTCGGCGGTTTGACCGGCGCACAGACGGTGACGGCAGCGATGGCGGCGCTCCAGGAGCGGGCGGGGAGCCCCGTTCCGGTACTGGGCTATACGCCCGCCTATCCGATCGCGAACATCCTGCTGACGACCTGGGGCTCGGTGATGGTGGTGGTCTTCGCCGGCTGAGCCATCATCAGGCTGAGAAGGCCCTTCGAGACGGCCCCGCGTCGGGAGGAGATTGGGGCCGGGGCCGCCTCGTCGGAGCGCAGGCCCTTTTGCACGAGCTATCGTGCGGCCTGCGAAGGCAATCGATGCTACCAGCCGTAATCGTGGTGATACGGACTCCCGTAATAAGTCTGCGAATATCCGCCGTATCCGTACCCGTTGGGATAGCAGCCTTCATAGGCGTAGCCGCCGCCATAAGCGGGATACGATCCGTAATAGGCGCCGGTGACGAGAGTGCCAACGATCAAGGCTCCGGCCGCAGCCGCGCACCATCCCCAAGGTCGATAGCCAAAGCCCCCCGGTCATCTACATCACGGGAAGGGATAATCCCGCGGCGCGGATGGCTGCGATCGAGTCCGGATGTCTCGCCCATCTCACCAAGCCGTTCGCCGCCAAGTCGCTGATCGAGCCGATTGAGCGCGCATCCAGTGGATTGGCCTGAGCTTCACCGCGACCTATTCATCGATCTCCTGCTCGAACGTCCGTGCCGGCGCGCCGTGGCGAACGGAGGCGAACTGGCCAAGCGACAGCGTGGTGCTGACGCTCTGCACGCTTGAATCGACGACATCCAGCTGCAAGTTCTGTCCTTGCTCCATTTCGCGGATCAGCGCAGCGTCGGCGACGTTGGCGGCGATGCAGGTGTTGGTGAGGCACCAGACATAGGGGATTTGGTGCGGCTTGCCCTGATCCACCGTGAGCTTGACGCCGGCCTGCAGGTACAGTCCGACCGGAAGGAAGAGTTGCAGCCGTACCTTGCCTTCTCCCTCGCGCTCGATCAGATCGGCGCGCACTGCGGTTTGGCCTGTGTCAAAATTGCCGGAGATGGTGGTGCGGCACACCTGGTTGGTGCCGGGTGTCTTGAAGCAGTATTTCTGCCAGTCGCCATATTTGATCTGGCGCACCGTGCTGCGCTGGCCGCGCGGCGCGACTTCCGCCTGCGGCTGGTCACTCGCGGACGGTGTGGCCTGTTGAGCGTCCGCGAGGTTCGGCGACAGCAGGAGCGACAATGCGGCGAACAGTGAAGTCGAGAGAGGGCAGAATTGCGAAGCGCGGCGACTGCCCATCATTGGCCTCCATCGTGCATTATCGATGTTTATCCAGGAATTGGGTCACCACAGGCGACCACAGTGGAATGACTTCGGCGGAATCGATGAAAAAATGCCCGTCGCCGCCGAACGGCGGCATCAGGTGATATTCGGCATTGCCGCCCGCGGCGGTGTAGGCCGCATGCATTCGTTTGGATAATTCCGGTCCAAAGAACGTGTCGTTCTCGACGTAGAACCACAGCATCGGTACTCGGGCGGTACGCCCGAATTCGCCGGTCGCCTCGACGAGCTTATCGGGCGCGCAGTTGTTGTTCGGCTTGCCGCCGACGCGGCCGCCCCGTCCGGCTTCGAAGGTGATGATTTCCTTCACCGAAGGCGGGTTCTGGCTCGAGAGCGCGATTGCCGCCCAGCCGCCTGCGGACTGGCCGATGACAATGGCACTATTGGGCACGGCGAATTTTTGATCGGTCATGTAGTCGATGATCCACTCGTCAAGCAGGGCGACTGCCATCCCCGCATCTCTGAAATTCGGATTGTCGCAGCTGCCGATCTTTGAATAGAATACTGAAAACAGCCCACGCTCCGGTAGATCTAGAGCCGCTGCACCGTATCCTGAGCCGGTTGGCGCCACGACCAGGTAGCCGCGGGCGCGCAAACCACATCGCAGCATCGCGAAACTCGACTAGCGGGAAGAAGCCGCGCTCGCCCGCGTTGAGGGAGACGCCGTGATTCATCACCGCCAGCGGAAACGGTCCCGGTCCAACCGGACGCACCACGTAGGCGAAGGTCGGTTGTGTCAGCGGGAGCGCCCAGACTTCTTCCTGGATCGGCAGCAACGTTCGATTGTCCGCGCTCCTGCCAGGACTCAGCGTCGCCAGGATGGTGGATGCACAACAGGCGATGAGCAGGCAAAGGGATCGAAGCATGGTGGTCGTTCCGAGCGGTCGCCGCGCAGCGCGGTCAATTCGATCGGGAAAGGGTGTCGCGACGAACCGACGCCCCCTTTGATCTAGATCAAGCATGTCGCGGCAATGTGGACGGAGCACGCACGGGACGCGACGACTCAGAGAACCAAGCCGATACAGAGAGATCAGCGCAAAGTCCAAATCGACGATAATTGCCACTTCACGGATGATCCCAGCGCGCGTGACCCATTTCAGCCCAGCATGACCGAGGCCGACCTCAGAGCCGGTCGCGGAAATCTGGACAGAACGATAAGTGGAATTTCTGCCTGACAGCGGCGATAATTGCCGTGAACAGGAGAGACCATGAGCAGACGACCCCGGCGGAACCACTCACCGGCCTTCAAGGCGAAGGTGGCTCTGGCCGCCATCAAGGGCGATCGGACGATAGCCCAGCTGGCGGAGCATTTCGACGTTCACCCCAATCAGATTACGGCCTGGAAATCACAGCTTGAGGGCGGCGCCTCTGATATTTTCGGATCGGGGGGCGGGACGCCGGCCACGCCCGCGGTCGATGTGAAGTCGCTGCATGCCAAGATCGGGGAGCTGACGCTGGAGAACGATTTTTTAGAAGGCGCGCTCACCAAGGCGGGATTGCTGAGCGCAAAGCGATGATCGACCGTAAGCACGATCTGTCGATCACCAAGCAGGCAGAGATTTTGAAGGTCAGTCGCGGCAGCGTGTACTATCTGCCGCGTCCAGTCTCTTCAGCCGACCTCGAGATCATGCAGCGTCTCGATCGGCTGCACCTGGAGTATCCCTTCGCCGGTTCGCGTATGTTGCGAGGCCTGCTGGCTTTGCAGGGGTGCAAGATCGGCCGCCGGCATGTGAAGACGCTCATGCGGCGGATGGGGATAGAGGCGCTCTATCGCCGTCCGCGCACCACCAAGCCCGAGCCCGGCCACAAGATCTATCCGTATCTGCTGCGCGGCATCGAGATCCGGCGGCCGAACCAGGTCTGGGCCATGGACATCACGTACATTCCGATGGCGCACGGCTTCGTCTATCTCGCCGTGGTGCTGGACTGGGCGACACGTCGTGTTCTGTCGTGGCGGCTGTCGATCACGATGGAGGCGGCCTTCTGCGTCGAGACCCTGGAAGATGCCTTGGCTCGCCACGGCAAGCCGGACATCTTCAACACCGATCAGGGCTCTCAGTTCACCGGCGCGGCGTTCACCGGCCTGCTCGCCAGCAATGGCATCGCCATCAGCATGGATGGCAAAGGGGCCTGGCGGGACAATGTGTTCGTCGAACGGCTGTGGCGCAGCGTCAAATACGAGGAGGTCTATCTGCGAGCCTACGAAACCGTCGGCGAGGCGCGACATTCGATCGGCCGGTATCTCGACTTTTACAACGGCCGACGTCCTCATTCGAGTCTTGACGACATGACCCCGGATCAAGCCTACTTCGATCTTCCGCCGCTCCGCGCGGCGGCCTAACCTCGGCAGAGGCTCCACTTATCGACGCGGAATTTTTGTTCAGACAACCGGGGCCAGCTCAGTGTGCGCGCGACGTTCCCCCATGATCAGAATGTCATAGGTGTCCTTGTAGGTTGCCACAGCCGTATTGCCGTACACGCGCACCCTAAGTTCAGAGAGCTTCTCGCTGTTTGTCTTAAAGTTCTTCTTGTCGGCCATTAGTTTCAAGAGTTCGGCTTTGGTGTAAAAGGTTCCATCGCTGTCGCCCCGGGTCCAATCCTCGGCCAGAACTTTCTGATAAAAGGCTGGCTCGCCGGCCAAATCGGCTTCGACGCCGTCATTTTCCAAATTAGAGATGGTCGTTACGACGTCAGCTTCGGCCGCGGTTTGCGCCCGGGTGACATTCGGCCCTACGAACAGGGCGATAGCGCAAACGGAGATCCACAAGACGGGGTTCTTTGCTTTCATGGGGGCGCCTTTTTTGTTTCTCGTGATAGTCAACACGGGCCTGCGGAGATTTCGCCGAAACTGATCGAAGCATTCCAAGCGATCGCTGCCCGATACACGACTAGAAATCGTCGCCCCGGGTTCGGAATCAAGTTTGTATTCCGTACTTAGCTTCCTGGCCCCCCGTCCGGATCTATCGGAAACCGCATATTTCGCTTGAAAGTGCGAGGCTTCGACTCCACATCGAAGGCCCGGATCGGTTTTCCGGAATTAGTACGGAAAACAGACTTGTCGCTTGAGGCCCATCCGGGAGCTCGAACTCATGATCAGATACGGTCAGTTTTGCCCCGTCGCTAAGACGGCCGAGATCTTCGGCGATCGATGGTCGCCGCTGATCATCCGCGAGCTATGTTACAGCCCCAGATCCTATGGCGACTTCCTGGCGGCCATTCCGCTGATCTCCAGAACCATGCTTTCGCAACGCCTGAAGGAATTGGCGGTCGCCGGCGTTGTTCATCCCGATGCGAAGGAAAAGGGCCGAGGCCACATCTATGCGCTGACGGCAGCCGGAGAGGCGTTTCGGCCGATGATCGAGATGATGGGCGAATGGGGGCTCAAATGGGGACAGGGGCTGATCGGTCCCGGCGATCTAGATTCGAAGCTGCTGATATGGGGGATACGCCAGCACATCGATCGCGAAGATATCACGGCGCAGGAATTTGTTGTGCGCTTCGATTTCAGGGGCATCCCCAAGAGCAGCCGCAATCCGCGCCATTGGTGGCTGCTGATCCGGCAAGACGAGATCGAGGTGTGCCTGAAGGATCCCGGGCAGACTCTCGATGTCGTGATCGAGGCCGACCTGGGCGCCTTTACGAAGGTCTGGACGGGATATTCCCGTCTCGAGGAGGCTCTCGCGCGAGGGCTCGTTACGTTCCGCGGCACCGACACTGCAATCGCTCAAATGTACCGGATGCTGAAATTGACCGATGAGACCGTGGTGCGGAACCTCGGCACCTTGCGGCCGACGGCAATTGCGCACTAAAGGCCGCAGGCTCCGATGCCCCCGAACTGGTTGAGCGTTGCGGCTGGCTGACGGTCAACCGACTGTGGTGCGAGCGAAGTGACTGGGCGGACTGCCGACCTCTCGGCGAAAGGCGGTGCTGAAGGCGCTTGCCGATTGATAGCCGATCGCGGCCGCAACGACCTCCAAGGGAGGCGCACGTCTCCGTGGAGTCGCCTCAGGGCACGGGCGAGAAGCGGATCAGCGAGCCCCGCGAGAAGGCCTGGTTGTCCGATCGCGTCCACGCCTTCGGAGCCGAACCGCAGCGCCTCCACGAGCAGAACCTCGATAAGACGATCGACGACGAGATCGCGGCCTGGCCGGTCGGCGAGCGCCTCCTCGACGATCGAGTCTATCGTGCGCCTAAGCCGTCCCGCAGCGGGATCGGAGGCCTGGATATGGACAAGGGCCGGCAGCAGGCCGCCGAGCAGGCTGCGGTTGGTGGGGTCCAATTCGAAATAACCACCGAGCTGTTTGAACTCAGGTTCGAGGTCGGGATCGCCGTACCGACCCCCGCTGGCCCGACACTCCATCGGCCGTTGCGCGTCGATTGAGACGACTTCGCTTGCAAGGTCGCTGGCGATCGTGAAGCCTGGGTTGGCAGGCACGAGGACGAAATCGCCTTTGACGAGATGTACGGGTTGATGGCCATCCGCCGCGAGCCAGCATTCGCCGATCAGCACGAGCCCAAAGCCGGCAAAATCCATTCGCGAGCGGCGCACGGCCCAACGTCCCGCCCCTTGGAAAACCTTCGTTCCGACCGCGCGCGGACGAAGCAGCGTTATCACGTCGGCGAGCGGTTCCATATTCCGGACGATCCATGATGCATTACGGACGCTGTATGTCTTTCGGCGCAGGGTTTGGACGCCGATCGGCGCGGGGGTCTCTGTTACCTCTTCAATAAAATCAAGGCTTTAGATTCGCGCGTGCGACGATTGAGGGGTCAAAGTTCGATCAGCATTCACAGGTAGCCGTCGTGATTGATCTCGTGAAGCCAGTCGGGACCGTCCCGGAACCTTGGTCGCGCGGGTCGGAATGCAGGGCTGGAATGGCGGAAGGGTAGGCGGGTGGATGCGGATTTTCGAGGGGCCGCTGGTGCGTCGGCCGGGTTGGATAACCGATGTGTCGGGGTCGGCGGAATAACGAATGGGCAGGCGGCGGGCCGGGTCGAAACATGAGCCTAGCGCTGGCCCGATCAGTCCCCAGCGTAAAAAAATAACTTTGTCCCTCGATCTGTGCCCCGCACCAAATCGTGCAAGGAAAGTGTTGTATTTACAGCGCTTTACGGGATTACTTCTAATCTCTTCGGGCGCGCCACTTCGGGATACGCTATCGACGCCAAACGCCGCCGACTTTACGCCCTTGAGACGTGCCAGGATCGCTCGTTCGCCAAATTATCACAAAGCCGCTCAGCGTCGTCCCCGCGACCAGCACCATGTTGGTGTCGGCGGTGATGCTGATCAGGCCGAGGAGTCGGATATCATCATGGCCAGCATGCGCGCCGGAATCGTAGCGATCGGAGGGTGAAGCGGACTCGTCGCACACGTGCTCGATCCGTCGCGAATGACCCCAAGCCGGACGTGCAACCTTGGCGTCCCATCAGTCACTTGGGTGAACCTTCGCAGCTCGCTTGACAAGGTTTAGGAACTGCCGAACGACCGCGGATGGGTCGCCCCGTCGCGATACCAGACCCAGAACAGCCTTTGGTTGAGCGGCGCCTTTCAGTCGACGATAGACCACGCCGTCCATGCTCATGCTCTGCACCGACTCCGGCACGAGCGCTATGCCCAGCCCGGCGGCGACCAGGCCGAGTGTGGACGTGATGCGAGGGGCTTGCTGGCCGATGTGAGGACTAAAGCCGGCAGCTCGGCATGCCGCTACGGTTTCATCGTAGATGCCCGTCCCCGGCGGCCCAAAGAGAATGAAAGAATCGCCAGCCAGGCGCTTCAACGGAAGCGCCGTGTCGCGCTTGCCCTGTGCCATCGCGTGGAGGCTAGGCAAAGCCACGACCATAGGCTCCTCCAGCAGCGGACTAACCACAAGGTTGTCCGCATGGATAGTGGACGTCCTGACAAACGCGACGTCCATCTGGTCATGGGAGAATCGCTCACGCACCTCGTTGCTGAGTCCCTCCTCCAGGGTGAGCGACACCAACGGAAAGGCTTCCCGAAAGGCGCGAATAACCCGTGGCACAAAGGGATGAAACGGAGCCGTCGGCGCAATGCCTACTTTCCAGGCGCTCAATGCGTTCCCGCATCCAAAGTTCCGCATACCGTCCGAGGGCCCGGATGAAGAGCGCGCGTTTATCGCCGAACGCATTATAGAGGCTCGGTCCGTTGATCCCCATTGCTGCCGCCAGATCGCGCACCGACGTTGCTTCAAGCCCACGCCGCCAGAAGCACGCGATGGCGGCGTCGACAGCCTGCTCCTCGTCGAAAGCTCGCGGGCGGGCCAAAGGGTTAGCTCCGATTGAAAGTGCAAGGAGGACCAAAGTTGAAGCAACCATATCAAATCGCCGCCCTGATTGCGTTGCGCCACGGCGCGCCCGGCCGGCCGGCCCTCGCCGGTGCGTTTGCCGGATTGCTGTCGGCGGGATTCGCCGCCACGCTGTATGCCTCCCAATGCATCGACGACTCGCCGCTGTTCGTCGCTACCTGGTACTCGATAGCGATTGCAGCGGTGACCGCGATCGGCGCACTGGCGGGAAAAAAGCTGCTGCGATTTTGAATTACAAATTTTCGCATAAACAGGCGGGTATCAATCGTGGCCAGGAGAATACGAAAATGATCCGCATCGGAGTTCTGCTTCTGGCATTGCTGTTTGCCATGGGCGCCCACGCAGCGCCAATCAGTGATGGCTTCTGGAGCGAATGGAGCGAGGCTACGTTTGCGCGCGCGGCTCGCGAGCACAAATTCGTTGTTGTCTCGCTGCAATCCTGGTGGTGCAAGTGGTGCCATGTCATGAACGAGGAAACTTGGTCGAAACCTGAAGTTCGCGCCGTCCTCAAGGATCATTTCATCCCCGTTTATGTCGATCAGGATAGCCGTCCGGATATTTCCCAGCGATATGAACGCTGGGGCTGGCCCGCCACCATCATCTTTGGTCCAGATGGCAAGGAGATCGCCAAACTACGTGGTTTCTATTCTGCGCAGTTTTTCATTCCGGTGCTGACCGACACGATCAAGGATCCCACCCCGGTGGACTATGGTGATAGCGGACCAGAACGCGGGCGCACGCTGGCGACGGGTTTGTCTGATGCGCAACGCAATGAGATCCTCAGCTTCGTCGATGGTGCGTGGAACAAGGAGTATGGCGGCTGGAGCAAATCCAAGTTCGTGGACGGTCCGATGCTGGTCTGGGCCTTGCAGCGGGCACGGCAGGGCGACCGGACGAACGAAGCGCGTATCCGGAAAGTCCTGACCTTGATGGCTGACACCATGATCGACAAGGGAACGGGTGGCATGAACCAGGTCAATCTGAAGCCCGACTGGTCGGAGCCGGCTCGTGAGTTTCCGATGTTCGCGCAGGAGGCCGCGCTGACAGCGTTTGCGCGGGCCGCTGTCATGTTCGGCGATCCAGCCTATCGGCAAGCTGCGGATCGGATCTACGGTTTTCTTAAGAACACGATGGCGGCACCCGGCGGCGGCTTCTACGCCTCGATGGGACTGAGCGAAGGCGAGCCCGGCGTCGACAAACGGCAATATACCCGTGAGACCGCACAGGCCGTGTCGGGGTTGCTGGCCTATTACGATGCCACGGGCATCGTGGAGGCGCGCGAGCTTGCGGTGGCCGGTGCGCGCTGGGCGTTGGCCAAACGGGCTCCGTCCAACGACGGCGGCTTCCGGCACGCCGAACAGGACAAGGGTGGTCCTTATCTGGCCGATAACGTCGAGATGGCGAAGGCCTTGCTCGCGCTGCACCGCTCAACCGGCGAGCGCGCATGGCTGGACCAGGCACGTGCCACTGCCGATTTCATCGCGAAGACCTTCGTCGATTCCGCGACGGGCGGGTTCATCGCCTCGGCGTCGCCGGAGGCGCAGCAGTTGGTCAAACCGATCAAACAGCGGGAGGACAATGTCACGGCGGTCAGGATGTTCAGCCTGTTGTCGTCCTACACCGGCAAGCGTCGCTATCGCGAGATTGCCGAAGCTGGCATGGGCTACCTGACCTCGCCACCGATCCTCGACGCGTTCGGTTTCCTGCCGGATGTGTTGCTGGCCGAAGACGAACTGCGCAATGAGCCGGTGCATGTCACCATCGTCGGCGCCAAGGATGATCCACGCTCCGCGCTCTACACAGCAGCGCTGGCTTACCCGCTCGTCAACAAGCGCGCGGAGTGGTGGGACAAGCGCCAAGGCAAGCTGGCCAATATCGACGTCGACTACCCTGATTACCCCGACGGTCCCGCCGCCTTCGCGTGCACGAGCACGTTCTGCTCGTATCCGGTCACTGAGCCCGGTGCGATCGCTGCACAGCTCGATAGCCTCAAGCGCGCACGCAAACTTTGAATGTCGTTCGGGCGGCTCTCGTGCGGCTTTGGGCAAACTGGCCAGTAGTCGGGATGCCGAGGCCGGCGCAGGGCCCAGCAAAAGCCAGGCCCTGACTTCCGGATGCGGCGGGGTCAGGCCGGTTCGAATTTGCCCTTGGCCGCGACGCACTTTGCCTTGGTCAATTCCGAGAATCCCTGACCCTTGCAGGCGTTCAGGCCCTTGCAGGAGTGATTGCCGCCCTTGCAGGCGCTCTGGCCTTTGCAGGCGTTCGCACCGACGCAGTGACCTTCACCGGCTGCATACGCAACCGTCGTTGTCATGGTCGCGCCGGCAAGGAACAGGGTGGCGGCTGCCGCCGCAATTGTAGCACCAGACTTCGAAGTGATCTTCATGGAATTCCTCCAACGAGTTGTTACAAAGATGCATGGGCTGTAACTAGCGACACGATCGCCGGCCGACAGACTCGCATCAAAATGAATTACGCAACCGATTGGCTTTAGTTACACGTCAGAACCATCTAGATTGCAGAATCTCAATGATCGACTGGACGCTGACTACGCCTTCCTCTTCTGCTTCGAGCGAGCGAGGCCCCGGTGGCCACCAACTGTCGCCGACAGCTGCTTACGGGTTCTGGAGGTCATGGAGAAACCGTGGCCCTTGCATGATGGCCGGGACACTTCGTACTTATGTCTCTGTCACATGTAACAATTTGGAGCTTGCTCCGTATACTCAAAGCGGGCTACGCGCCGACTGAGCTGAAGAAACCGCTGCATTGCCACAAACTTCCTGAATACTCACGCTTGGATATCCTTTTGCGCTACCACCAAAACTATGCTCACGCCGAGAATCCCCGATTTTGATAATCAAGTCATCGTAATAAACAATTCGATATTTCCAGACCGATTGCTCTACAATTATGTTGATCCCGAGACGGCGAGCGGAATGATCACCGCTGGAACGACTCCGCTGGGGACGGTCTTGGCACGGCCTTCACCGTCACGCCCTCGTGACGATGATTGCATACTCCTTCGTGCAGCACCGCCGCATCGCCAGAGCAGGGCGGAAAAAAGAATCGACGGGCCTCCACCTCAGCCAAGCCTGCCGGCCGTGCGCCACGCCATCTCCATTCTCATCCTTCGGCCGCTACCTCCGCGATGCTCCCACTGCTGAAGACCAATCCTCACGTCCCAACGCGAAGAAACCTGCCAAAGAAGCGCTCGTCTGCATCGTCAATTCTTGCTCATGATTCCTTCAAGTTCGGCGGGCGGCGCCATTGCGCCATGGCCACCTGCAATCATGAAGGGTTTGATGTTATATTTCTTGAGAGCTTGGCCAAACGCGATTACCCCCTGGCTTTTGGCCTTGTCGCGGGTCGGCGAATAAAGATCAGTGACCCACACGACATTGTCGTGGACGGCATAGCCGATCATCATGCCTTCTGCGTGCGGGTTGGCGATCCTGTAAAAGCGAATTTCATCGTCGCCCTTGCCCAACGTCATCTGATCCGCGACTTCAATGATGCTGCCAGGCTTCGGATTTTTCTGCAGGTCGTCGGGGTTGACGGTGTGAGGTGCCGCGAGCACCTTTTCGAAATATGCCTTGTTCGGAGAGCCCACGATGACGGTAGCACCTTCGGCGACGTAGGTCCGGACGCCGCCAGTGTGGTCGTTGTGCTGGTGCGTGAGGAAAAGATATTTGACCGGCTTGCCCGGATATTTCTTCTTGGCGGCAGCGATTGTCCAATGGGACTGCCATTCATTGATTGGCGCGTCGAACACGACGAGGGAGTCGTGCGTTGCAACGATCAGGCTATTGTGGCTTCCACCAAGGACCTGCTGCACATTCGGAGTGATCTCGACCAACTTCAATCCGGGGACGCTCGCTGCGTCGTAGTTGATGGCATCGCTGTCGATGAACCTGGCAAGCGTGATGCGGCGCAGCACCCATTGATACGGAACGTTCGCGGTCGCCGCCGGTTTCAGATCCTTTCGCACGGCCTCGCTGGGCTCGAACGTCTGGGCGGCTAGGGTTGGATTTGGTGCGACCTCGGTGTAAACGATCTTGCCGACATCGACGCCGGCCAGCCGCTGCGTCTGGGTATGCGCGATCTGCACGCCCGCGACCGGCTTCCAGTCCGTGAAGACAACATCGTAAATGGCATCGCCGAGCAGATTGTCGTCGTCGATGGTTCGGATTGCCGCCGGCAGATGCGTTTGGCGATCGAACAGGATGATGAATTTGGTCCAGCCTTCGTCGAACGTCACAGCAGGAAGGCTGTCGGCACCGAATGGCTGATCCTTCAATACGCCGAGGCGTTCCGGCGCCGCCAGCGCCTTCAGCAACAAGGTCGGCGAGGCGCGCTCGAGCTCACGCCGCTCAGCAGCAACCCGAATCGATGACATTGGCCGTTCGCCTTTCTCCGTGGCGGTGAATCCCGATTTTGCGGTCAGGACGTCACTGTATTTTTCAGGGCCCGGAAACGGATAGACCAAACTGCGATCCCACTCGGTCCGCGCCAAGGCACTTTCGAGGTCCCAGCTGATCGTCAGCTTCGACGTGGCGGTCAACCGCGGCTCACCGTCCGCCACATAGCTCTGCTCCGGCTCGCGATGCTCGGCGTTAGCCTTGATGGAGATGCGTTTGAGGTTGCGCAGCGCATCCGTGCCGCCAACGGCCGAGACCGCCTGTTTGATCAGATCGAGCGGCGCGGTCTGCGCGACCGCAGCTTGCGATGTGGAAATCCCAGCAACAACAACCAATGCAAGCAACCAATCGCGCTTCATAACAATTCCTCCACTGGGCGTCTGACTAGTTGCCCGATACAAATCGTTGCAGCGCCTTGTCAATCACCGCGGACCGCATGGCAGGCAGCTTCACCTAATGTGGTTGTCACGAATGATTCTGTCGCCCTGTCGAAATTCTGTCGCACAAGCCTGCACGCAGCCCTGGCGCGAAACACTCCGGGTGCGAAAGTCACCCGTCATTGCTGCTTTAGTCAATCATGCGTATCGCGCCGCGATGCGGTGGGCGACCGTCTCGAACTCCCGGCCTCACTGCATAGCCGCAGCTTAAGTCATCACCAGATCGTGAATCCTTCGATGACACCGCTCATATTTTCGCGGAGCTGTGCCGGTCCGCGATAGGTAGGCGCGCAGGATACATTCGCGTTTCTTCGGACGCCGCGTTACGCACGTGCCAAATGCGATTCCAAGTCTGATAACGGATGTGTTACTGAAGGATAAGATTGCTCAAAATGATGAACAAAAAGCGGTGATAGGTGTAACAATGGCACCCATCCTTCCGAATACTTGGAGCGAGCCGATTATGGCTCGACTTTCACGGAGGTAATATTATGGATAGGGGTTCGCTTTCTTTGGTCTTAGCAATACAGTTGCCTTTTGTGAGGTTTTCTGAATCCATGGGCAACCATGATTCGAACATCGTGGACGCGGACAGCGTCGATTGAAGAGACGCTTGCGTTGTGGGCGGCGTCGCTTCGGGAGATCAAGAAGCGGATACGTCCATTGTTCGGGCAAGAGCGTGTTGCGAAGAATGCTGGCTTGTTTCTGGAAGGTCTGCTTGGAGATGAGCAACGCAAGACTGGTTGGATGCGCGCTGAGGCCGCAGGCGATCCTGGTCCATGGCGGCAACAGGCGATCCTGGGTCGCAGGGATTGGGATGCGGATGCCTTGCGCGATATCGTCCGCGATTATGTCATCGAGCATTTGGCGGACGATGACGCGGTCCTCGTGATCGATGAGACCGGCTTTCTCAAACAGGGCAAAGCGTCGTGCGGCGTGGCGCGTCAGTACACTGGTTCGGCGGGCAAGATCACGAACTGCCAGATCGGCGTCTTCGCGGCCTACGTTTCGTGCCACGGTCATGCTTTCATCGACCGCGCGCTGTATCTTCCGAAGGAATGGACCGACGATCCAGATCGACTGAAAGCCGCATACGTGCCCCCCGATACCGGCTTTGCGACCAAACCAAAGCTTGCGACGAGAATGATCGCACGCGCCATAGCCGCGCCTGTCCCGTTCAAGTGGGTTGCAGGCGATACGGTCTACGGTGTCGGTGACATTGAACAGCAACTGCGTCGCGCAGGCAAAGGCTATGTCCTGGGGGTCAGCAGCGCGCATGTATTTCGATCCTGGGGCAAGCGTCGATCGGTCGCCGGCACGGCTGCCGACATCGCCCTGACGCGGCGTGCGTCCGACTGGAAACGCCTGTCAGCAGGGGCCGGAACCAAAGGACCGCGGCTGCATGATTGGTGCTATCTCGAATTGGCCGACCTGGCCGGAGAACCAAACGACGAAAATCCGGGCCTTTGGACACGCGGTCTGCTGATCCGTCGTCGTATCGCCGATGGCGATCTCGCCTTCTTCACCACCTGGTGCCCAGCGGCAACATCGATCGAAACACTGGTGGGGGTCGAAGGCCATCGGTGGGCAATCGAGGACAGTTTCGAGACCGCCAAGAACGAGTTCGGGCTCGACCACAACGAGAGCAGATCCTGGCACGGCTGGCATCGCCACGTTTCCATGGCGATGCTCGCCTTCGCCATGATGGCGGTGATCCGCCATCGCGCCAATCCGCCGGCGCCAAAAAAAACCAAACGCCGAACCACGGCAAGGGTCAAACCACAGCCACGCCGTCGTTGATCCGATGGTCGATCCAGGAAGTCCGACGCATTGCCGTCAGGCTCGCGCGAAAGCGGATACAACCCGCACACATCATCGCATGGTCACTCTGGCGTAGAGCTCATCAGGCGGTCGCTCAGCGAGCCCACTTCAAAGCAAAACGGCAACTGTAATGTTAGGAAGCCAGCGGTGTCCTCCACATGCTGGGTGTCCTTTTTCGCAGGCAGCAAAAAGCCGCCGCTGGGTTGAGGGGATCAGCGACGGCTCTTTACGCTCGTTATGTGGCCACCAAGCGGGGTGAAGGACTGGGGCCACGCGAACGATGCCCGCTGCCGGTTAAGGGAGATTTAAGAGAAGATGGCTTCAGCGGGGCGAGATCGGGGCGCCGCGCGGGCGGCTAAGGCTGGCGAGAATACAAAACGATTTTTCGGGAACGCGACCGTGCCAGTGTCCCGGCTGCACAACGGCGCGCGAGCCCGGAGATCGGCAAGCGCGCAAGCCTCATATCGTTCTGTGGCGGGCAAGTGCCTGCCTTATCGTTCCTCCCTTGGGCGACAGGCGAATGCTGGCAATAATTTTGCGCGTGGCGTTGTGTATTGATTCGGTCGCGCGCCGGTGCTTCATAATCCCGCGATTGAACATTTTCAGCAGGACATTATGGCCCTTCGCGGCAAGGCTGTTAACCGGGTCGACCTTTATGATGCGGTACATCGCAAGGTCGGTTTGTCGCGAACGGAGTCGACAGACTTGACCGAACTGGTCCTGAAAGAAATCACCGACTGCCTCGCTCGCGGCGAGACAGTCAAGCTGACATCGTTCGGAACGTTCATCGTTCGGCAGAAAGGCCAGCGATTGGGCCGCAATCCCAAAAACGGTGTTGAAGTGCCTATCGAACCGCGCCGTGTTGTCAAAGCGTCGGCGATCATGAAGAAGCAGGTCAACGCAAGACCCGTTGAAAGCGGTCGCGCTTCGCCGATGTTGGAAGCCCATAGCGAATGACGGAACAAGGTGGGTCTATCGTTCACGTCGATTTCAGTGCGCCCGCAGAACTTAGAAAGTCGCCGTCACTCGGCAACAAGCGCGTCAGCGACTCCCGTTGGCCCGATCCATATCTGGTCGTTGACGGCACCTTGGGAGAATGCATCCAGGAGTTTATGGCAAAGCCGATTGGTCAGCGTCACCTGTACGAGATTCATACGTCGCCGCAGGCCGATAGTCAGTGCTGTTATGTCTGCCGAACTTATCGTTGAAATCGCCAGACTGCGGGATTTTCTTTAAGCGGCCATTGATGTCGTCACTTTGGCTGCCTCAGTCGGCGGTCGCTTTCTTTTCGCTCGCCGCATTCCGTACCAGCTTTACCCGCAGCAATTGCAGCCGCCAAGCCGCGCGTACCGCGCTCCTCCTTGATCGCCGATACGTCATGAAGCGCCAGCAATAAGATCCAAGTCGTCTTTTTTCCCGCAAATTTTTGCCACGATTGGCGCACTAGATTTTTGGACTAAGATTCAGGGGGGACGACAATGAAGCCGGCTGATTACGCACGCATGGTTGCAGACTACTTGTTACAGGCAGAAGCGATGAAGCCGGGACCGGAGCGCGACGCTCTGATTGCTGAGGCCAAGCAATACAGATCCTACGCCAACGTGGATAACTGGGTCGCATCAAAGGAACTACAACCACCGAACTAGCACCAAGCAAGCCGGATGTACGCTTGTTCGTTGCGAAGATGACTCAGAATGGAACCGTTCTGAGTCATTTTGCTTTTCATTTCACCCAAAAAGCTCACGATAGTGACGATGCAATCGCAAGGGAAACATCAGGGTGATGTTTAAGCGAAGTGTCTCTTTCGCGATCATGGCCTTTTGGCCTTTGTCGTCACATGCCGCGCTGTCAAAAGACGCCGCGATCAGTGTCGGATCTTTTTTTGCCGCGGCGATTCAATGTGAAGATCGTAAACTCATCGTTGCAGGACAGACGAAATCGATCATGCACGCGCTTAACCACCTTGTTTCCGCGACTGACAAAAAACGTATAGAGGTTGGCTATCAGCGCGGCGCAAGAGAGTCGTCGGTATTCGTTGTTCAGCAAAAGCAATGGGTGACGTTCATACCAGATGAGGCGGGATGCCATCGAGTCCAAGGCGTGCTTGACGATTACAAGGCGCAGCTTTTGCTAGGTTAGACGCGAGTCGCCTTCGATAGCAATGATCAGGGAGCCTTTGTTATTGAAGCTCAGCCAGGTGCCGCGGTCAGAGAGGGTACATGCGTTCATTGCGCTGGCGTCGTTGAGAGCCGTAAGGGGGGAACCAGCCGCGTTCCTGGTTACAACTCCTTCCAACCTCGATTTCAACGATAGTCAGGACTCGATCCCGCAACGGCGCCGCTACGATCAACCGCAATACGTTCAAATCGGGGACACGCAACCATCTGAAATTGCTGTTTCAAACGGCAGCTTGAATGCTTGAATGGCGCTCGAAGCGAACCCGGCCACACCATGTGACCGGGCTGCTTCAGAAGGATCAATCGTTGCAGGCGAAGATCAGTGTTTGGACCCAAGGCTGACGACGACGCCCGTCGGCTCGGGTTCGTGAGGCGTCAATTTCGTTAGATTGTCGTCGCTCCAATCGGCAAGGTTTACAATTTTGCCGATTTGGGTTCCCACTTCGGGCGCTTCGGTGGGTTCCAGGACGTTAAGCCCGCTGTTGTCGAGAAAGAACGTGTGGTCGCCGAACAGACTGTTCAATTGCGGAACTGCCGGATGATTGTCGGGAAGGGCTTGGGCATCGAATTGGCTCAAAGCTCGTTCTATCTGTGCTGAGTTCAGTTTCATGGCTCTCACTCCTTTTGGATTTGGAGGGTTGCACCGCGTGACAACCAAACCCGCACGCGGCCGCTTCCTGCGGGAATAGCCAAGCGATCAAGGGCGTCAGGTTCTGATCGCTCATCCCATCAGCACACGAGTGTGCTGCTTCGGAAACGCTTTATTTCCGCCACCGAATGCGAGCGACGTCCGGGACATCGGACGTGTGTTGCCGATTCAACCCGCTGACGGAATTAAATTCGCAAAGTTCCGTAGAATCATTCGACGGCATGAGCTTTGCTAGCTCGTCGAGCGTTAGTTCCACTTCCCGATCTGTCAGTGAGAACCGGACGATAACATCCTGACGGCCTACTTGGCCCCAAGTGCATCCGAAGCGTTCGGTAGCCAATTGAGTACCAGTAATCCTGATTTCAAGCTGTCTTGGCGAACAGCGTCAGGACACCGTCGGCGATGTTGATCGCAACGACGTGCGACGAACTCAGGCCCTTGGCCTTAAGCGCGGATACCGCCTCCGGTGTCGCGTCAATCGACTTCCGAAGTGACTGGATATCTTCCTCGCTTGTGCGCGCGACGATGTCATCGACCTTCGAGCGAACCGACGGTTGCAGTTCCTTGACGTCAACGACCTGTATGCTCCGTATGACCGTGCTGGACTGAGACTGAGCAGGCGGCGTCGGTGCCTCCGATTGCGAGGGTGCTCGCTGTGCCTGCACGAAAGGCGGCGTCCCGAGGAGGCAGACGGTCGCAATGATGATGGACGCCGTAAAAATGCGCATGGTCATTCCGTTCCTTTCCAGAGGTTGGAAAACTAAGAAAACTCATATCCGCGAAAATTGGTTAGCGTCTGATTTTCATGTGGCCATTCAGTGAAACCAATGAGGCCGCAAGGCGCCAAGGTCAGCTACGAGGTCGTCGCCGATCGAGGCAAGGAGTAGGCCGGGAATTTGAGGCTTTAGGCGCTACTCGTCACGCTTCAGCTTCCTGTCCCTATCGTAAATCCAATCCGCTGGCGGTTGATCGAGAATCGGGCGATGCTGCTGCTCGATGTTAGATTTGTGCAAACTGATCTTCGGGACGGTGATCGATCTGCTACGGTCGCGAGCAGCGCTCGAGGCAGAGATTGTGGTGCTGAGGCAGCAAATCAATGTGCTGCGGCGTACCAATCCCAGGAGACTTCCATTTGGGTCGCTTGACAGGCTGATATTGGGAGGTGTCTGCCGGCTGTTTCCCAAGATGTATGATGCACTTGCAATTGTTCGACCCGATACCGTGATCCGCTGGCACCGCGCCGGTTTCAGATTGCATTGGCGCCGGAAATCGCGACGCCGCTGCGGTCGACCCGCTGTGTCGTTGGAAATTCGTCGGCTAATCCGTGAGATGAGCCTCGCCAACCCGTTGTGGGGAGCGCCGAGAATCCATGGAGAGCTCCTCAAGCTCGGCATCGAGATCGGCCAGACCAGCGTCGCCAAGTATATGGCACGGAGGAGGGGCCCTCCCTCGCAGGGATGGAAGACGTTCCTTCGCAACCATGCGGACGGCATTGTCGCCATGGACCTCTTCGTGGTGCCGACAATCTCGTTCCGGCTGCTCTATGGATTGCTGATCATGGGCCATGGCCGGCGGCAGATCCTGTGGGTTGGGGCCACCGCGCATCCAACGGCAGAATGGATCGCCAATCAGCTCACTCAGGCCTGTGGCTGGGAGCAAACCCCTCGTTACCTGATTAGGGATCGAGATAGAGCCTATGGTGAAATATTCATACGTCGAGTTCGATCCATCGGCATTCGAGATCGTCCGACGCCTCCTCGCTCACCCTGGCAAAATGCGTACGCTGAACGGCTGATCGGCTCGATCCGCAGGGAATGCATTGATCATATCGTGGTATTCGGCGAACGCCATCTGCGCCACGTTCTGCTGTCGTACAAGGACTACTATAATAGCACGCGCACTCACTTGTCGTTAAACAAGGATGCGCCGGTCTCGCGCGTGGTCGAGCGGTCTGGGAACATTCTTTGCTGTCCGATCCTTGGCGGTCTCCATCACCAATATACCCGGATCTGATTTGCGGTAGGCACAACCTGCACGACATGGGCGTGGAGACGGAGTTGCTCGACATCGTCGACAAGATGACAGAATCCCGGGGTCGTATGGAACTGCCGCCGTCCGAGTGGACCCAGCTTGCGGATCGTCACTGAGACATCGTTGTAAGAGCGCCGGCGCCGGAAACGCCATCGGTGCGTTCGCGCTAAAGCAGCCCCAGATCTACGGTCCTGCAAGCGGCGGGGCCGTGCTTTGACGGCGTCTCAACGGCGAAGGTGTGCCATCGCTCCAGCAGTGATTTGCATGGCCACGCCAACCACCCATCCCGCCATGATCATTGTCGTCCAGGCAATGTGCGGATCGTGGCGGAGTACAATAATGCCCACCGCAGCAAAAGACGAGAACCCCGCGAGAAACGTGCCCAGCGCGCTCAGGAATTCCGCGGTGTCGATCTTCTCGTCCGCCTTTGAAGGCTGACCGTTTGTTGAGTGAAAAGGCAGTTGAGGGGTGTCGATACCAAAGTAAAATCCGACGGCGCCACCAATCATCATTAGGAGTAAAAAACCCTGGGACGTCAGTGCCGCGACGCTCGACCCCACGAGAACGCCGACAAACAAGCCGCTCGCAGCCCCGGCCATCGCAAGCCCAAAGCGCTCCAGAACGTGAGCGGATTTCCTCACGCGGAACCGCATCGTAGTAACCCCGCAGATTACCAAGGGCTATGTTAGGACGTTTTCCTGTTGCGCGAAAGAGATGACCGGCAGAGCAGCCGGCTAGTCTGAAAGCGCTTGACCCCAGACGGCCGATTAGAGAAGCGGACATCAGATGGCAGGCAGGACCGGCTGGCTCAGTCGCCCGGCGCGAGTAGAAATCCGTTACTTTGAGCATGAACTCCATAAAAAAGGTGAGGCCTTCAGATTTCGGGCAGGTGATCGGTCAGGGACCAAGACGGACAAAACCGTCTGGGGTCCCTAAAAAGAGTGCGGCCTTTCAGATTCGAGCTAGTGTTACCCCTAGGATACTTTTCAAGGCCAAAATGACTTGAATGCTCAAATTAACATACTGATTGTGCTGTTGAATTTTCGAAATGGCCTTCTGTCTATAAAACAGGCGATCGCGCTCAGATTGTGGTTGGACTCCCATTAGAATTCGCGGAAAGGCGGCCAGATGACGGCCCTATCCCGCCAAGCTGGGGGTCTAGAACCTCTCGCGTCGGATCAGTGCTGAACTCAATCGCTCATGCCACCTTCGACCCCTTGGACGCGCTGGACGACGACCCGATCGACAGCGAGTCGAGCGGATCATCCGCGAACTGGTCGACGTGCAGGGATGCTCCGGCGGACCCGTTATAAAATGGATGCCGAACGCAACGGCGGCATTCGACCATCTTAGCCGATACGGGCTCGACGAACTCCTCCAGATGGAAACGGCGAGCCTCTGGCGCGGCGCCCGATCTCCGACGGTCATGGATGGTGACGCCTATGAGCGCTCGTTCGATCTCCGTCCGCTTGCCGCCGACATTCTCGGGGTCGAGGAGCATGACCGTATGTTGATTTCAGATCCTGCATGACACTTCTCCTTTCATCGACGTCTGGAGTCATGCCTCAGCATGGTTAACAAAATATAAACACCGAGCGTTGGGGCCGGGCAACCGTCCCGTGTCCGCGTTGCCTCTGAAAGCAGACATCGGGACCGCCTACATTCAAGTCCGTTAAGTGCTGCCAACAGCCGACATCGGGTCGGTCTAGCCGTGTCGGGGTGAGTCAAATAAGCTGGTCGCCGATCTTGATCGACGCAAGCGCGGACAGGCATTTCAACCGGGACATGGCATGGTAAATCGATTCATGACGGCGCAATCCACCATGGAGATGCGGCGTTGGGGGGGGCCCGCCATTGTGACGCTCGCGGCGATGGCCGCACTGGCGGCGCTGACGGCCGACGCCGCGGCGAGACAGGCGCGCCCGGCGTCACCCGCCGAGGCGACGGCGCCGCGCGATGCAGGGGAGCCGATCATGGCGCTCGTCGATCAAGACCCAGCAGGTCACTTTCTACGACGCCGACGGCTGGATCCTGCGCGCGCCGGTGTCGACCGGCACCACGGGACGCGAGACGCCAGCCGGCGTCTTCGCCGTCATCGAGAAGGACAAGGACCACCACTCGACCCTCTATGACGATGCCTGGATGCCGAACATGCAGCGTATCACCTGGAACGGCATCGCGCTGCACGGCGGGCCGTTGCCGGGGTATGCGGCCTCGCACGGCTGCGTGCGGATGCCCTACGACTTTGCGGAGAAGTTGTTCGACAAGACATGGATCGGTATGCGGGTGATCATCTCGCCAAACGACGCGACCCCGGTCGAGCTTTCCCACCCGGTGCTATTCGTGCCGAACGCAGAGACCGTCGCGGCTGCTCCGGCGCGTGCCGAGACGCTCGCCCGCGAGGCCGAGGAGGCCGCCAAGACGGCCGACGAGGCGAAGAAAGCCGCCGCGACAGCGGCGCGCGAGACAGCATCGCTCACGGCGTCGCTGCGCAACTTGGAGTGGCTCAAGACCCGCGCCGACGCCGAGCTCGCGTTCGCCGACAAGACGCTCGCCGCCGCAAAGACGGACCAAGCCAAGGCGCGGGCCGAAGAGCAGAAGCAGAAGGCCGCCCTTAGTTAGGGCCGCGGAAGCTGGGACGCAGCTCGACACCGCCAAGGCCGACGCGAAGTTGAAGCTCGACGCCGCCGCCGCCGCAAAGGACGCCGCCAAAGCGGCCCGGACCAAGAAGGCCGACACCGCCAAGGCGGCGAGCGAGGCGAAGCTCGCGCTCGAGCCGGTCTCGGTCTACATCAGCCGCACGACGCAGAAGCTTTACGTGCGGCGCAACACGCATAAGCCGTGGCCGGACGGGGGCGAGGTGTTCGATGCGACCATTGAGGTTCCGCTCACGATCCGCAATCCCGACAAGCCGATCGGCACGCATGTGTTCACGGCGATGGCGCGCAACGACGCGGGCCTGCGCTGGACCGCGGTCACGATCGACAACGGGGACGACGCCAAAGACGCGCTCGACCGCATCACCTTCCCGCAGGATGTGCTCGACCGCATCGCGTCGACCGCAGTGCCGCGATCCTCGATCATCGTCTCGGACGAGCCGCTGAGCCGAGAGACCAACTATCGCACCGAGTTCGTCGCGGTGCCGAACAACCAGCCCCAGGGCGGCTTCGTGACGCGCCAGCCTACGGTCGATGTCCCCGTTGCGAGCGGCAACGACTGGGGCAACGACGGCTTCGGCTTCTTTTTCCAGCGCAATTGGAACTCCCAACCTGGCAATACGCGTCCGCGCGCCGGACAATACTATCAACCGATGCAACAGCGCTGGTGGTAAGACGCGGCACGTCGCGCGTAGGCCGCATGGTAGCTCAGGGTCATTCACGACCAAGCCAGCCGGTGTTTTCTGCCATTTGATGTCTGCTTCGGTCTTAAAAGCGACTGATCATTGAACCCGCGCCTAATGACGCGAAGGGCCAATACCGGACATGAGGATAACGTCGCGCTATCGGTCGCTCATTCGCACCTGACAAGGCGCGAATAACCCGCACGCATCCGCCAAGAATAGCGGCGAGGCCACGCACGGTCATTCCGGCATGCCTGCTATCAGGAACGCTTCGGCATATAATCGAGCATCTTTGGGTCGACGAAAGTGCCACCTCTGAACATAGGGTCTCGCGCTCTCTGGCCATCGCCGCGAAGGCGGCAATCGAACTCGTCGGGCCCGCGCGCCTCCAGGATCAGAAGCTCCACGCCCAACGATCGGGCCGCGATTTTGACATTGGTTATCATGGGCGCGTGGCTCGGACCGGTCAAGGTGGAAAGGACGGTATATGTCGGACCTGGGAATGAACCTCCCTGAGCAACTCGAGGTCTTTGCCGAAAATTCCGGGCCGACGCTGTAGGAGACCCCTGTGACTTTCCCGCCCCCGGGCGCGCAAGGCTCGCGCTGAGCCCGTGCTGAACAGAATTGTCAAAAGCGATATTCCGACGATGGAATCGTCGCCATTGCATTCTTGGCCGCCATGGCTGCAGGCTTCGGCGACGCCGCGATGACATCCGCCTTGAGCCGGACCAATTCGTCTGCGAGGCCGGGCAGCCGGTCGGATTGCCCCTCCGCAAACCGGTAATTGATGACGAGGTTCTGTCTGTCGGCCCATCCGAACTCGCGCAGCCCTCGGTGAAACGCCTCCAGGAGGCGCCAGCCGACGGTGCCCCAGCCTTCCTGCGGCTGGGCGCGCACACCCATAGGCAGCACGACGGTCGGCTGCTGCCTGGGTTTGATCTTGATCGAGTTCAGCAGCGTCGCCACCACGATCATCATCAGGACGCCACCAACGCTGAGCGCGATCTGCATCGCCAGCCCCTCCGAGATGTCGAGCAGCGCCAGGAGGCTGGCGAGCGTCAGCAGAACGCCGAGGCAGTAGATTGGCAACGAGCTCTTGCCACAGAGAATGGCGCCGCGCATCACCGCCGTCGTCAGCCCTCGCCAATTGCGAGGCACGAACCATGCCGCCAAAACCGCGAGGGCCAAAAAATGCAGCAGTCGCAATGGATCGAGATTCGATTTGTCTATCGGGTAAAGCAGCTTCAGCAGCGCCTGCGGGATCAGCGCTTCCAGCGGTCTGATCCTCCAGCTCAATGCGATGATGAGGCTGAACACCAGATAGAGAACGGCAGGCACAAGCGCCGTGCGTGACGTCACCCACGGCCGCACTCTCTCGCCCTCGATCATCCACCACGCGCCAAGTACAACCAGCAGCTGCCAAGCAAGCGGATTGAAGGCCCAGTGGCCGTTCGGCCACGCCGGCATAGTCCAGCCGAACACATGCACGAGCGCATAAAGCGCCAGCGAGGCGCCAAGCGTCACATTCGGCAGCCGCAGCAGCAGCCACAGCAACAGCGCGAACAAGAGATGAAGAAGCACGAAGATCGGCAACACGTCGGTATTGACCGGACAGTATTGCAGGATCGCCGCGTGCGCGAGCGTCGCGCCCGGCTGGTCCAACAGAATGCGCGTATTGCTCTCGTCAGCAAGACGGCCCCCGCCTGCGAGGTGAACCAAGATGGCGCAGGCGAGCGTGAGCAGCAAAAATGCGACATAAATATCCCAGCTTCGCCGCAGCGTCCGGCTGATCACGCTGGTCCAGCCCTCGCAGCGCCATGCCTTGCCGTAGGCCAGTGCGCAGGTCACACCCGAGACGAACATGAACACTTCCGCGGCATCGCTGAAGCCGTAGTTCCGCAGCGTCAGCCAACTTCCGATGTTGTTGGGGACATGGTCAAGAAAGATGCACCAGAGTGCGATGCCGCGGCAGGCATCAATGCGCAGATCGCGGCCGTAGCCTTTCAGCTCCGGCAGCGCGTCTACCAATGGCTTCGAGGTGGCAGTTCGATCATGCATCTGGTTGCCCCGTCCGGCGTGCGAGCACGCTTCAAGAGGGACCGAATTTGACAAAAAAATCGCCGCCACACTGCGGGATCGTGACAACGCGCAGCCTAAAGCTTCTTCACGCCGAGCCCGGCCACGACAGCTATTGCGACAACGATCCATATGGCCGCGCTTGGTAGAACCTCCTGGCGGTGAGGCTGTTCTGTTGACGATCATCGTTCAACCGGCGCAGTGTGTAAATCAGCCGGAGGTCCACACAGAGGGGTTCCTAGGTCCTATGATCAAGGTACCGTACAGATCTCGGCATCAATCTGACATCGGTCACACACATCATGGACACTTCATCATTGCGCATAGGCGAAGCAGACTCTGAGTCCCGCGACTCTCTTGGTTCGCGCTCGCTTAGTTCGCGCTCGCTTTTTCGGTGTCCTACTGTGAGGTGATTACAACCATAGCACACAACGGCGTTCGGCTCCCACCTTGAGTGCCTGACGGCGAGCCGCTGGTTGGGCCAGGGATGGAGGATGGACGGTCTCGAGAGCCACTCTTCCGCCAGCTTCTTCATCGCCAAACACCCGAAGGTGGGTGTATGATTTTTCCAATTGGATCTCCGTGCGATGGATGACGGAGAGTTTTTTATGAAGGTTCTTATTGTCGACGATCACGCATTGATTCGCGAGGCATTGCACGCTGTCTTGAAACAACTGAAGCGAGAAGCCGTCATATTTCAAGCTTCGAACAGCCGTCAGGCAATGCACATCGTCGAAGAACATCCCGACATCAGCCTCATTTTGCTTGATATCAATTTGCCTGATCGAGATGGCTTCTCTGTCCTCCGAGAACTGCGTGACCGCTATGCGACCATTGCTATCATCATTCTCTCGTCCTCGGATGATCAAGACACAGTCAAGCTCGCTTTCAAACTTGGCGCTCTGGGTTTCATCCCGAAAACTACGGAACGTGAGGTCATGCTCAACGCTATTGAGTTAGTGTTCTCCGGCGGAGTTTACATTCCCTCGGAAATTCTGGAGGAAACAACGTGTCCGCGGCTTACAAATAAGCCAGCGACGCGGGACTCTCCCAGGGGTCTCGGGTTGACCGATCGGCAGATTGAAGTGCTTGCGCTCATGATGAAGGGAAGAAGCAACAAGGTCATTGCCCAGACGCTCAATATGGCAGTACCGACAGTGAAGAACCACATCACGGTCGTTCTCAAGGCGCTCAGCGTAACGAGCCGCACCGAGGCAGTAGTAAAGGTAGGAAAAATGGGCTGGGAATTGTCGCCGAAATCTGAATCATAAAACTGCCCCGGCGTCTCTCCTATCGTCATGATCCCTAAAGACCTCGTGCATGACAGCGCGGAGCCGCATTGGGTCGACAGGCTTGTGCAGCAAAATGTATCCTCTATCCTTAGCGTCACGTAATGGTTCAGCTGCCGTATCGCCGCTGATGAGAATAGCTGGAATTGAGGAACCAAACGCCGCATTAATTTGTTCAATTGCCCGGATCCCGGTCTCTCCGCTCGCAAGGTGATAATCCGAGATTATAAGATCGGGGCGTTGTTGGCGCCCAGCAAGTCGGATAAGTGCAGCTTCGCCGGATCCGGCGGTAAGGACGGAGTATCCCCATTTGCCAAGCAATCCGCCCGTTCCCTCCCGCACAATTGGAGCATCGGCAATAACAAGAACTACCTTGCCTTCGACCGCAAAGGCTCCGGGGTGGGGTGAGTCAACGGGCGCTGTGGACGTGACGCATTCATCGGCCATTGGAACCAGGATCGCGAATCGCGAACCTCGGCCCACAGTCGAAGCCAGGTCGATTTGATGGTTGAGAAGACGGCGAAGCCTGTCGACAATAGCCAGGCCGAGCCCCAGGCCGCCGTACCGGTTCCGTTCAGGGGCAGGAAGTTGAAAAAACTCGCCAAAGATATTCTGCTTCTGATCCTCAGGAATGCCGGGACCGCTATCCCATACTTCGATACGCAACATTTCACCGCGCTGACGACATCCGACGATGATCCCGCCCCGCAACGTATAGCGCACAGCATTGGATATCAGATTGAACAGTATGCGTTCGAGCAGCATGGCGTCGCTCCGCACCCAGGCGTCACTTCGCCTAACGCGTAGACGCAGGCCTTTTTCTCGCGTTGCCTGATCAAACCTCGTCTCAATTTTTTGCAACAGGCGCGCGATCGGGAATTCGGTAATTTTGGGTGTAAGGACCCCGGCATCGAGCCTGGAAATATCCAGGAGCGAATTGAACATTTCATCCATTTCCTTGCGCGTTGCATCGATCCGCTCGATCGTCTTTGTCCTTTCCCCCGGTTTGAGCGGCGTGCGCAGCTGTGCAACGAACAGGCCCAATGCATGTAATGGCTGCCGCAAATCATGGCTTGCCATGGCAAGAAAGCGCGATTTTGCCGCATTGGCGAGCTCCAGCTCTCGCGTACGCTCTGCGACCTTCCGCTCGAGTCCAATCTGCGCGCGGCGCAGACTTCCCTCCGCTTTCTTGCGCACCTCGACGTCGGCGCTCAGTAACAAGCTTGGAACGGTAATACTGATCAAGAACATCAACACCAGCAGGAATGAAACGTTGAGATCCGCGGTCGTGAAGGGGCCGCCGCCCGTGAGCGTCCCCCAAATCGTGATGCCCGCAAGCACCAGCGCAACCGTTGCGGTGTCACGTGGACCGCGGCGCAGCGCCGCCCACAACATGGGCAGGATCGCAAGAAAACCCAGTGGAGTTCGGCTCGGCGTTTGCTCGATCAGGGGGCTGAAAGCAATGAGTCCAACAGCTGCCGCTGTTGCGAGGACGCCGACCGTCTCCAAAAATTCCTTGCGGTTAAAAGCATGGTAGGGGCTTGATGCCCAAAGCACGATAACGGGGGCGATGACCAGCGCGCCGGTCACATCTCCCAGCCACCATGTGACCCAGGCGTTCGCGAAATTCGTCCGTTCGATGTACCCGACGGTTGCTAGGCTGGTCAGTCCAATGCTGGCGCTGATCGGTGTCGCGATCACGACGCAAATCAGAACAAACTTCGCGACAGAATTTGGCGTCGAAAACGTATTACATCCGCTCGACCATCGATTGATGAAATAAGCACCAACAACCGCTTCAAGAGTGTTACCGGTTGCAATCGCAATTGCGGTGGCAACCGAGCCGGCCGTCGTCGCATTGGCGATCATCGCCGCCATGAAAATTGCGGGCCAAGTCCGATATCCCCACAACAGCACCGCCGCCAGCGCGACACCCGTCGGTGGCCAAATTGGCGTTGCGCTGGGATTAATAGAGGCGAGAGCAAGGCCGCCTTTTGCCAGGACGAAATAGATCGCTCCAATTGCGACCAGACCGCCGGCATAGCTAATGCCTCGGCGGAAATCTATCTGCGGCGTTAGTGATCGTGGATCGGACATCGTCGATGCCTGGACTAGACAATTGGATCGTCCACCATGACTGACTTTTAATCTCCTTGATAAAGATCAAAGATCGCTACTTTCCCGTTTACCAAGCGGTTGATACGTCCGACCCGTGCTACAATGCAAAACTCGGCAAGATGCGATCAGATCGAATCGATCACCGCAGTCTGCTGACGGACGAAGAGATGATGCGTGCGATGGAGCATCAGGCAGACTTGCTGTTCAGGCGTCTTCATCTCCACGAACCGCATGTTTGGCCGGACAACGGCCCTGCAGATCGCCTCAACATCAGCGGCACGGAACACGCCGCCATTGCGCGCCGAGGAATTCGCGCCGCCTCGTGTTCACCCCGAGCTTTCGAGGGGACGCATTGTACGACGAAGACAGGCTCTCGGAAAGGCCGGATTTTGATTCCGGACAAGGTCACTGTGTGCCTATCTCTCGTTGGGGTCTCAGGACTATACCTCTCGCGCGATAGCTTGCTGCGGCGGATCCGGACACCCCGATGGCGCTGCGGAGCGTCCTGTCTTGAGATGAGGGGTTCGCAACCTTCACTCAAGATAGGAGTATCCCATGACCGACGAGGCGATGAGCCCGTTGCGCCGGCGGTGCGTTTGCGATCAGGGGCGCAATTCTCCTCTGATCGAAATGATCGCCAGCTCGAACTCGTCTTCAAGGCGATCGTTTCCGCAAGTTCGTCTTCTGGGGCTATCTCACAAGGCGCCGAACAGTGCCTGGAGCTGGGCGAAGCGCTTCAGCCCAAGCTCCATATTCCATTCGCGTTCTAAATGAGAATGGCCGCGCGCGCATGAGGGCGACGCCGCGCGAGCGGTGCGCGCCGGTCTCGCCGCCATCCGCGTCCGTCGTCCCGAGGCCGAAAACCGCTTGTCGTTCATTCTGACAAATCAGAGCGGGCGATGGCGAATTGCACATGGCCACAACACGGTGATTGATCGCGCAACCCTTTGACCCTGTCAAACATGGCTGGCCGCACCAAGATCGGCAATCGGTAGTCCGTATCGAAGGCCCGGCGCCCGTTGATAAGGGCGGCTTTGGGTCATTCTCGACAGAGCCAGCCGGTCCCGACTGCCATCTGATGTCCGCTTCGACCTGAAAGCGACCTGATTATTGCGCGCACATGAAATGACGCGATGGGCCATGAACGGACGTGGAGACTTTACTCAACCACCTTGTCGGCGGTGGCCAGCAGCGTCGCCGGCACGGCGAGCCCGAGCGCCTTGGCGGTTTTGAGGTTGATCGACAATTCGAATTTGGAAACCTGATAAAAGGGGATGTCAGCGGGATTGGCGCCACGCAGGATGGCGTCGACGTCGCCGGCCATCCGCTTGATCAACTCCCTTAAGTCGAAGGAGTAAGCCATCAGGCCGCCGGCATCGACGGCTTCAGCAAATGCATGAATAGCCGGAATACGCGCGTCTGCGAGTGACTCAGCGATCGAGGCGCGGTTCGCCAACGCATCTGGGCTATCCAGCACCATGATCGCATCCGCGCCATCGCGGGAGGCCTGTGCGACGGCGTTGCGATAGGTTGTTGCGCTGGCGGGTAGTTCGATCGGCACGCTGACGAGAGCAATCCCCGCGGCGTCAGCAGCGGCGCGCACCGGAGCGCCCGCCAAACGTTCCCACGTAACTCGCGGGGCGATGCAGGCCAGTTTCGACGTCGACGGAAACATTTCACGCAACAGCGCGATGCGTTTGCCGTGAATCGACGGGCCAGGGTCGGCACTAACACCGGTGATGTTGCCGCCGGGGCGAGCCAGGCTCTCAGCGAAACCGGCCGCGACGGGATCGTTCGTTATGGTGACAATCGGGATTTTCGAGGTCTCGTGCTTGAAATACGAAGCGGAGGGATCGATGATGTAAATGACATCCGGATTGCTGCGGACTACCTGCGCAGCCAGTGCGGCTGCGTCTGACAGGTATTGTTCCCTTCCGTAGCGCTCAACTGTAAGGTTTTGTCCTTCGATCTGCCCGAGACGCCGAAGTTCGGCAAAAAATACCCGGTAGTAGCTGTTGCTGTCCTCACGCATCAGCGAATGCTAAACCGCCGATATATTGACAATGGCCAAACGCCGGCTGTTGACGACAGGCTGCGCCGCGACACGCGTTACGGCAGCAAACGATACTGCCCCCACCACAAAATCCCGCCGCCTCATGTCCGCCCCCCCAAGCTTCAGCAGGTGGCATCGTAGCGCTTAGACGACTGCGCTAAAAGGGCGGATAGCGGGCGTCGCCCATCCACGGAATGCGCCGATGTCTCTTGTGGGTCAAACTGCGACATCATGCCGATTCCGAGTGATGTCTGGCGTCGTGTCGAAGTCACGGATCGCCATGCCGCCGTCGATTATGCTCAGGTTCTGAAAGATTTGGCTGACATCCACTTCGCGAGCGCCAGCACCATCGTGCTGGTCCAGGACAATCTCAGCGTCCACAGCAAGGCTTCACTCTACCAAGCCTTTCCCGCCGTCGAAGCCAGGCGGCTGGTTGAGCGCTTCGAATGGCTGTCCCTATCGTAAATCCAATCCGCTGGCGGTTGATCGAGAATCGGGCGATGCTGCCGCTCGATGTTAGATTTGTGCAAACTGATCTTTGGGACGGTGATCGATCTGCTACGGTCGCGCGCAACGCTCGAGGCAGAGATTGTGGTGCTGAGGCAGCAAATCAATGTGCTGCGGCGTGCCAATCCCAAGAGGCTTCCATTTCGGTCGATTGACAGGCTGATATTGGGAGGCGTCTGCAGGCTGTTTCCCGAAATGTATGATACACTTGCAATTGTCCGACCCGATACCGTGATCCGCTGGCACCGCGCCGGTTTCAGATTGTATTGGCGCTGGAAATCGCGACGCCGCTGCGGGCGACCAACGATGTCGTTGGAAATTCGCCGGCTGATCCGCGAAATGAGCATCGCCAACCCGTTGTGGGGGGCGCCGAGAATCCACGGTGAGCTTCTCAAGCTCGGCATCGATGTCGGCCAGACCAGCGTGGCCAAGTATATGGCGCGGAGGAGGGGCCCGCCGTCCCAAGGCTGGAAGACATTCCTCCGCAATCATTCCGACGGCATCGCGGCGATGGATCTGTTCGTCGTGCCGACGATCTCATTTCGGCTGCTCTATGGATTGCTGATCATGGGCCACGGCCGGCGGCAGATCCTGTGGTTTGGGGTCACCGCACATCCGACGGCCGAATGGATCGCCAATCAGCTCACTCAGGCCTTTGGCTGGGAGCAGATCCCTCGTTACCTGATTAGGGATCGAGATCGAGCTTATGGCGAGATTTATGCCCGCCGGGTTCGGTCGATCGGCATTCGAGACCGCCCGACATCTCCTCGCTCACCCTGGCAAAATGCATATGCTGAACGGCTGATCGGTTCAATCCGCAGAGAATGCATTGATCACATCGTGATATTTGGCGAACGCCATCTGCGCCATGTTCTGCTGTCGTACAAAGATTACTACAACGCCACGCGGACTCATTTGTCATTGAACAAGGATGCCCCGGTCCCTCGCGGCGCCGAGACAGCCGGACGTATTATCGTTTGCCCGATCCTGGGCGGACTGCACCACCAATATGCCCGGATTTGATTTGCGGTAGCCACAACTATCGCATCCTGGGTCGAATCGACGACGTCATCAACGTCGCCGGGCATAGGCTCGGAACCAAGGAGATCGAGTCCGCCAGTCTGCTGGTTGAGGAGATCGCCGAGGCCGCAGTAGTCCCCGCGCGAGATGAAATCAAAGGCAAGGTCCCTGACCTGTACGTATCGTTAAAGCCCGGGCTCGCCCCAAGCGAGGACATCCGCAAACGAGTGGAGGACTCCGTGATCCGCGAGATAGGGTCGATTGCCCCCCCGCGCCGTGTCGTGATCGTCCCCGACATGCCAAAGACGCGTTCCGGCGAGATCATGCGCCGCGTCCTCGGGGCGATTTCGAACAACGAGGATGCCGGCGACATCTCGACGTTGGCCAATCCTGAAGTCGTCGATGAAATCCGAAAGATCAAGACCTAGGCCGAGGTCGTAAAATGTTGTCCTGAGAAGAGGATCATACGGAGCAAGGGGAAGCAATCAATTATCCTGGAAAGATGGAGGACCGACGAAATGGTCGAACGCATCCGATCATTGCTGGCGAGGTTCTCGGAGAATGAAGAGACCGTTCGCCAGCTAGTGGCGACAGACGCAAGCTTCGACGCGCTTTGTGACGAGTATCGCGAGGTCATCGAGCGCCTCGATGGTCTCGAAAAGGAAGTTAAGCGGCTCAAAGAGCGGAAAAGCTGGGTTGGAAGAAGATCTGCTGATGCACATCGAGGGATATCAGCCACAATAGCGCAAGTTCCGCGAGACGCGGAGAGAGCGAAACAACGTGGTCGACCTTCTGCTTCGTAACCCCCGTGAGCCATGGACAGCACACGTAGAAACATGCGTGGGCGCCTCTCGCCAGAGCTAAGGCGCTGATCACACGCTGGCACAGATAATTCGCTGGTGAGTCTGTGGTGAGTTTCGTCTTCGCGCGTCTTTCCCGTCATCCGGTGGGGGCGCCTTCCTCAATCTCGCCCGTCGCCAATCGCCTGACATGGACAGCGTTGCCGATCACGTCGGCGGGTCGCTTCTCGCCTTTAGGCCCTCTTGGCATCGTCTCTCCGGCTATGTCGCTCAAGTATCTTGCTAGTTTCGGCGATATCTTTCTTTAGGGCCTCAATAACCTCCTCTTTGGTGTAACCCTCTGCGGGTTCAACTTTTCCAGACTGTAAGCCAGCAAGTCGCCGCACGCTTTCGTCATGCAGTCGCTTTGCGTCCTCCAAGACCTTTTTCATGGCTCCTGAGCTGCACCCGGTTCTGTTGACACCTGCTTAAGCTAATCCAGCCTGCTGCTCGAACTCCATAGGGCTCAAATATCCGATCGTCGAGTGCCGGCGTTTCGGATTGTAGAAGCGCTCAATATAATCGAAGACGTCAGCCTTGGCGTCATCCCTCGTTCGGTACACTCTGCGCGTAGTCCGCTCGGTCTTCAATGACGAGAAGAAGCTCTCCATCGCCGCGTTATCCCAGACGTTGCCTGACCGGCTCATCGAGCAGACGACGCCGTGATCGGCCATCAGCCGCTGGAACTGTTCGCTGGTGTATTGGCTGCCGCGATCGGAATGATGCAAGAGCGCGTCCGGTTTGCCCCGTCGCCAGATCGCCATCACCAGGGCGTCAGTGACGAGCTGGGCCGTCATCGCTGCGTTCATCGACCAACCAACCACACGGCGGGAGAAGAGATCGACGACAGCGGCAACATAGAGCCAACCCTCCGCTGTCCACACGTACGTGAAGTCAGCGATCCATTTGCGGTTGGGAGCGGACGCATCGAAGCTGCGGTCGAGCACGTTGGGAGCGACGGCGGCGACCTGCCGCTCACCCAGATCGGGCGGCAGTCGCCGCCGTCGTGGACGGGCTTTGAGAGCCTGTAGCCGCATCAAACGCTCGATCCGATGCAGTCCACACAACCCGCCTTCCGCCAACATGTCGTGCCACACTCGCCTCGCGCCATAGGTTCGATCGCTGGCGAGGAAACTGGCGCGAACCTTCGCGCCCAACTCCTCATCGCTCCGGCTGCGTTGGCTGCGCGGCCGTGTCAGCCAGGCATAGAACCCACCCCGCGAGACACCGAGCGCCCCGCACAACCATTCCGCCGGCCAGATCCCCCGGTGCTTCGCGATGAAGGCGAACTTCATGTTGATTCCTTCGCGAAGTAGGCCGCGGCTTTTTTTAGGATGTCCCGTTCGGCTCTCAGCTTGGCGACCTCGCGCTTGAGCTGCGCGATCTCCAACTGCTCCGGCTTCATCTGGCCCTGGCCGGGGAATGCATGCTGCGGATCGTCCGCCAGCTGCTTCACCCAATTGCGCAACTGCGTTGGATGAACGCCAAGGTCTGCTGACGCCTGCGCATACGACACGCCGCGCTCCTTGATCAGGCGTACAGCCTCAAGCTTGAACTCTCGCGTAAACTGCCGTCTCTCCATGACACACCTCCTGCTCCATAAAACACCTAACTCGGTGTCCTCGGAACCGGGTGCAGCTCACCCCTCCCAACTTCTGCTTTGCGCTAAGCATAGCACGAATTTGGAGGCAGAAGCCGACCGTCAAGACGGATCATTTTCAAACTGAGACACTACCGACATTTGTAATCCGGTGAGCCTTAGTCGTAGAAGCCGGGCGCCACCTTTAGGCTGTCGCGCTGCGCCTTGTCGTGATTGATCCAGAGCTGTGCCTACTGCCCCTAGCGCAGATGCATTGAGAAGGACCCGCACGCGAGAGTTTGAGGGGCAATTTGCTCCGACCGCGAAGTTGGAGCCTGAACCGGGATGACAGGCAAATCCTACTCTGTGAGGCAGCGAGCAAAGGCAGCAACGCAGAGCCAGTGAAAGCTGGCACTCGGGCGCCGAAAACTATTACTATATATAACGAAAAGGGAGGGAGGTGAGCATCATGCGCATTCAACATTGGCAAGACATCGCCAGCCTGCTGCTGGGCGTGTGGCTGGTTATGTCGCCGTTCGTCCTGGGCTTCGCCGGGGCGGCTACTTGGGTAACCATCGTGCTTGGGTTGTTCGTCATTCTGTTTGCCGTAGAGGGATTTGTCGATTTGTCATTCCGTCCTATCTGGAGGAGTGGGGAGAGCTTCTCTTCGGTCTGGCTCTCCTGGTTGCACCTTGGACAGTCGGCTACGAGTCGGTATTGGCTACGGTAACAGCGTGGCGTCCGGAATATTGGTGATCTTGTTTGCCGCCTGGGAAATGATGACCGATCGCGATTTCATCAACTGGTGGCACGATCGCCGGCATTACCCGGTCGCCGGATGACCTGATGGGAAGGGTAGTTGCTTGAAGCCTCAGCCTGACCGTCATCTGGTGACGGCCGAATGAGGAGTGTCTCGAGAGCGTGCAGCGTGGACCCGTTTGCCCCTTTTTACTCGAATAGGCACGCCGGTCCCGGGACACGGGAATGGCCCGCCGGGATAAAGATGGGAACTGGTAGATACGCATCACCTAACTGGAGGCAGACGCATGATCAAAGATATTCTTGTCAACCTGTCTTACGGGACATCGCAAGATGGCGTTTCCAATTACGCCTTATCGGTTGCGGAAACATTCGGCGCGCACATCGTGGGGACCGCCTTTGCCTACCCGGTAATGGGCGGTGGCGTTGGCTTGTCGGCTAACTTTAGCCGAGCCCAGCAAGCAGAAGCTCAAGAACGCGCAGCGTCCGTGGCCGCCGCGTTTGACGAGGCGACCCGTCGCGTCGGCGTTTCAGGCGAAACGCGCAGGATTGAAGCTGGTATTGGCGACGTACCAACCCAGTTTGCGCATATCGCAAGACGATTCGATCTTTCCGTCATTGGCCAATTTGAAAGCGGCAGGGATCATCCGACCAAAAATATCGTCATTGAGGCGGCGCTGTTCGAATCCGGTAGACCGGTGCTCATCGTTCCTTTTATTCAGAAAGATAGCCTCAAACTCGATCATATCATGGTGTGCTGGGACGGCAGCCGGGCAGCCGCGCGAGCGGTCGGCGATGCCATGCCGTTTCTTACCCGCTCCGGCAAGGCGAGTATTGTTGTTGCGGACATTCAGAGCGCCAAAAGCGCCGACCTTCCGGGTGCGGATATCGCGGCCCATCTGACCCGTCACGGAGTAGACGTCACGATTGAGCGCCTTCCCGTCAGCAAGATCGATGTTTCAAATGCAATCCTGTCATATGCAGCCGATACAGATCCCGATCTCATTGTCATGGGCGGGTACGGGCATTCCCGGCTGCGGGAATTTATTCTTGGCGGGACGACACGTGGTATGCTTGCCTCGATGACCAAACCGACATTGATGTCGCACTAATCGGATATCCGTTTTGCCATGGGGAGCACGGCGACGTCGGCCGATCACGAATGCCCATTGATCGAAGTCTTCGGATGAAGATCTCGCCATAGGCCCATCCAGATCACGGATGAGATAGCGGGAGCTTGGTCCCAGCCATAAGCTTCCGTGACCTGATTTGCGATCCATTCCGCGGTCGGATGCGCTGTGACGCCAAACCATAACTCTGTCGTCGACCATGCGTCATGATCAATAGGCCATAGAGCAGACGAAATGAGATCGTCGGCACGACTGTCAATCGGCGTTGGATTGGGACCCCGGACCGGCATCCAAACACGCCGAAACACAAGCCAGAACGATTCAAACTCAATCCGCTCCAGAAAATGCCGGGACTAAACAACTAGCATTACAGTTGCCGTTTTGCTTTGAGATGCGCACGCTGAGCGACCGCCTGGTGAGCCCTGCGCCAGAGTGACCATGCGATGACGTGCGCGGGTCGTATTCGCTTTCGAGCGAGCCTGATGGCGATGCGGCGGATTTCCTGGATTGACCAACGGATCAGTGGCGGCATGGTTATACCCGGGCTTTTGCCGGGCGGCGGCGTTTCGTTTTTTTGGGCGGCGACGGATTGGCGCGATGTCGGACCGCGGCCATCATGGCGAAAGCAAGCATCACCATGGACACGTGGCGATGCCAGCCATGCCAGGATCTGCTCTCGTTGTGATCGAGCCCGAACTCGTTTTTGGCGGTCTCAAAACTGTCCTCGATCGCCCACCGGTGGCCTTCGACCGCGACCAGCGTTTCAATTGATGTTCCCGCGGGGCACCAGGTGGTGAAGAAGGCGAGGTCATCATCGGCGATGCGACGACGGATCAGTAGGCCGCGCGTCCACAAACCATCATTGGCACTGTTGAATTGCTCGGCCTCAAGATCGGCCAATTCGAGATAACACCAATCGTGCAGCCGCGGTCCTTTGGTTCCGGCTCCCGCCCACAGGCGCTTCCAGTCGGATGAGCGCCGCGTCCGGGCGATGTCTACGGCCGTACCGGAGACCGGCGATCGCTTGCCCCAGGATCGAAATACATGAGCACTGCTGACCCCGAGCACGTAGCCTTTACCTGCCCGACGCAGTTGCTGTTCGATGTCGCCAACACCGTAGACGGTGTCGCCGGCAACCCACTTGAATGGTACAGACGCGGCTATCGCGCGTGCGATCATTCCGGTCGCGAGCTTTGGTTTGGTCGCAAACCCGACATCGGCAGGCACATATACGGCTTCCAGACGATCCGGATCGTCGGTCCATTCCTTCGGAAGATACAACGCGCGATCGATGAACGCATGACCATGACGCGAAACGTAGGTGGCGAACACGCCGATCTGGCAGTTCGTAATCTTCCCGGCCGAACCAGTGTATTGCCGCGCCACTCCGCACGACGCCTTGCCCTGCTTGAGAAAACCGGTCTCGTCGATCACCAGCACCGCATCGTCATCCGCTAAATGCTCGACGACATAGTCACGGACGATATCACGCAGGGCATCGGCATCCCAATCCCTGCAACCCAGGATCGCCTGTTGCCGCCAGGGACCAGGATCTCCGGCTGCCTCCGCGCGCATCCAACCGGTCTTGCGTTGCTCATCACCGAGCAGACCTTCCAGAAACAGGCCTGCGTTCCTCGCAACACGTTCTTGCCCGAACAACGGACGTATCCGCTTCTTAACCTCCCAAAGCGACGCCGCCCATAACGCAAGCCTCTCCTCAATCGACGCTGTCTGCGTCCACGATCTTCGAATCATGGTTGCCCATGGATTCAGAAAGCTTCATAAAAGGCAACTGTAATGCTAGTACTGTGAGTTCTTCCAAGTTCGGGACGCGAACTGGAAATGCACAGCGCGCGGTTGTGCGCCAACCGCACCTGAAACTTCCTGTCCTCCGGGCGCTCGTCATCGCGAATATTGGTGTCGCGGTCAGGTCTGGACCTCTCATCCGACTCCTCCCGTCCTGAGAGGATGGTTCCCTGCGAAGAGCGCAGAGGGAATCTGGAGAGGCTGGCGGGTAGGCGAGTGGAGGGGTGGTGGAGAGAGGGACAATCAGACAGACGGAGGGAAATGCCTTCTAAACTGATATGGCGCGGGGCAGCAGATCACAAAGCGATTCCGTCGTCCGTTTTCGACTGGTGGGTGGAGCGAAATAAGTCGATGCCGGGGCAGGCGGCCAGCGAACTCTCTAAAGTATTGCTACTGCACGTCGCGCATAACGCAGTGCACGCACGCCACGGGCATTACCGCCAACTGCTGGTTGTACTCTCGATTGTTGCCATCGCGTAGGTGCCAAATTGACGATGCCCGTATTCGGCGCGAGATATGTCAAGATGACGTTGAGTCGATCTTGGCGATAGCGGCGTCGAGAGCGCCTGTGCTGTTCTCCCATCTCAAGCGCATATCCTGCGCCTCGATCGGCTCGGGCTAACTAAGAGGTCCGTCTGGTGCTCAAGACGAGTTCCTCCTGCCCTGTGAGGCGCAGGATGCGTCAAACATGTGAGGTTCGCACGCGAGCTGGATTGCCGAACGCGGTAGCCTCTGGAGGCACATTGCGTGTGACCACGCTGCCTGCGCTGATCAACGCGTCATCACCAATGGAAATACCTGGCAGAATGATTGCGCCGCCTCCGATCCAGACATTGCGCCCAATGCGGATTGGGCGGCCAAATTCAAGGCCGGAAGCTCGTTCTGTCGCACCGCGCGGATGGTCGGCTGTCAAGACCTGAACACCCGGTCCGATCTGTGTTCGGTCTCCGATCGTGACCTCTACGACATCGAGGATCACACAATTGAAGTTAATGAACACGCCTGCACCGAGTTGGATATTGAAGCCGTAGTCGCAATGGAAAGGCGGCCGAATCACCGCACCTTCTCCGACGGCGGCGAAGCGCTTTAGCAGCAGCTTTTGTCGCTCAGAGGAGGGCATATCGAGAGAAGCATTGTATCGCGCGAGCCACTTATGCGTGGCCGCTAGGTCCGCCTGAATTTCGTGTGAGTTGGCGTCGTACAGCTCCCCGGCCAACATCTTCTCTTTCTCAGTCCGCATGAAATAACTCCCACTTCTATCCCCTGAGGCCAATCTGTCGGGAGTACATCAATGGTTACGTTGATTGCTTGACCCGTCATATAGTCGGCTTCCTCTGAAGGCAAAAATGCGACGACCTTGGCGATGTCGTCCGGCAGGCCAACGCGTCCGAGTGGGATTTCGGCTTCGCGCTCCTTTGCGGTGCGGAGCCCAACTCGCGTGATCGCTTGTCGGCCAGTCGCATCCCGGTATCTACGATCGTGCCCGGGCAGACTGCATTTACCGTTACGCCTGAAGGGGCGAGTTCTGCAGCCAGCGACTGCGCGAGCCCGATGACTGCGAATTTAGATGCGCAATGAGCGCTGTACTGCGCCTTACCAATTTTACCGAACCAAGACGCGGCGTTGAAAATTCGCCCCTGGCCGCGTGCCGCCATGTTTGGCACAACAAGACTGCACAGCGTGAAAATGCCTTCGACGTTACCCCTAAGTGTCTGTCCGAAAACATGTTGAATCATCGGAATCATTTGTGATTCAAGGGAGGCGGTCCGAATCTGAAGGAGCGCCGATGTGAAGCAGGTGATAGAAGGATTGCAAGAGATGATTTCATCTCAATGAACTGCACAAGAGGTCAGCTTAGCCGCACTGCAGGCAGCTTGTCGGCTATAAGAAACCGAAATGGCCGCAGGATGCGATCGAGCGTGCCGTCCCAAGTCCACAAGTCAAAATAACCGTGCACCGTGCTGCGCGGCGGCAGATCCTTCGGGATCGCTCGCCATTGGCAACCGCTGCTCAGCACATACATCAGACCATTGACCACTTCACGCACATCCACCGTGCGCTTGTTGCCGCCTCGCTTGGCTGACGCAATCAGCGGCTCCACAAACGCCCATTCCTCATCGGTCAAATCGCTGGGATAGCGTAGCCGGCTGCGGTCGTAACGACCGCGGTTCTCTTTCGTCCACCATCACGCGCTCTATGTACAATGTCGGGAGTTGGCCAACCGAGAACCCAGCCCGAGCGCCGCCATCATCGACAGTCAAAGCGTCAAGAGCGCGGAAAAAGGGGGGCGTGGATTGACCCGCATGGCTACGATGCGGGAAAGAAGATCAAGGGCAAGAAGCGCCACATCCTAGTCGATACCCAGGGCTTATTGCTCCACGCCCTTGTACATTCGGCGGACATCCAGGATCGAGACGGCGGGGTGTTGGTGATGGCCACTCTGTTTGGCCTGCATCCATTCCTGCTGAAGCTCTATGCCGACGGCGGCTACCAGGGGCCGATCTTTCAGTCCGCCGTTCGCAAAATCCTCCGGCAAATCGACGTGGAAATCGTCAAGCGTTCCGATACAGCAAAGGGCTTTGCGGTCTTGCCCAAGCGATGGATCGTCGAGCGCACCATCGCCTGGCTCAATCGCTGCCGCCGCTTGGCCAAGGATTGGGAGTGCCTCAACCGAAAGGCCTTGGCGTTCTTGCGCCTTGCCTCAATCCGCCTCATGCTCAGAAAGCTCTGTCAAAAAACAGCATGATCCCGGACAGACTCTAAAGACCTGTTGGCCGAGGTCGAGAGACCAAGATCACCGAAACGACCAGCACCACCACTGAAACCGAAACCCAAGCGATCATCACCGAATCGGTTTGACGAGTTCTTGCGCGTCTATCCTCGCAATGGCGATCCGGACGAAGCGCGCAAAATCCATCGCCCGGTGGTCGGCAAGGGCGTCGTTACCGAGCAAGAGTTGATCGACAAGGAGGCGCGGCGACAGCGCCAAATTCGGGCTTGACGCACCGCACCGAGCCTACCCGCCAGGCCGAAACGGGATATGCTGGAACTGCTCAAGGCTGGAGGGCCACACCATGAGCGAATTCAACGAGCGTACCATCGCCAACATGGACATAGTGCTTGAACGTGTGTGCGGTGAGCTACCGCATGGCGGTCGACACGAAGACCGGAAATTTATTGCTGAACGACTGATCAATTGCGCGCGGAGCGGACGAGCGACTTTAGGGCAACTGGAGATTGTTGCGCGCCGCGCGTTACATGACGCGCGCGTTATCTTCACAAGCCCGGCGAAAGCTCGTCTCAAATACATATCATGGTGCAATTGTAATAAGTGGCGATCGATCCAGACTCTTGAAGGTTGGCGAGTATGTCTATTGGGAAGGCCGCAAGGCTGATCGGGGCAAGGTGGTCGAAAACAATTGGAGTGCCGTCAAGATACTTTGGGACAATGGGCTCACGAATTCGATTTTCCACAACGACATGACCAAGGTGGCATTCGCGCCCGTGAAATCTTAAGCGTGGTTCTGAGGGGACTTACTTGGAGCTTGTTACCACGAGATCTAGCGAGGTTATTTATGGCAATTCCGACAATTGAAAAACGACATGAATACGTCGGCTACGCCGAGCATTGCGTGAAATTGGCGAGACAAACAAGTGATCCGGAATCCCGGGGCATTCTGCGAGAGATGGCTGCGGAATGGCTAAGACTAGTAGACAAGGCCGACCACTAGCTACAGGACTGGCGAGAAGCCGGCAGCCGGTCCCCCGCCCAAACGGCGTCGCGTGCCGAGGGGCGGCGGCCGCTAAAGCGGAATGTCTGGATTGCAGATCTTTCCCGACCAGTCGCGCATTCTGTTTGCACGTTTGGGATCGCTCACCCCCCATCTTCTCCCTCTCCCATTCGCGCAACGTCTTCTTGAACCATCCATTGCGTTCGCCCAGCCTATGTAGAACGCGAGGTGCGTAATGATCTCGGACGCCTTAATGTAGATCGGCGCGGGCAAGTTAACCGAAGTTCCGGTTCCATTTCCGTAGATTCCCGGAATCAAATTGCGACGCAATTCATGCCACAATGCAGTTCGCACCGGGGCTGGCAATTTCAGTACGACGGAGCATATTTCTTCCGATCGCAAACGGCTTCTGGAAGAAGCGGCTGTTGATGGGTCTTTCGCGCTCAGACAGTTCCACTCGTCCCGACACCAGAATGATCTTGATGGCCGGCCATCGATCATGGACGGTTCGGGCAAGGTCTAAGCCGTCCATGCTGCCGGGCATCTGGATGTCCGTTAAAAGCAGCGCAATGTCCGAGCGGCTTTCCAATATCGCAAACGCTTCGTCGGCATTCGCCGCTTCGACCGGGCTAAAACCGGCGTCGGCGACGACTTCTGCTGCGCACATGCGCAATACCTCATCGTCTTCGACCACCAGAACCGTGGACACCAGAAGGGGTTGGGGCAAGAGCATAACTACCTGATGCTTTCATGGTTAAGCCAACAAATAATGGCGGCAAGCGCTCGATTTGGCCGCGGCCAATATTTTTTTCGATTCAGGTCAGGTCACTGCCCGCCTCATGATGAGCGAGACATTTTGGCCGCCAAACCCGAACGAATTCGACATCCCCGTTGCGACGCGCGCATCCCTTGCCTTGTGCGGCACGACGTCGAACGGGATTGCGGGATCCGGAATGTCGTAGTTGATTGTCGGTGGGATGCGTTGGTGCTCAAGCGTCAGGAAGGTGAAAACCGCTTCGATGATGCCCGCGGCCGAAAGGGTATGCCCGATCATCGACTTGTTGGATGAGACCGGAATTTTGCGTGCATGATCGCCGAACACGGCAGCGGTGCCGACGTATTCCATCTTGTCGTTTTCAGGCGTGCTGGTTCCGTGCGCGTTGATGTAGTCGATCTGGTTGCACGTCATGCTGGCGTCGGTCAGCGCATTGCGCATGCAATCCGCGATGGCCGCGATTCGGTCAGGTGTCGGATCAATGTCGTTCGACACCATCACATTCATTACGATCCGGCCGCCCGGTGCCAGCCGGGCACGGATGGCGTCGCAGGTCTCTGCATCGAATTCTTCCGCGAACCTGAATCCCGGCCCGCCTACGTCGATTGCAATGCCGTCGTAGTATGCGCGGTCATCGAACACGAATTTACGAAAGTCGGAAACGATGCAGGGCAGGTCATCCGGGAGATCGAAGTATCTGTGCGCGAGGACGAAACTGATCGGGTTAATGTCGACGATGGTCAGTCGCTTCCCGAGACGCGAAAGCCGTGTCGCGAGATTCCCGCCCCCGCAGCCCAGGACGAGGATGTGTTCGGAGCGTGATAGGAGCTCGTCCATGATCTTGACGTAGGTGAACACGCTTTCGCCGTCGGGCGTCGCCTGGCTTTGTCGAACGCCTTCTTCAAAGTACACGCGCGTACCGTCCCAAGAGCACTCGACGATCTCGATCTGCCCGTTCCTACCCTGATAACGTTCCAACAATCGCACAGTCGACACCATAAAAGAGCAAAACATTAGAAAACATGTGTAAAACATCTCTTATCATGTAACGTGCAGGGCGCAAATCAATTCGGCGCTTGCTGCTAATGTTTGGCGCGCGGGTGGGACGATTCGGCGTCGGCTCAGCATCGTTGCCGTGATACCGCCTAGCTCCCGAGCCAAATTAGCGTGTATTGATATCTCGTGCATGTAAATTGATGCTTGAAACAATAATTCGCAGGGTGTAGATATATCGTGTGCACATCGCACCGGAGGCCGCCCACTCATGATTACCGCCAATCAACTCAGGGCCGCCCGCGCGCTCCTGAACATCGATCAGCGGCAGACGGCCGAATTGGCGGACCTCTCCGTGCCGACTATTCAGCGCATGGAAGCGAGCGACGGCGTCATCCGCGGCAATGTAGATTCTCTGATGAAACTGGTTTCGGCTCTGGAGAACGCGGGGATCGAACTCATCAATCCAGGCGTGCCTAGTACCCACTTTTCTTAGATCGTGAGTCGTGATTCAAGGTCGGGATGATACCCGAAGCAAGAGAAGTCCGCCTTTCGAAGAAAGATCGCAAGGTGCTTGAGGCGTGTTGTCGCTCACCGATGACATTGCAGCGCGATTTGAAGCGAGCACGGATAGTTCTGTTGGCGGCGGTCGGGCGCAGCACCCGGTCGATCGCCAAGGAAGTTGGGGTCCAGCCGCGGATTGTCAGCCTTTGGCGGCATCGCTATGCCGATCATGGCCTTGAAGGGCTGCAAGACAAGCCGCGACCGGGCAAGCAGCCGATCTATACGAAGACGACCGACAAGCGGATTCTGAAGCTGCTGGATAAGCCGCCCCCGCAAGGGTTTGCACGCTGGACCGGACCTCTGCTGGCCGAGGCGCTGGGCGATGTTGACGTCCAATATGTCTGGCGGTTCCTGCGCAGTCACAAGATTGACCTCGCGGCTCGCAAGTCCTGGTGTGAGAGCAACGACCCGAACTTTACGGCCAAAGCCGCCGATGTTGTTGGCCTCTACGTCGCCCCGCCCGCGAAGGCCATTGTGCTATGCGTGGACGAGAAGCCCTCGATCCAGGCTTTGGAGCGAGCGCAGGGCTATCTGAAGCTGCCCAATGGCCGCGCCTTGACCGGCCAGAGCCACGATTACAAGCGGCATGGCACCACAACATTGTTTGCGGCGCTCGAAGTCGCCACCGGAAAGATCATTGCGGCCCATTCAAAACGACGTCGCCGCGTCGAGTTTCTCGACTTCATGAACAGCGTTACCGCGGCCTTTCCGAACCGCCAGCTTCACGTCATCCTCGACAACCTCAACACCCACAAGAAGAACGAGGACTGGCTCAAGGCCCATCCCAACGTGCAATTTCATTTCACGCCGACAAGTGCGTCCTGGCTCAATCAGGTCGAGGTATGGTTTTCGATCCTGCAGGGGCAGTCGCTTAGCGGCACCTCCTTCACAAGCCTCAAGCAGCTTCAGGAACACATCGATGCCTACGTCGGCGCGTACAATGACAGAGCAGAGCCCTTCGTCTGGACCAAGAAAAAGGTCCGTCAACGCCGTTTCAAAGGCCGCCGTATCACTCAGCTCTGATTCCGGGTACTAGCACGGCTGGCGGTCGCGGTGTCCGGCTGAGGGAGCACGTCTCGAAGCCGAAGATGAAGAACATAAAACAGCCCAAGCCATCATCGCCGCGGACCTTGGAACGCGTTCGATAATTGCGGGCTGCGGCTGACGCAACAACGGGACAACCCGATCGAAGATGTTGAAAACGGCGAAGACTACTGTGCTCGCAAGCGGATTTTGGCGCCTTAAAGCGCCGAGATGGCACATGGGCGCCTTGTGGGTGTCCGACCCGCGCGCCGGAACGGTTTACCGCATTGATCTGGACGGCAAGGTCACGGTCGTCGCCGACGTGCCCAGCCGGCCGTTCGGTCTCGGCTTCTTGCCCGACGGCGACTTGCTGGTCGCCTCGATGACCCAGAGGTTGATACTGAACTTGCGCGGCGCGAAGGCGACGATCCATGCCGACCTGGCTGACGCTGCGGTCGGATATCTGAGGGACATGGCTGTCGCCCGGGATGGAAACGCCTACGTGACTTCATTCGATGCCGACGCGGCGGGTCCGGACTGCTTCGCGTCGGCCCGGGTCCTCCTGGCGACGCCGGACGGCAAGATCCGGTCGGTTGCCGAGAATATGGCTCATCCGAACGGACTGGCGATCACAAGCACTCATGAAGTGCTGGTCGCGGAGACGCTCGGCAATCGGGTCCTCGCTTTCCAGATCGGGAACGACGGCGCGCTGCTGCATCGAAGGGTGTTCGCAAATTTCGAAAGGATGAGCCCGGTCGGCATCTGCGCGGACTCGGAGGGAGCGGTCTGGGCGGCCGCCGCCCGACAGCCGCTGTTTGTCCGTGTGCTGCAAGGTGGACGCGTTACGCATCGCGTCCACGTACCGGGCCGCCAGGCGGTCGCGTGTCAATTGGGCGGGCGGGACGGCCGAACGCTCTTTTGTCTGACGGTCGCTGCCGATCTAGGGGATTATCCCAATCGCCAACAGACGGCACGCGTTGAGACGACGTTTGTCGATGTTCCGGGAGCCGCGAGTTCCATACGGCTCGCGGAGATCGCCCCTCATTAGCGTTCCGAACCGACGTCGGCATTTGCCGCCGTCCGAACGGCGCAAAGGCCAATACGATGGTCACAGAAAAGCAATTGCCGGCAATCGGTCCTTCGCCCTATCTCACGGGGTTGTTGTGCCGCTGCCCGCGCTGCGGCAAGGGAAAGCTCTTTGACGGATTCCTGACGCTGAAACCCGATTGCGAATCGTGCGGCCTCGATTTCACCTTTGCGGATGCCGGCGACGGTCCCGCCATATTCGTCATCATGATCGCCGGCGCCATCGTCGTCGGCGCGGCCCTCATAACTGAGGTCAAGTATCAGCCGCCGTACTGGGTCCACGCGGCGCTCTGGCTCCCGCTGATCCTGATCGTGACGCTTTGGCCGCTACGAGGGCTGAAAAGCCTGCTTATCTCGCTGCAGTATCATCACAAGGCATCGCAAGCGAAACTCATCCCGCGAGTTAAAGAATAACCCATCTATGTTTCGGACCGCCATTCGATTCAACGGCCGTCGTTCGCTAAATTCGCTGCTGATATGGTGGGCTCGGTAATTGCGAATGACGGCAGTACTGGTCTCCTGGAAACGGTTGCTAACGCGCGGCCCAACGTCTTGATCGGCGTTTCGGGGCAACGTGGAGCCTTCAACGAGGACGTCGTCCGCAAAATGGCGGCGGGAGCTCGGCGGCCGGTCATTTTTCCACTGTCGAAATCCGACTTCTTGCAGCGAGGCGGCGCCAGCCGATATTCTCGCCTGGACCGACGGACGTGGCGTTATTGGGGTGGGCAGCCCGTTTCCGCCAATGACGCGGGACTGCCGGCCGTTCCGGACTGACCAGGTGAACAATTCTTACATTTCTCCCGGTGGCGGCCTCGGGGCCATAGCATCCAAGGCAACGCGGATAAGTGACGCCATGTTCATGGCTGCCGCCAAAGCCCTCGCGGAAATCTCCCTGAGGACAAAGCTTTCGGATGGAAACATTTTGCCGCCTGTTTCGGCCCTTTAAGAAATGTCGCCTTCCAGGTTGCGAGAGCGGTTGGATTGACAGCCATCGAAGAAGGACTCGCTCCCGACGTTGGCGAGGCTGCGCTTGCGCGCAGGATCGATGACAAAATGTGGACGCCGGCACATGCGTCGTATGCGCGTTCTCGCTGAGACCGCTGCTAAATCGAGACGTAAATTCCAGTTCATCGGCAAGGGATCGATTTCGCCGGATTGCATCCAAGTGATCGTCTGTCATGCGGCCTCGGGCGTCAGCGCCGCGAGCTCAACATGCTCCCCCGCGTCCGCGTTCATGTATAAAATCCCCAGGCCGACCAGGACGTCCGGCCACATCGTCCCGGATCCCCACGTCAGAAATGCGGCCAGAATGATCGCAGCGTTCATGATCGCATGACTTCGAACGTTCGAACTCGAATCCGCCGGGTGCACGGACATGCCTCGTCTCAGCATCATCAGGCAAGCGATATTAGTAAGCAGGAGCACGGCTCCAATCGTAGCCATTGGTGCTGCAGAAGGAACTTCGGCACCGTAATAGTTCGCCGCGATCATCCAGAACATGAAACACGCCGGGACGAGAATCATGGTTCTTGAGAAACGGGCAAATGCTTCGCGGCTCGGCAGGCTCCAATTCAGCCTCGGCCACATCAGGACGCTCACGGAAGCCCCTTCAAGGAACACGATGCTGTCCGAGAAAAAAGCGACGGACCTGACTTCGACGGCCAACACGCATTCAAGGCAGAAAAAAAGGAGATACGCCGCAGCGAGCCGCGGAAATGGAATCAGGGAGGTTTCCTGCTTGGTTTCCTTGGTTTCGCCCATGTCGGATGGACCTTAGGGTGCGCTCGTTCGGTAGCGACGGGGCGGATGATACTACGAAGCAGAGGTTCAAGCGAGCCTTTGCTCGATGTTCACCTTGCCGGCAAGTATCCCACGCGACAGTCCTCTACCGCCTCATTCGAAGCCGGGAGCCTTCATTGCCCAGATTGCCGCAATGAATAGAGCCTTCGCCCGTGGCAGTATGGTCATCGTCATGGCAAAAGCCGTCAACGGCCATACCGGCATGCTTACCAAAAGCGGCCACTGAAAATTCGTTTCGGTAAACAAGGCCATAGGCACCACGACGTGACCCACGATGCCGATGGTCAACCACGCCGGCCCATCGTCAGCATGGATTTGACCGAAGCTTTCACCGCACACCGAGCACCTGTCGACCTGATGCAAATAGCTTTTGAAGAACTTGCCGCCGCCGCACGCGGGACACCTTCCGGATACCGCGCGAACGATCGCCGGCCAGACGCGTATGGGCAGATGCGAATCGCTTACGGACATTCGGTTGGTCCTGGTCTGAAGGTGATCGGGCAAGCTGCCCGATCGCCAAGGTTACGTTTTGGCGTCTCGGATCAGCCAGACTGGGGCCGCTCCTATGCGGACATTGCAACGGCCATGACATCCGCCTGAACGACACTTTCAAATTTGGCGAAATTGTCCTTGAACATCTGCACGAGCTTTCGGGCGGCGACGTCGAACGCCTCCTTGTCACTCCATGTCTCCCGCGGCTTCAAGATGCGGCTGTCGACCCCCTTGACGGCTACAGGTACCTGGAAGCCGAAATGCTTGTCGATGTAGAATTCGCCATCGTTGAGCATGCCGTTGAGCGCGGCCGTCAGCAGGGTGCGGGTGACATTGATGGGCATCCTCTGTCCCACGCCATATTTTCCGCCTGTCCAGCCGGTGTTAACCAGCCAGCAGTTCACGTTGTGCTTCGCAATCAGGGAACGCAATAGATTTCCGTAAACCGAGGGATGACGGGGCATGAACGGCGCACCGAAGCAGGTCGAAAAGGTAGCCTCGGGTTCAATCACGCCCTTTTCCGTTCCGGCAACCTTGGCGGTATATCCCGACAAAAAGTGAAACATGGCTTCCGCCGCTGTCAGCTTGGCGATAGGCGGCATCACCCCGAACGCGTCGGCGGTCAACATGACGAGATTTTTCGGATGTCCTGCGCGCCCGTTTTTCGAAGCATTGGGTATGAAATGCATCGGATAGGCCGCGCGCGTGTTTTCCGTCTTTGAGCCGTCGTCGAAATCGCAAACACGGGTGATCGGATCGAAAACGACGTTTTCCAGGACAGTCCCGAAGCGCTGCGTGGTGGCATATATGGCCGGCTCGGCCTCAGGGCTCAGTTTGATCGCCTTGGCGTAGCAGCCGCCCTCGAAATTGAAGATGCCTTTGGGGCCCCACCCGTGTTCGTCGTCACCGACCAGCGTCCGACCGGGGTCGGCGGAGAGCGTCGTTTTTCCGGTCCCCGACAGGCCGAAGAAGATCGCGGCATCGCCTTTTGGCCCGACGTTTGCGGAACAATGCATCGGCATGACGGCCTGGGCGGGAAGAAAGTAGTTCATGGTCGTGAAGACGGCCTTCTTGATCTCTCCCGCATACGAACTTCCCCCGATGAGGACGATCTTTTTGGTAAAATCGATCGCAATCACCGTGTCGCTTCGGACGCCGTGGCGCTTAGGGTCCGCCTTGAACGTCGGGCAACAGTAGATCGTGAGCTCCGGAACGAAGGTCGCAAGCTCGCTTCGGTTCGGCCTGAGTAACAGTGTGCGGATGAACAGCGAGTGCCAGGCGAGTTGGGTGAAGACGCGCGTCCGCACTCCGAATTCCGCGTCGGCGCCAGCGCGAAGATCCTGGGCGTACAACGTCTTGCCGTGCGAGTGCGCGATGAAGTCCTGGTACAAACGCGCGAATTGCGCTGGCGTCATCTTGCCGTTGTTTTCCCACCAGACGGTCGCGTCCGTCAGGTCGTCGCAAACGATATACTTGTCCTTCGGACTGCGTCCGGTATGTACGCCGGTCTCGGCGCAGAGCGCGCCGCCGGACGTGAGTTGAGCTTCGCCGCCGGCAAGGGCGCGTTCGTAAAGTTCCGGCTCCAACAAATTCCAATTGACCGCCTCAAGATCCGTGAAGCTGAATTTATCTGCCCCGTATTCCGGATTGCGGATACCCTGTTCCAACATTCATTTTCTCCCTAGCTAGAATGTGATTGCAAAGTGAAAATTTCCAGCTCTAAGTATGGGTGTTGGAACTTGCTCTCAGACGTGCACCACCACGTCCGAAAAGCCGTCAACGTCATCCGTCCTTCCGCCTCGGCGATGCAGCACCCACGCTGCCTTAGATGCCAAGCCCCCATGACCGTGCTGCACGTAGTCGAGGCCAGGCCCGGCTTCGAGCACTGGACATTGCGCTGCACCAAGTGCGGAAACATCCAAGAGGCTCAGGTTCAAGCCGATCCGCTAGACTCCGAGGCGATGCGATGGATCAGCAGCGCCGAACTTCTCCCACCGGAGTGATCGTTTAGGAGGTCGATCATGTTGATTGCGGGTACCGACGAAGCCGGCCATGCATTCCAATTTGAAGCCGGCCGGGTATTCCGATCGGAAGCCGGCCACCCTTGGCGTCAATCGCATGGGTCGATTTGATGATGTCGTTGAGGGATAAGAAGGTCAAGTGGCCGGTTGACCTGGAGCGGATTGCTTTTGCTTTCTGAGGCTCTCTCCTTTGAGGTCGATGCGGTAAGCGTTGTGGACGAGGCGATCGAGGATTGCGTCGGCGATGGTGGGATTTCCGATAATTTCGTACCAGCGATCGACGGGCAGCTGGCTGGTGACGATGATCGAACGAGCTTCATATCGGTCCTCGACGATCTCGAGCAGATCGCGGCGCTGATCGGCGTCGAGAGGCTCCGGTCCCCAGTCATCAAGAATGAGCAGATCGAGGCGAGCGATAGCACGCAGCATCTTGGTATAGCGGCCATCGGCGCGACCGAGTGCAAGGGCCGCGAAGAGACGTGGCACGCGATGGTACGCAACTGAGAAGTCGTCTCGACAAGCCTTGTTGCCGAGGGCGCAAGCGAGCCAGCTCTTGCCGACGCCGCATGGCCCGGTGACGAGGAGATTATGCCGTGCCCGGATCCAGTCGCCAGCAGCGAGTTTTAGAAATCGCGGTCGAGGCCGCGGATAGCGCGGTAATCGACATCCTCGACGCAGGCGGCATGACGGAGCTTGGCGGCTCGAGCTCTGCTTTCGAACCGCTTTTGCTGGCGCAGCGTTTTCTCGTGTTCCAGGAGCAAAGCCAGCCATTCGGCGTGTTCGAGGCTACGCGCTTCGGGTTGGGTATCGAGGTCCTTGAAGCCTTTGGCCATACCGTGGAGACCGAGGCAATGCAGCAGGTCGAGGGTGGGATGGGTCAGCATGCTGGATAATCCTTTCAATGGAAGTAACCGGGGCCGCGCAGATTGGGATGTTCGATGATCGCGTCCTCGGTATCGCGAGAACTGCGTTCGAGCTTGTTGGCGATGATCGAGGCGATGCTCTTGTCAGTGCGCTGACCGCGACGGCGCGGGCCGCGATCAGCTCGGCGCGTTCGGGATCAACATCCTTGAACAGCCGAAGCACGCCGAGACAGGTCCGGAATCCCTGTTCGGGATGGGGCCGATTGGCCAGGATGGCGAGGACGAGCCCCTCGGTGTTGGGCCCGATCGATCGCCCCCAGCGCCGGAATCGATCGGGAGTCCACTCGGCGTAACGCCGATGCGCACTGGGCATGTGATCGGGATCCGTGCCGTGCCGGCGGCCGCCATAACGGCGCTGGTGAGCAGCAACACGCAAACCCCGATGGAATAGCTCGATGGTCCGGGTGGTGGCGCGAACGTCGACCTGCTCCCGGATCAGGCCGTGCGGAACCGAGTAGAAGAAGCCGTCGACCTCGACATGATAATCGAGCGAGACGCGGGCCAGGAGCCATTCCGCGAACTGATAGTCGGCATCCGGCAACGACGCCAGGACAGGCATCTCGACGGTCTCGAACAATTGCCGGCGGCTGACGCCAAGCCGGCGCATGACGTGCGCGTTGATGCGCTCCAGCGCGGCGGCGATTGCCGCGTTCGCCTCAGCCAACGAGAAGAAGGTCTGCCGGCGAAGCCGCCCGAGGATGTAGGTCTGGGCAAAACGCACTCCGGCTTCCACTTTTGCCTTATCCCGGGGCTTTCGTGGCCGTGCCGGAAGGATGCCGACGCCGTAATGGGACGCCATCATCCCGTAGCTGCGATTGATTTCAGGGTCGTAGAACGAGGCCCTGTGGACGCCGGATTTCAGATTGTCGGGAACCACAAGCCGCGGCACCCCGCCAAAAAAGCGGAACATGCGGACATGGGCCTCGATCCAGTCCGCCAGTTTCTGCGTCCAGGTCGCCTCGGCGTAAGTGTAATTGGAGGCGCCAAGGACGGCGACGAAGATCTCCGCTTCACGCACAACCCCGGTTGCGCGATCGACAATCATGATTTTCTTGCCGGAGTAATCGACAAATACCTTGTCGCCGGCCGGATGGTCCTGCCGCATGGTCGGCGACAGGCGCCGCTCGAACTCCCGGAACAGATCGCAGAAACGGCTGTAGCCATAACCTGACGGGTGAATCGCGCGATACTCTTCCCACAGCACCATCAGATTGACGCCGGGCCGCTTGAGTTCGCAGGCGAGCGAGCCCCAATCTGGCTCGGCTCGCCGGCGGAACCCGCGCTTGACGCCGGCATGGGCGAACAGACGTTGTTCAAGAACGGCGTCCGTGAGGTCGCCAGCCAAAGGCCAGGCAAGCCCGGCCACTGCCGCCCGCTTGAGATTGTCCTGGATCGTGCTACGCGCCACCCCGAGCGTGCGTCCGATCTCCCGGGCGCTCACCCCGTCACGGGCAAGCCGTAACATTTGTCGTATCTGTCGCATGGTCAGTTCTCTCTTGGCCGGCATCCGATTTCCCCCGTTGATCAACGAGGGACTTGATGCCTGAGGGACTGACCCAAACGAAAACGCCGCCTTCTCAGAAACCTGGCCGGAAGTTGATCGGAATGCCGGCCGGCTTCATTTCGGAATGGTGGCCGGCTTCAAATCGGAACGGTGGCCGGCTTCACGTCGGAATACCCGGCCGGAATAAATCGGAATCCGCATGTTGATTGCAGAAAGGTTTGACAGTCGGACCTTTGCCAACATGGATGTCGCACTGGAAAGGGCCTGTCAGCATTTGCCGAAGGGCACCGATAGTCATGCGGCGCGTCGTTACATCGCGCGCAGGATTATCAAACGCGCGGCGTGTGGAGATCGAACTCTCGGCGGTCTAACCGAAGCCGGGCGATTGGCTGCATCGGAGCTAACGTCAAACAAGGTTGCCTAGCTTCGCACAGGCGTTACTTAGGCGCCTGCAATTCAGCCGATCCCAACCACCTAACGATCCGAACCGCCGTTTCTATTTCATGCAGCTTTCGCTCGATCAGTCCTCGCTGCTGTTCTTGGCTTGTCTTTTTCAGTTGCTCTTCGAGCCGCGCTTTTTCGGCGGAAAAAGGTTCATCGAACTTATGGGGGATAGAGCGTTTACGGTGCATCGCTCTCTCCTACGTGGGTTGGGCGGGAGCGCGAAGGGTCTCTCAGCCACCGGCGCACGGGTCCCTTTGGCCGGTAATACTCAGTTAACGAACGAGTTGTTGGTGCGGTTCAACGGGAACCGGCAATCTCATGGTTCTTGTTCGCGCTCGCGATATCGGGGGCCACGACCAGGAACCCGAGAGCCATGAATGGCGACCGAAGCACGTCGCCCGCCGGTAGAAGCGTCATTGCGCGCCTCGCGTCTCGCGAAGCCCCGCAGCCTCCAACCGTAAATTCACCGAAGTAAAGAAGGCTTCGGTTCCGAACGCGGGACGCGAAGATGCGATCGGCTCCGGCTACCGGATTTCCAGTTGCTTGATCGCCATAGCCGAAATCTGTGCGGGGTCTTTGATGCCGGTTTGCGCGATCTTGATGATCTTCTTCGCGATCATTTCCGTTAGGGGATCATCGCGATCCTTGACGCAGAGGATATGCAACGCTTCCTCGTAAGCCTCTGTTATGCAGCTAATCTCTTTCGGCCCCAAAGTGCAGTGCTGCAGTAGTCGATAGATTGCCATTTCTCACCCTCCCCAAGCCCATGCAGACGACAACATTACTACCACGGGGAACCCCGTTCACGGTCGGAGAACTACGGAACAGTCGGCGAAGAGGATCGATCCCGCGCCATGAGGACGGCGAGGTGGCGACTTACTGAACCGCCATCGCGCTGCCTGCTATTACCCCGCCTGAGATACCTCGGATTTTCCGAACTTTCCTCGTTGCGTTGATGCAGCGCCGCATGGAACTATCGAGTTCCCGACGCCTTGGTTCCGGTCAACCTTGGAGCCGAAGGTCCGGTCACCCCAGAGCCGGAAGGTAATGCGTCGCTCCCCGTCTATCGTGCCGCATGGCGCCGATCGCGACACTTATCTGGTGCCGAACGATTTTGGCAGACTGGGGCGCGCTTGGTGCGAGACAGACGAGGAAGGCACTGACCGCGAGACGCTCATCCGCCGTCTCCTGGAAGACCAATTTAGCCATCCCGTCCGCATCATCGCCTTCAACACCGCCGAGGGCTGGTCGCGCAATGTAACGGTCGATAGAGCCGACGAGCTGCGGCGGCGCTTTGCCGAGTACGATGAAGTCCCGCGCTCCGTGCAGGAGTTCTTGGAGACGGCTGTCCGGCGCTGATTTCGGGTTCGCAATCGCGGCGCCGGATGCCGATTTTTCCCGGATGCGTTCATTTGAGTTTTGCCTGCCCATCAAGGGCAGTGCGGTCTATGAAGATCGGATCGAACCGCGTTGATGTCGCGCAAGGAGCTACTGCTTCGCAGTGCAACATCAGGTGCGAGTGCCGCCCGTAGTTGTACGGGGCACGAAGTAAGCCCCGTGCCATTGCATGTTGTCGATCTTTGGCGTCAACTTCATGTTGCATTTAATGACGATTTATTTTTCAGAAGGAGAATTTGCCAAAGCGCGAGCATGATGAGCCGGAATGGCAGGCCGCTATCGAAGTGCTGATGCTCGTGGTTGATCTTGGGGGCCCGACGATGTTCGCGCCGCATCGGCGTGTGCGTGCGCTCAACCGACGTCAGCAACCGGTCGCTAAGCCGCGAAGGACGCACGCGAAGGCGTACCGGATCGTCGGTTAACCAAAGCGCGCTGTCCCGAAGAGGAGCATCGAAATTGGCATTCGTATTGCAGAAGGTTTCTTAGCTGGAAGATTGAGCTTTGTAATCGGTAGGGGCTCGGACTGATGAGACAGCAACAGAGCGACAAGGCGTCGTCGCCTCCGTCCAGATTTTTGGTTCGCCAGGGCTCCAAGGGCTGGATGGTTTACGATCGGGAACGTAAGGGGCCCTCAATGGTTGGGACCAATCCGGCGGTCAATCTGACGAAAGAGCAAGCCGAAACCATCTACCGGACGCAGATGGCCGAGTGGAAAGTCAAGCATTCAACTTGAGCAGCCGTCATTAGGCGGCCCTGTGGTGGCGCTGATTGCCATTATGCTCCGCTGCACCGCCTCGGCGCGAGTGGGTCAAACAGAGCGGCCCCACCGCGCTCTTGAACTTGGCAGGGCCGCCTGGTCCTCCGGGCCGGGGCTGGGGGGCCGGATAGCTCGGCGGGCCGTTCACACTATCCCGGCGGCGGGCAGAAGGTGAGCGGCTCAAAAGAGGTACTCAAGCGTCCTGGGCGGACAAAGGCCGGAAGCGCCGGATTTGCCGCCACCCGACAGGCGGCCAACCGTGCGTGAACTATACCTGTAGACCATCGCCCGAAATCCGAAGTGGAGTGACTCAACGAAACCGGGGCGCGAGGCTTCATCATCGAGGGCGTGAAGTTACTGAAACCCAAGACGCTTCGAACGGATTTCAAACGAGCAAGTCAGCGATAGGTGCTAAATGAGACATTGTGTGATGGTTCGAGCCCATGGAAAAGAACTAGATCGCTTGCGCGGAGACGCCTCGCGTATTGCGCGCGATCAGAAATCAGATTGGTGGGTGGAGACAACTGAGAATGGAACAGCGTTCTGCTTTGAGCACTCAAACGCGAAAACCGCATTCAGTGCTGTGTGCGCAAAAGATAATATTCAGTACACAGCAGGCTAAACCACCTACAGGCGGCTGTCCTCGGATCGGAACTTGGCGGCATTCTCAACGACCCGCCGCCAATCACGCCGCCGCGCATGTTCGGCCGCCAGCGCTTTACGGGCCTGCACGTCCCAGATGATCTTGTCGATCTCAGCGCCATCCAGCGTCCGCTTGATGCGCAACACAATGGACAACGCCGTCACAACATCACCATAGGGCATCAGCAAATCGCGTGCTGCCGACAGCGCAGTGCGAGATAAACGTGTCGATTGCTTGCTCACTGCGGCAGGTGAGCAAGGCCATTCTTTCCCGTCAAACGTGAAAGCAAATTCCGCTGACAGGCAAGATCGATCAGCTGCTTTGGTTTATAAGGAAAGGAAAGATTCCACATCGGAACTTAAGAACGATGCGATCCGCTGTTTGAAAGCGTGATGCCAGTTCTCTAATCGTTTCCCATGTAGCTCTTTCCGATGGCGTCATCGCTTCTCCGGAGACGCCTTTGCATTTGGCGCCTATCGCTTCTCCACCAAATTCCGGAAGCGACTCGGTCCAAACGTCCAATGTGTCGACCACAAGTCCTTTGATCTTCCTTTGATACTCGAAAAGGAATGATCGATGATCGCAATGGATGCGGATCGGTCTCTTCTTGGTGAGGTGACAATGTTCAAGATGCGCATTTGGCTTTCTTCCGAGGGACTGGCATGAAATCGATCGGTCGGGCTCACCGGACCGAGACGAAGATCGCCACATCGACATTGCCGCGGATCGCTTTGGAGTACGGGCAGATGGCGTGAGCACCCCGGACGAGCCGTTCAGCGGTCTGTCGGTCGATGCCAGCAATGCCTACAGCAAGTGCGGCGGCCAACACGAAGCCTCCTGTTTCATTTCGACCAAGGTCGATCCTGGCGGCGACGCCGATATCGTTATCGGCAAAGCGGTGGCCGGCATCCCGGCTCACATGGAGGAGTGCGTTCTCAAAGCAGGCGGCATAACCGCCGGCGAAGAGTTGTTCGGGATTGGTCGCATCGCCCCTTCCGCCAAGCGTCCGGGGTAGTGCGAGCTTGAGGTCGAGCAGACCGTCTTCGCTGCGGATTGAACCGTGACGGCCGCCGCTCGCCGTGACTTTTGTGGAATATAGACTGGACATGGCACATACGCCTTCTTCGCTTGGATTCGCAAATTTTGAGACCGTCGTCGCGGACTGTCGCCGCGACATGTCGGCGACCAGTCCGTGCACGAGGATCCACACCTGCTAGGCGGGCTGTCCGGCGGCTTCCAGGATCAACCGGGTGATCTCGTCGGGGTGCGATATCAGCGAAAGGTGGCTCGCGTTGACCTCGATCGTCTTCGCGCCCATGCGCTTGGCCATGAAGCGTTCGAGATCGGGATTGATGGTCCGGTCCTCGGTCGAAACGGCATAGAAACTCGGCTTCGACCGCCAGGCCGCATGCGTCGTCTTGCCCGCGAGCAGAGCCTTCTGGAACGGCTCCTGGACCGCATAGAGGACCTTCGCCTTCGCTTCCGGCAGGTCGCCCGCGAAATCGCGCAGAAACGCAGCCTCGCTGAGACGTCCTTCGTCGCCGTCGAAGACAATCCCGGCGGACGCCGGTGGCGTCGGAAATGTCTTGGCCAACGCCGCGTAATCCTCGCCCGCATCCGGCGCCCGCGCCGCCACATAGACAAGCGCCGACACGTTCGGATGCATGCCGGCCTCGGTCACGATCATTCCGGAGAAGGAGTGCCCGACCAGGACCGTCGGACCATCCTGCCGCGCCAGCACGCGCTCGGCCGAGGCTACCGCTTCCGGCAGCGTCGTCAGGGGGTTTTGCACAGACGCGGCATTGAGCCCCGCTGCCTGCAATCGTGCAATCACCTCGGACCAGCTTGACCCGTCGGCGAACAGCCCGTGCACAAGGACGACGTTGCGGGCCTTCGGCGCGGGCTGCGCGGCGGCGGCGCCGCCCTGCAAAAGAGTGCTTGCCGCCCCCGCAGCCACCATGCCCACGAAGGTGCGTCGATTCATTGGATTCCTCTGCCGAAGATCGTTTTGGTTATTCATCGAAGTTCTCCTTCGTAAGGTTGGAGTTGGCTACGAGTTGGCTAGATAGACCTCCCCGTCGTCCTGGTAGCATTCGGCTCCTTGGTCGAAGGCAGTTGCTTCGCACTGCGTCTTGCTCGTAAAGCTGCAGTCTGCGCCGCCATGATTATGCAACAGGCAATAGCCGCGCTGTGGAGCCGCCGTCTCAGCTGCTAACCCGTCATTGCAATCAAAGTAGCCAAAGAAACCGCTAATCGCTGTCGCCGCAGCTGTCTTGTTGATTTCGCTCATCTTATTTCTCTGACGTTCGATCGTCTCTTCGTCCAGTCAGGCGCGCTGACAGATATTGATCACTCTTGTCGGGGACAAATCGGCAAAGTAGTTCCGACCGAGCCCAGGCTGCAGCTAACAGGCCCACGCGAAACAGCAACTTCGTCATTATGTTGCTTCGGTGAACCCCGCGAGAGAGGAGTCGCATCCAGAACGAAGCCAACGCCGCGGACAATGCGGATCATGGGCGCCTCATTTGCCCCGTCGACCTTGCGACGCAACAGGCCCATATGAACATCGACAAGGTTCGTTTTAGGAACGAATTTATAGTGCCATACCTCTTTCAAGAGGGCCGCCCGCGTCAGCAATTTGTCACTCCGTTGCATCATGTACTTGAGCAACTGAAATTCGCGCGGCCGAAGATCGATGTGACGGTCGCCACGCTTCGCAGCCCTATCGATGAGATCGAGCTCCAACGGTCCCACGCGCAGCACCGTATCGTTCAGCAGGGCCAGCAGCCGGGCCAAAGCCTCTCCGCTTGATCCCAATTCAACTATCGCGAGCAGCTCGTCACGTCGCGGGGACGATCCGCGCAACCGATCAACCATCTTCTCGAGGTTGCTCGACACTCGCGAATGAATGATATCGGCCAGAAGCTTCGCCATTTCATTCCGCAACGTTGGCGGTATTCGTTTGCCCGGAACAAAGCTCCGATGCGGTTCAGGCATGGTTGATGAATTTGGCGAGCGCGTTGATCGCCGCCGCTCCGAAGTCCTTGGATCGGTATCGGCGAACGCCGGTTGCACGCGATCGAGTGTGTCGCAGCTACTGTTGTGAGTTGTCATCGCAATATCCCTTCCACCTGTGCGGGTTCGCCATGGCCGTCATGCTCCAAGTAATGGATCGCTTTGGTATCCGTGGGGCGCCGAAAACCCCGCTGCTTTCTGTCTCTTCGATATGTCCTTCTGTCTCGTGCATGTCGTCGCTCTCTCAGGTGGGAGGCATTGAACAAATCTGATTGAAGCGTCGCGCAATCTCGCGACGTAAGCGAGTTTAACGTTGTAAGATTGTGTTAGTCGTGCTGCTGAGGCGCGCGTCTTGGGCGACGCATCGACTCCAAAGGGGGCTTCAGCTGGATGAGGTCCATTGATCCACGTCGATCAAATGAGCGTGGCGATGGACGCGTCGATTCTCAAATATCGAATCGATTACGAAGTATGATCAGCTGAACGATCAAATCGCTCTGGGGGGTGAAATAGAAGGCGAGCACCAGCGGATCCGGCAGGCCGCGCTTGTCATAGTTGCCATCGACATTGGCCGTCGCGATGAAGTTCCCATAGTGGTTGATCACCTTGGTTACGCTCATCGTCAGACTCTCGCCGATGATATCGCGCTTCGCCCACTCTCTGATGGCCGGCTTTCCCCAGTAGTCCCGTAACTGATCATTGACGAGAGCGTCCTCGGCGAAAGTGGCCAGCAATCGCTCGAGATCGAAGCTGTTGGTTGCTTCAACGTAGGCGGCCACCAGGGGTGGGAGGGCGACGGGAGCGTTCGGCGGAACGGAGGATTTCATCATGGTGTCGGGTTCGAAAGATGCTGGGCAATTTGCACGCGACGAGCATGCCCGATGGCCGACGGCTTGGCCCGTTTGATTACGTTAGAAAATGTTAGAAGGGCGGAGGGATCCCGGTTCCGCCGGGGCTCCAGGCGGGAAAGAATGGTGCGGTGGTCGTCGGCTTGGCGTGGAACGGCTAAAATGGTTATTGCAAATCCTCAAGGAGCGCGCGTGCCAGCTTGAGATCCGCGGTTTCAAATCCTTCGGTGAAGCGGCTGTACACGAGAGCCAGCGCATGCCGGGCCTGATCGCGCTGGCTGTCTTCGGAAAGCATGTCTGCCAAGACCATCGTCGACCTCAGCTCCCAGGCGAGCGCAGATTGCGCGCGTGCAACAGCGAGCGCTTCGGTCAGGCAGTTCATGGCTGATTCACGGTCACGTCGTGCCGCGAGAATCTGCGATTTAATCCGGAGCAGTTCGGACAAGTTAAATTCCACTCCACTATTTGTCGCGCGCGCAATGGCTCCATTGATCGTAAAAAGCGCCTCCTCGAATTGCCCGGTCTTGCGCAGGCCTTCCGCCGACGCGCCGATGAAGCCCGGGATCAGGAGATTGAACTGTTGAGCGCGCAGGGTCTCCAGCGCGCTCCGTAGCAAATCGAGACCGGCTTCCGGCTCTTCGCGGGTAACGGCGAGTTCGCCCTTCAGCGCGATGCCAAGAGCACGGTACGGTGCAAGTGAGTGTCGTCCGGCGTGTACGATCAGCTGCTCGATGAGGTCGCCGGCTCCTAGCAAATCACCGGTCCACAGTAACAACGTCGAGGCATAAACCAGCGAAATGCAGATCGGAACTGGGCGATCTCGGCTCGCCGCTTCATCGATGACCCTCTGCACGATTCTAAGCGCCTGGTCGGAGAAGCCACGCAGCCACAAGGTGCGGGCGAGGAGGACGAGCGTGCTGGCGCGATGATTAAAACCGAAGAAGTTTTCGTTGAAGGTACCAAGCTCGGCCGCGAGCGCCATGCCGCGCTCAAGATGGAGTTGTGCCACGGCTTGATTGCCCAGATAGTGGTGATCAAAGCCCACCCACCACTCCGTCAAGACGGTGCCGACCGGGTGCTTGGCAGCCTGCGCGATGACGCCGGCCTGTTCCGCAACCGCCAGGGCGCCGCGGATGTCACCAAGCCGCGTGAACAATAGGTTCAGACCGGCGAGAAGGCGGAGTTGGCGTGCACGGTCCTGGAAGGCTTCCGCCAGCGCAAGTCCACGCTCGATTGCGGCGCGAACCTGGTCGCTGTGACCCCTGGTGAACATCGACGACATCGCCAGGGCTTCCTGAAGAATCATCTCCTGGCTGGTGCCACGGCTGGCGTCGTCGAGAGCGGCCAGCGCCCGTTCACACCAACCCCTGCATTCCCCGAGCAGCGACAGTCCGATGAACAGGGGCGCCGCCCAGGTGGCGAGTTCGATGCCGACCGCGACATCGCCATGGTCCGACAGCGCCCATCCGAGCGCCGCCCGCACGTTGCCGATATGCGGGGCGTATCCCGAAAGACCATGTTCGCCGAACAATGACTGGACGATCTCGTCGTGTTCGAGAAACTTGGAATAATAGATCGCATGGCGCCGGGCGATGCGATCCGCTTCGCCACGCTCTGCGAGTTTGACAGCGGCGTAGGCGCGCGTGGTGTCGAGTAGCCGATAATATGTCGATTCGTTGATGACGGTCGTGGATATCAAGGACTTTGCAACCAGGCTCGCGACCGCGTCGATAATCTCCGCCTCGTCTACCTCCGTCTCCGATGCAACAGAGCCAGCGGCCTGAAGCGTGAAGTTCCCGACAAAGACTGACAGCCGGCACAGGACCACCTTCTCGCGCTCCGAAAGCAGGCTGTAACTCCAGTCGAGCATCGCGTTCAGCGTCTCGTGCCGCGGCAGCGCGGTGCGACGGCTCTGCCAGAGCAAGCTGAAGCGGTTGTCGAGCAGGTCCGCGGTTCCACGAATCCCAAGGGAGCCGATGCGACTGGCCGCGAGCTCGACGGCAAGTGCCACTCCGTCAAGCCGGCGGCAGATCCGGGCTACGATTGGCGCATCGATATCGCTCAGCGCGGCGCCATAGCCGCTCGCCGCCGCCCGCTCCATGAAAAACTGGGCGGCGGGATACCGGAGCGCCTCCATGGCAGTCAGGCCGGCATCCTCGGGGGGACAATCAAGTGAATTCAATAGGTGGACATGTTCACCCTCCACCCGGAGGGCTTCGCGGCTGGTCGCCAGGATGTGCGCTTGTGGCGCCTCGCTGACGACGCGTTCGGCCAGTGCTGCCGCAACGCCGATCACATGCTCGCAATTGTCGAGCACGAGGAGAATCTTCCTGTCCCCAATAAAGGCCAGCAGACCAACGAGCGGGTCCTGCGTTTGCACCATGAACCCGAGTGCCGACGCGACCGCTGTCGGCACGAGTTGGGGATCGGTCAGCGCAGCCAGATCGATGAAGAAGACCGCGCCATGGAATCCATCAGCCAGCGCATGAGCGACAGAGATTGCTACGGTGGTTTTGCCGATACCGCCAGGACCGACGATGCTGACGAAGCGCCCCACCTGAAGTTGCTCCGCCAACGCTCGAACAGTGTCATCGCGGCCGACCATCCGCGCTGGTCGCGGCGGCAGCTTTTGAACTCGTTCTGCGGTGGTGATCCCGGTGACCGGAACCGTTTGCTTGGCGCTCGAGCGTGTGACTGGCGCAACAAAACAGTAACCGCGACCGGCAATATTGGATATGTAGCGAGCGCCGTCTCGCCCGTCACCAAGCGCCTTCCGAAGGGCAGCCATTTGGAAGCGGAGGTTGGCTTCCTCCACCGTCACATCTGGCCACACCGTTGAGATTAGCTCCTTGTGGGTGACAACTTCCCCGGCCCGCTCGGCGAGTGCGATCAGGATGTCGAGCGCGCGGCCACCGAGCGGTATCGGCTCTTCAGCCTTCTTGAGCAGCCTCTCGGCCGCAAACAGGCTGAACGGGCCAAAAGAAAGCACGTCCTTGGGCTGTGAGTTGCGGCGATCATTCATACGCGTCGTCCGCGCTCTTACATCCGGAACCGGACATTTGTGTAAAGCGGAGGTCTTACCTGGAAGCACCGATGCTTCCTTGTGCCGAACGCAGTCGCGCATTTTAGCGCGCAACCAACATCGCTTCAATGCGACGAAACCACAGGGAACCGCCAACGGTTAAAATGGCTATCGCAAATCCTCGAGCAGCGCGCGCGCCAGCTTGAGATCTGCGGTGTCGAATCCTTCCGTGAAGCGGTCGTAGACGGGGGCGAGCGTATGCCGGGCCTGAACGCACTGGCCATCTTCGCAGAGCAAGCGGGCCAAGGCCATCGTCGACCTCAGCTCCCAGGCGAGCGCAGATTGCGCGCGTGCGACAGCGAGCGCTTCGGTCAGGCAGTTCATGGCTGATTCACGGTCATGTTGCGCCGCGAGTATCTGCGATTTAATCCGGAGCAATTCGGACAAGTCAAATTCCACCCCACTATTTGTCGCGCGCGCAATGCCTCCATTGATCATGAACAGCGCCTCCTCGAATTGCCCGGTCTTGCGCAGGCCTTCCGCCAACGCCCCGATGAAGCGCGTGATCTGAAGATTGTACTGTTGAGCGCGCAGGGTCTCCAGCGCGCTCCGTAGCAAATCGATACCGGCTTCCGGCTCATCGCGGGCGATGGCAAGTTCGCCCTTCAGCGCGATACCGAGAGCATGGTACGGTGCAAGCGAGTATCGCCCGGCGTGTACGATCAGCTGTTCGATGAGGTCGCCGGCTCCTGGCAAATCACCGGCCCACAGTAACAACGCCGAGGCATAACCCAGCGAAAAGCAGACCGAAACTGGATGACCTCGGCTCGCCGCTTCACCTATGGCACTTTTCATGATTCTAAGCGCCTGATCGGAGAAGCCACGCAGCCACAAGGCGCGGGCGAGGTAGACGGTCGCGATGCTGCGATAATCAAAGACGAAGAAGTTGGGGTTGAAGGTACCAACCTCGACCGCGAGTGCCAAGCCGCGCTCACAATGGAGTTGTGCTTCGACCTGGTTACCCAGAAAGTGGTGAGCACCGCCTACCCAACACTCCGCCCAGACGGTGCCGGCCGGGTGCCTGGCAGCCTGCGCGATGACGCCGCCCTGTTCCGCAACCGCCAGGGCGCCGCGAATGTCGCCAAGCCGCACTAAAAATAGGTTCAGACCGGCGAGAAGGCGCAATTGGCGTGCCCGGTCCCGGAAAGCTTCCGCCAGCGCAAGTCCGCGCTCGATTGCCGCACGAACCTGATCGGTGTGACCCCTGGTGTACATCGACGACATCGCCAGGGCTTCCTGAAGAATCATCTCCTGTCGGGTACCACGGCTGGTGTCGTTGAGCGCGGACAGCGTCCGTTCACACCAACCCCTGCATTCTTCGAACAGCGACAAGCCGAAGAACAAGGGCGCCGTCCAGGTGGCGAGTTCGATGCCGACTGCGACATCGCCATGGTCCGACAGCGCCCATCCGAGCGCCGCCCGCACGTTGCCGATATGCGGAGCGTATCGCGAAAAATCATGTTCGCCGAACAGTGACTGGACGATCTCGTCGTGTTCGAAGAACTCGGAATAATAGATCGCATGGCGCCGGGCGATGCGATGCGCTTCGTCACGCTCTGCGAGTTTGGCAGCGGCATAGGCGCGCGTGGTGTCGAGCAGCCGGTAGTATGTCGAGTCGTTGATGACCGTCGTGGATACCAGGGACTTCGCAACCAGGCTCGCGACCGCGTCGATAACCTCCGCCTCGTCTACGTCCGTCTCCGATGCAACAGAGCCAGCGGCCTGACGCGTGAAGTCCCCGACAAAGACTGACAGCCGGCACAGGACCAGCTTCTCGCGCTCCGAAAGCAGGCTGTAACTCCAGTCGAGCATCGCGTTCAGCGTCTCGTGCCGCGGCAGCGCGGTGCGACGGCTCTGCCAGAGCAAGCTGAAGCGGTTGTCGAGCAGCTCCGCGGTTCCACGAATCCCAAGGGAGCCGGCGTGACTGGCCGCGAGCTCGATGGCAAGTGCGATCCCGTCAAGCCGGCGGCAGCTCCGGGCGACAATCGGCGCATCGATATCGCTCAGCGCGGCGCCATAGCCGCTCGCCGCCGCCCGCTCCATGAAGAGCTGGACAGCGGGGTACTGGAGCGCCTCCATGGCCGTCAGGCCGGCATCTTCGGGCGGACAGTCAAGTGAATACAACAAGTGGACATGTTCACCGTCTACCCGGAGCGCTTCGCGGCTGGTCGTCAGGATGTGCGCTTGTGGTGCCTCGCTGACAACGCGTTCGGCCAGTGCCGCCGCAACGGCGATCACGTGCTCGCAATTGTCGAGCACGAGCAGGATCTTCCTGTCGCCGATAAAGGCCAGCAGACCAACGACCGGGTCCCGGGTTTGCACCATGAACCCGAGCGCCGATGCGATCGCAGTCGGCACGAGTTGCGGATCGGTCAGCGCAGCCAGATCGATGAAGACCGCGTCATGGAATCCGTCAACCAGCGCATGAGCGACAGAGATTGCCACGGTCGTCTTTCCGATGCCGCCGGGACCGACGATGCTGACGAAGCGCCACATCTGGATTTGCTCCGCCAAGGATCGAACGGTCTCATCACGGCCGACCATCCGCGCCGGTCGCGGCGGCAGCTTTTGAACTCGTTCTGTGGTGGCGATCGCGGTGACCGGAACCGGTTGCTTGGCGCTCGAGCGTGTGACTGGCGCAACAAAACAATAACCCCGACCGACAATATTGGATATGTAGCGAGCGCCGTCTCGCCCGTCACCAAGCGCCTTCCGAAGGGCAGCCATTTGAAAGCGGAGGTTGGCTTCCTCCACTGTCACATCCGGCCACACCGTCGAGATTAGCTCCTTGTGCGTGACAACTTCTCCGGCCCGCTCCGCGAGTGCGATCAGGAGGTCGAGCGCGCGGCCGCCGAGCGGTATCGGCTCGTCCCCCTTCTTGAGCAGCCTCTCGGCCGTAATCAGGCTGAACGGTCCAAACGATATTGCGTTTCTGGCCTCCGTCGCCGGTTCCATCATGGCGTCATCTTCGTAGCCGCCTGATCACCTGGTTTCGATTTTAGGCCAATGGCCGGTTCCGCACAATCACAATGGCTACTGTCGTTATTGGCCACCAACCCCGGCTCGACAAGGTCCGCGAGTTGCTATGGTATCGTGGCCGCCAGCGTGCTGCGGAGGGGCTAAAATGGCTATCGCAGATCGTCAAGGATCGCGCGCGCCAGCTTGAGATCTGCGGTGTCGAATCCTTCGGTGAAGCGGTCGTACACGAGGACCAGCGCATGCCGGGCATGATCGCGCTGGCCGTCTTCGCCGAGCATGCGGGCCAAGACCATCGTCGACCTCAGCTCCCAGGCGAGCGCAGATTGGGCGCGTGCGACAGCGAGCGCTTCGGTCAGGCAGTTCATCGCTGATTCACGGTCATGTTGCGCCGCGAGTATCTGCGATTTAATCCGGAGCAATTCGGACAAGTCAAATTCCACCCCACTATTCGTCGCGCGCGCAATGGCTCCATTGATGGTGAACAGCGCCTCCTCAAATTGCCCGGTCTTACGCAGGCCTTCCGCCAACGCACCGATGAAGCCCGTGACCAGGAGATTGAACTGTTGAGCGTGCAAGATCTCCAGCGCGCTCCGTAGCAAATCGATACCGGCTTCCGGCTCATCGCGGGCGATGGCAAGTTCGCCTTTCAGCGCGATGCCGAGAACACGGTATGGTGCAAGCGAGTATCGTCCGGCGTGTACGATCAGCTGCTCGATGAGTTCGCCGGCTCCTGGCAAATCACCGGTCCACAGCAACAACATCGAGACATAGGCCAGCGAAACGCTGACAGAAACTGGGTGACCTCGGCTTGCCGCTTCATTGATGGCCTTTTGCACGATTCCAAGCGCTTGATCGGAGAAGCCACGCAGCCACAAGGTGCGGGCAAGGCCGACGAGCGCGAAGATGCGCGGATCAAAACCGAGGAGGTGGGCGTTGGAAGTACCGAGCTCAATCTCGAGTGCCATGCCGCGCTCAAAATGCAGCTTTGCGACGGCTTGGTCGCCTATAAAGTGGTGAGTATTGCCCACTCCCCATTCCGCCCAGACGGTACCGAACGGGTGCTTGGCGGCCTGCGCGATGACGCCGCCCTTTTCCGAGACCGGCAGGGCGCCGCGGATGTCGCCGAGTCGTGTGAGAAAAATGTTCAGACCGGCGAGAAGGCGCAGTTGGCGTGCACGGTCCCGAAAAGCTTCCGCCAGCGCAAGTCCACGCTCGTATTCGGCGCGAATCTGATTGGTGTGACCCCCGGTGAACATCGACGACATCGCCAGGGCTTCCTGAAGGATCATCTCCTGTCGGGTGCCGCGGCTGGCGTCGTCGAGAGTGGCCAGCGCCCGTTCACACCAACCCCTGCATTCCTCGAGCAGCGACAGTCCGAAGAACAGCGGCGCGGCCCAGGTGGCGAGCTCGATGCCGACCGGGGCATCGCCATGGTTCGATAGCGCCCATCCGAGCGCCGCCCGCACGTTGCTGATATGCGGAGCATATCCCGAAAGATCATGTTCGCCGAACAATGACTGGATGATCTCGTCGTGTTCGAGAAACCTGGAATAGAAAATCGCGTGGCGCCGGGCGATGCGATGCGCTTCGTCACGCTCTGCGAGTTTGGCAGCGGCGTAGGTGCGCGTGGTGTCGAGCAGCCGGTAGTATGTCGAGTCGTTGATGACCGTCGTGGATACCAGGGACTTCGCAACCAGGCTCGCGACCGCGTCGATAACCTCCGCCTCGTCCGCCTCCGATGCAACAGAGCCAGCGGCCTGACGCGTGAAGTCCCCGACAAAGACTGACAGCCGGCACAGGACCAGCTTCTCGCGCTCCGAAAGCAGGCTGTAGCTCCAGTCAAGCATCGCGTTCAGCGTCTCGTGCCGCGGCAGCGCGGTGCGACGGCTCTGCCAGAGCAAGCTGAAGCGGTTGTCGAGCAGCTCCGCGGTTCCACGAATCCCAAGGGAGCCGGCGTGACTGGCCGCGAGCTCGATGGCAAGTGCGATCCCGTCAAGCCGGCGGCAGCTCCGGGCGACAATCGGCGCATCGATATCGCTCAGCGCGGCGCCATAGCCGCTCGCCGCCGCCCGCTCCATGAAGAGCTGGACAGCGGGGTACTGGAGCGCCTCCATGGCCGTCAGGCCGGCATCTTCGGGCGGACAGTCAAGTGAATACAACAAGTGGACATGTTCACCGTCTACCCGGAGCGCTTCGCGGCTGGTCGTCAGGATGTGCGCTTGTGGTGCCTCGCTGACAACGCGTTCGGCCAGTGCCGCCGCAACGGCGATCACGTGCTCGCAATTGTCGAGCACGAGCAGGATCTTCCTGTCGCCGATAAAGGCCAGCAGACCAACGACCGGGTCCCGGGTTTGCACCATGAACCCGAGCGCCGATGCGATCGCAGTCGGCACGAGTTGCGGATCGGTCAGCGCAGCCAGATCGATGAAGACCGCGTCATGGAATCCGTCAACCAGCGCATGAGCGACAGAGATTGCCACGGTCGTCTTTCCGATGCCGCCGGGACCGACGATGCTGACGAAGCGCCACATCTGGATTTGCTCCGCCAAGGATCGAACGGTCTCATCACGGCCGACCATCCGCGCCGGTCGCGGCGGCAGCTTTTGAACTCGTTCTGTGGTGGCGATCGCGGTGACCGGAACCGGTTGCTTGGCGCTCGAGCGTGTGACTGGCGCAACAAAACAATAACCCCGACCGGCAATATTGGATATGTAGCGAGCGCCGTCTCGCCCGTCACCAAGCGCCTTCCGAAGGGCGGCCATTTGAAAGCGGAGGTTGGCTTCCTCCACCGTCACATCCGGCCACACCGTCGAGATTAGCTCCTTGTGAGTGACAACTTCTCCGGCCCGCTCCGCGAGTGCGATCAGGAGGTCGAGCGCGCGGCCGCCGAGCGGTATCGGCTCGTCCCCCTTCTTGAGCAGCCTCTCGGCCACAAACAGGCTGAACGGGCCAAACGATATTACATTTCTGGTCGCAGTGGCCTGTTCCATCATGGCGTCATCTTTCGTAGCCGCCTGACCACCGGGTTTGGATTTAAGCCAATGACCGGTTCCGCCCAATCACGATGGAGACTGTCGTTATTGGATACCAACCTCAGCCCGACAAGCTCTGCGAACTGCTGCTGGCGACAACAAACGGCATCTTACAACAGCTAACAAGCGTTTCCCACGGTCTCTACGTAAATTCCTTCGGTAGGCGGCGGATGGCGGCCGAGCCAAAGCTCGGACCACCGCAGTCGTTAAAGAGTCAACCAATACACGGAACATCAGGGAGAAATCAGATGGCTGTTACACCTGACTACGTTCGTGAAGTATTTAAAGGTTTGGAGAACGGCGACGGAGCCGCCTTTTTCACACACGTCGCCGACGACGTCGATTGGACCGTGATGGGCACTCATCCGCTCGCCGGTCGCTATCGCAGCAAGGCAGACTTTATTGCCGGTACCTTTACGAAACTGGGCTGCGTGCTTCCGCAGGGAACTCAGCTCCATCTGGAATATCTCATCGTCAAAGGCGACCAGGCAGTGGTCGAGCTTCATTCCTTAGCGACGGCACGGAACGGCATGAGATTCGACAACCGTTACTGTTGGATCCTTTTTTTCAAGGCCGACAAGATCGTGCGCGTTCGAGCTTATCTCGACTCGGCTCTGGTCGCCGAACTTTTCAAAGAGAATCCGGTCGCTGCCTAATTGATACGCCGGCGCAAAAGCTCGGTTCCGGGGTTTGCTAAAACGGCGCCGCCCGGCGGTCGAGAACACGCGAAGCGTCTTCGCGTTTCAGCTGATTTGAAACGCTCCGCGATCGAGGACAACGCCAATGCTGAACACCATATTGGGCGCACTCCTTCCGATGGTCGTTACTTTCTTGCTCGGCTTCATAGCGGCATGGCGTCGCGATCTTGGGCGGAACGATGCCTCGATCCTGAATCGGATGGTCTTGCTTTATGCCGTCCCGCTGACGCTTTTTGCCGGAACCGTTACGACGTCGCGCGCGGCACTCAGTCAGGACATCCCGCTGGTCATCGCTTTGTGCCTCGCCATCATTGGCCTCTACGGTGTGGTCTTTCTGTTCCACCGTATCATCTTTCGCTTCCCAACAAGCATCAGCGCCCTGTACGCGCTGACGGCTTCCGCGCCAGCAGTACCCTTCGTCGGTCCAGCCGTCCTCGGCGATCTGTTCGGAGGGCTTAGCGCCATTCCGATCGCGATAGCCAGTCTCGTCATCAACCTCACCGTCGTGCCAGTCACGATTCTTCTTCTCACACTGGATACGGCCGGGAAAGGTCCACAGGGAACGAGCTTGGCCGCGCAGGACAAAGAGCATTTGGCATCACCCGTAGCCAAACTCGCGGAAACCGTCAAACAGCCGATGGTTTGGGCGCCGGTTCTCGCTTTCGTGGTCGTGCTGAGTGGGCTCCACGTTCCTCAGCTCATCGTCCACTCGCTTTTCCTCCTGGGAAACGCCTCTGGGGGCGTCGCCCTGTTTGCCAGCGGCATCGTGCTCGCATCCGGCAGAATCAAAGCCAGTTCGCACGTCTTATTGCTCGTATTCCTGAAGAACATCCTGCAGCCCGCCCTCGTCTTGGGTGGATTGCGATGGGTCGGCTACGGCGAACCCACTGTCAGTGAGGCGGTGCTGGCGATGGCGATTCCAACCATGCCGATAGTGATCATGTTCGCCCTGCAATACCGCGTCGCGCAGGAGGAGGCAGCTTCCGCCGTATTCCTCAGCGTCATCGGCTCGATTGTTACGATGGGGATTTTCATCGCCCTGACTTCCTAAAGACGCCAGCCTGTCCACTAAAAGAGGAGATTCTAGTCATGACCCAAGTCGGAGCTCTCGCCAGGTACGCTGCTCGCGCCAAATTCGACGACCTCTCGGCCGAGTCGCGCAAACAACTGCCGGTTCACATTCTGGATTCGTTGGGCTGCTGCATCGCCGCCCTTGGGGCCGGTCCTGTTCGGGCTTGTCGCGAACAGATTGCGGAGTTTGGTGGCACCGGCCCGTCCACGCTGATCGGTGGTGGGAAGGCGAACCCAATTTACGCTGCATTCTGGCACACCGCACTCGTGCGCTACGTCGATATCATGGACAACTTCCTGGCCCAGACCGAAACTTGCCATACGGCGGACAATTTCGGCGTTGCGCTGACGATTGCCGACTACGTCGGCGGCAGCGGCCGAGACCTGATGCTCGGGGTGGCCCTGGGCTACACGGTCCAGTCGCGGTTCGTTGATCATGCCAACTTCATGACGCGCGGCTTAGACCACACGGCGCAACTGGCCTTTTCGCTCAACGCTGCGGCTGGGCGACTGCTCGGCTTGAGCGAGCAGCAGATTGGCCACGCCATGGCGATGGCCGCGGTCAGCGATGCATCATTCGCCGTCGTTCGGGCAAAACCGCTGTCGCAATGGAAGGGTCTCGCCTCGGCGCAGTCGGCGCTCGGCGCCATGAACACTTTGTTCCTTGCCCGTCGTGGCGTCGAGGGGCCGCTGCAAGTGATCGAGGGTCCGCTGGGAATCGATCATCTTCTTGGGGTGAAGATCGACATCGACTGGGACAAGCAGGGATATGAGGGCGTCACGGAGAGTACCATCAAGAAGTACAACTCCATGATCCATACGCAGTCCGCAGTCCATTGTATGGTCGAACTGGCCCGGCAGAAAAAACTCGATCCCAACAAGATTGTCTCGATCGAGGCAGAGGTGTTCCAACTCGCCTTCGACTTCGCCGGCGGCGGCCTTTACGGCGTGGACAAAATCATCCGTACCAAGGAGCAGGCGGATCACAGCCTTCCGTACCTGCTTTCGGTCGCGCTCATCGATGGTGATGTGACGCCGGCACAATTCAAGCCGGACCGCATCACCAAGCCCGACGTCCAAGCGTTGCTGAAGAAGGTTTCGACCCGTCCGAATCATGAGTTCACGGCTCAATACCCCCGCAAGATGCCCGCCAAGATCATCATCCGGCTGCAAGACGGGACAGTGATCGAGCACGAGGTCCAAGATTACCCGGGTCTCGCTTCCCGTCCGTTCACGTGGGAGGAATCCGTTGAGAAATTCGACGGGCTCGTAGTCGGTCGCATCGATGCGGAGCTAAGTCGGGAGATCAAGGACGCCGTGCTTTCGCTCGAAAGCATCCAGGTCCGGGATTTGGTGAAACTGCTTAGCCACGCAAAGGCGCCTGGCAGAGAGGCCAGTGATGTGGGCCGCAACTTATCCAGAAAGGCAACCGCATGACTAGCCAGGCACCGATCCGCACTCGAAGCTGGCTGTTCACGCCGGCAACCCCCCCGGAACGCTTTGTGAAGGCATCTCAGGCCGGCGCCGACGTTGCGATCTTGGACCTTGAGGATGCCGTGGCACCTGAAGATAAGGTGGGCGCCAGGAGCACTGCTCTCGATTACCCGGCGGGAAACCCTTCCGATGGAGCGCTACACGCGCTGCGAAAGACTAATCTCTGGCGGTAAGGGGCGCGTCGCACCATGGACATCACGTCGCTCATTCTCTCGCGGCTGCAGTTCGCGTTCACCGTTTCGTTTCACATCATCTTCCCGTCTTTCACGATCGGGCTGGCAGCCTGGCTCACCGTGCTGGAATCCCTTCATCTCGCGACGGGGCGCCCTACCTACCGCCTCTTGTTCGAGTTTTGGCTCAAAATCTTCGGTGTGGCTTTCGGATTCGGCGTTGTCTCCGGGATCGTCATGGCGTTCGAGTTCGGCACCAATTGGAGCGAACTGTCCCGCATGTCGGGCCCGATCCAGGGGCCGCTGCTCGCATACGAGACCTTCACCGCTTTTGCGTTGGAAGCGACTTTCTTCGGCGTGCTTCTGTTCGGCCGTCAGAAGGTTGCCCCCTGGTTCTACCTGTTTTCGACCGCGATGGTGGCCCTCGGCACCACGCTGTCGGCGTTTTGGATCATGATCAACAACAGCTGGATGCAGGTTCCGGTCGGCTATGTCGTCGAGAACGGCATGTTCGTGCCGAATGATTGGACCAAGATCATCTTCAACTCGGTGGTCTGGTCGCGTTTTCCACACATGCTGTTTGCCGCTTACCTGACCGGCGCATTCTGCGTTGCTGCGACCGGCGCGTGGTATCTGCTGCGTGGCACGTTCGCCGCCGAGGCGAAGATCATGCTCCGCATGGGCCTGTATCTGGCCGCCGTGCTCATGCCAATTCAGCTCTTCTTCGGACACCTCAATGGTGAATACATTGTCCGTTACCAACCCTCGAAGATGGCCGCCATCGAGGCGCGATGGCACAACGAAAAGCCGGCATCCGAAGTACTGCTCGCGTGGCCGGACGTAGCGCAGCGGCGCAATCGTTTCGCGATCACCTTACCTGCACCCCTGGGCAGCTTGATCGACTCCGACAGTCTCGACGCCGCGGAAGTTGGTCTCGATAGCATTCCCGAGAGCGACTGGCCGCCGGTACTCATTCCTTTCTTCGGCTTCAGGATCATGGTCGGCTGTGGCCTGCTCATGTTGGCCTTGGCCTGGGCCGGAACGTATCTGAGCCGAGACGGACGTCTCGAGCGCAATCGGTTGGTGCTCTGGGCCACGTTCCTCAGCTTTCCGCTGCCCTTCATTGCGACCTTGACCGGCTGGTTCGTGGCCGAGGTGGGACGCCAGCCCTGGGTGGTTTATGGCGTGGTGAGAACTGCGGACGCGTTGACGCCGTTCCTGACGACGCGGGCGGCGACGATCTCGCTCATCGTCTTCTGCTCGATCTACACGTTCATCTTCGCGTTCGGCGTTTTCTACATCTACCGGCTGCTGCGCGCGGGACCGGTCGGACACCTCGTGCGGCCGCCCTCGGCCGCCATTCCCAGCCGGCCCCTATCCGTCGTCGACGAGTCAGTCACGGTGGATGCCTTTCACGCTCAGGCGGGAGAATGGCCATGATCATGTTCTGGGTGACACTCCTGGCCGTTAGCATTCTCATTTACGTGCTACTGGACGGTTTCGACCTTGGGGTCGGCATGCTCTTCGGTGTAGCCGGCGGCGAGCCGCGAAGACATGCCATGATCAGCGCGGTGGCGCCAATCTGGGACGGCAACGAAACGTGGCTTATCGTCTCGGGCGTGATCCTCTGGGGCGCCTTTCCGGTCGTCTATTCAATCCTGATGTCGGCGTTTTATCTCCCGGTTCTACTGATGCTGGCGGGGCTGATCCTGCGCGGCGTGGCCTTTCAGTTTCGGTACGAGGCCAAGCGACTGCGCTGGATCTGGAACGCAAGCTTTGCAGGAGGCTCGCTCATCGCATCATTCATGCAGGGCCTGATGGTGGGCGCTCTCGTGGAGGGTCTGCCGATCTCCGGCGTCCGGTACGCTGGCGGCGAATTCGGCTGGCTCAGTCCCTTTGCGGTGCTTTGTGGCATCGGTCTGTGTATCGGCTACGCGCTGCTTGGTGCCTCGTGGCTTGTGGGGAAACGCAACGACGAGGTCCGCGACCAGGCCTATCGCCTCATCCCATATCTGTCGGTAGCGCTGCTCGTCTTCCTCATCGCCGTGTTCGCCTATGCACTGGCCAGGGACCTTGCGGTGATGGCGCGATGGCTCGACCGACCTTCCTTGTTTTTCTTTCCAGCGGTCGGCGCCTGGGCCGCAATCGTGCTCGTCGCCGGCGTTCACCGCCGTCGTGAGCACGCGCTGCCGTTCCCTATGGTTGCTGTCATTTTCGTGGCGGCCTTTTGCACGCTGGCGATTTCGTTCTGGCCCTACATGATCCCGTTCTCGATCACGATCGAACAGGCGGCCGCCCCTCACTCGAGCCTTGCCTTCATGTTTTGGGGAGCGGGTCTCTTCGTGTTCCCGCTCATGCTGCTCTATACCGTGATCAGCCTGACCGTGTTCAGAGGCAAAGTCGCGGGGCCGGCAGACCCTTATTAGAACGGAAGGCACTTGAAACTGAGACATCTGCGCCGTGCTTAGCAAGACAATGGAGTGACACATGCGAATTGGACTTTTCATCCCCTGTTATATCGATGCTTTCTTTCCGAAAGTCGGCATCGCGACCCTCGAGTTACTCGAGCGCTTCGGCCACGAGGTCGTATATCCTCGCGACCAGACCTGTTGTGGACAACCGATGGCCAATAGCGGGTTCAACGCCGAATGTGCCGCTACCGAGGCCCTGTTCGTGCGCAATTTCTCCGGCTTCGATTACGTCGTAGGGCCGTCCGGTAGTTGTGTTCACCATGTGCGCGACAATTTCGACGCCATCGAGCAGAGCGCCGAGGTGAAGGTGGTTCGTGCCCGCACCTACGAGCTGGTCGAGTTTCTCCACGACATCCTGAAGGTGGATGCGTTTCCGTGGGCCGGGTTCCCGCATCGTGTCGGCCTGCACAACAGCTGCGGCACCTTGCGCCGGCTCAAGCACGCGACACCCTCCGAGCTGCATGAGCCATTTTTCTCCAAGCCAATGGACCTGCTGTCGAAGGTGGACGGGATCGAATTCGTCAAGCCGGCGAGACCGGACGAGTGTTGCGGCTTCGGGGGCACCTTCTCGGTGTTCGAGGAAGTCGTTTCCACCAAGATGGGATACGACAAGGTCAGCGATCATGCCCGCGCCGGTGCCGAGTACATCGTATCGGCCGATAGCTCATGCCTGATGCATCAGCAAGGCTGCGCCGAGCGCATCGGCGTGCCGCTCAAGTTCATCCACATCGCCGAAATATTGAACGGAGCCAACGCATGAGCATCTCTCCTGAGCAGTTGCTCGATAACTCCATGCTGCATCCCGAGGTGCTGGCTGGCGAAGACGCTTATGGCATCTACCGCAACGGCCACCGCCTCGATCACGCCGAGGGCGCCTCGAAGCCACTTCGCTCGCGGCCTGAACCGCAGCCGCGCGGCGCGAAGGTCCACGGCAATCGGCCGGTCAACCAGGCGGAAGCGGCCGGCCGCTTCATTGCCGCGCCCGAGCACGAAAAGATGCATGACGAGCGCCTCTGGGATCTTCGTCAGAAGCGCGATCGGGAAATGCACCACATTCCCGAATGGGAAGAGCTCCGGGCGCTTGCCTCTGCCATCAAGGAGCACACGCTTACCCACCTCGATGAATACCTAGATCAGTTCGAGACGCGTGCGCGGGCGAATGGCATTCATGTGCACTGGGCACGCGACGCGGCCGAGCACAATCGGATCGTTCACGGTATCCTCAGCGACCACGGCGCGAAATCGCTGATCAAGAGCAAATCGATGCTGACCGAGGAGTGCGGCTTCCGCGCTTACATGGCCTCGGTCGGGATCGAGGTGGTCGAGACCGACCTTGGCGAGCGCATCCAGCAGCTCGACAAGGAAGACCCGAGCCATGTCGTGGTGCCGGCCGTGCACAAGCTTCGGACCGATGTGGCGAACGTGTTCGCCAACACGATCGGCACGGACCCCGACAACAGCGACGTCCATTATCTCGCGGAAGCGCAGCGTGAGGCGACGCGCCCGCTGATCCTTGCGGCCGACGCCGGCATGACGGGAGGCAATTTCGTCGTCGCGGAGACCGGCACGTTTGTCGTCTGCACCAACGAGGGCAATGCCGACTTGTCGGCCAATGTACCGAAGCTGCATATCGCCTCGATCGGCATCGAGAAGATCATTCCCCGTTTGGAACACCTGGCGGTGCTTGTTCGCCTGTTGTCGCGCAGCGCGCTGGGCTCGCCGATGACCCAATACACCTCGCACTTCCGCGGCCCGCGGGCAGGCGGCGAGATGCATGTGGTGCTGGTGGATAACGGCCGCTCCGAGCGGCTCGGCCTCGAAGAGTTTTGGACTTCGCTCAAATGCATTCGCTGCGGCGCCTGCATGAACACCTGCCCGGTCTACCGGCGCAGCGGCGGCTTGAGCTACGGCGCAACCTATTCCGGACCGATTGGCCTCATCATCGATCCGACCTTCAACGCACGCAAATACAGCAACCTGCCCTTCGCCTCATCGCTCAATGGCAGTTGCACCAATGTCTGCCCGGTGAAGATCAATATCCACGAGCAGATCTATGCCTGGCGAAGGGAATTGGTGAAGCGGCACGATGTCCCGCTGGTCAAGAAGGCCGCGATGAAGGCCGCCGGCGAGTTGCTGTCTCGTCCCATAGCCTATCGTGCCGCGATCGCCTCGGCCGATGTTGCGCTGGCGCACCTGCCGCGCTTCGTTATCTACAACGGCCTTAATGCCTGGGGAAAGCACCGCGAGGTGCCGCATCCGCCAAAGCAAACATTCCACAGCTGGTACAAGGCGAACCGCGGAGGCAAACAATGACCAGCCGCGACGATATCCTGGCGTCGATCCAGGCCAACCTGCCGCAAGTTGACCGACCGCTGCCGGTTGTTCCACTGTTCGACAATAATGCACCGGCATCGCTTCTCTCTACGTTCAAGCCCAGTTTGGAACGTATGGGAGGCATATTTCTCGATCCTCCGGACTCGGGCGATCCTCTAGCCCCCGTGCGGGCGAAGATCGCGAGCGCCAAAATCGTCTGCTCGATGGTGCCGGAGATCGCCGGCAACCGGGATATCGCAGGCGTCGGCGCGCCGCAGGATCTGGCGGACGTGGATCTCGCGATCGTCCGCGCTTCCTTCGCCGTGGCCGAGACCGGCTCCGTGCTCCTGACCGAAACGGACCTAAGCATCAACGCGCTTGCTTACCTCGCACAGCACCTGATCGTGCTGCTCGATCCCGCCGACATCGCCGTCAATCTGCATCATGCCTATCGCCGGCCGGAATTCCGCGACAGGCACTATGCCAGCTTCCACACTGGCCCATCCGCCACCGCGGACATCGAGGGCGTGCTCATCCATGGCGCGCAGGGTGTCCGCTCGCTCTCTGTTCTGCCGATCGCCAGAACTCCTTAACGCCAAAGCGATCTCTTCAACACAGGAGAAGAAAGACATGAATGAACGAGCAAAGATTACCGCTAAGAACAAGCACCTGGATATTCTGCAGGGTATTGCGTTGCTGGGCGATCCCGCCCGCAATAAGGGTACGGCCTTCACGCTAGAGGAGCGCAGCCGCTATGGGCTTGAAGGTCTTCTGCCGAATTCGGTGGAAACCATTGACCGTCAGGTCGAGCGCGTGCTGGGACACCTGGAGGCAAAGCCGACCGACCTCGAACGCTACGTCTATCTTAGCGGCCTATCGGACCGGAATGAGACGCTGTTCTACCGCGCGGTGATGTCTGATCCCGCGCGCTTCATACCGATCCTCTATGACCCGACCGTGGCCTATGCCTGTCTCACTTTTGGCCACATCTATCGACGCGCCCGCGGCATGTACATCAGCCGCCACATGAAGGGTCGCATCGCCGAGGTTCTGCGCAACTGGCCGCAGCAGGACATCCGTTTCATCTGCGTCTCCACCGGCGGGCGCATCCTCGGCCTCGGTGACATAGGCGCCAACGGCATGGGCATTCCGATCGGCAAGCTGCAGCTCTACACGGCGTGTGCAGCGGTGCCGCCGACGAGCCTGCTTCCGGTGCTGCTCGACATCGGCACGACCAACGAGGTGCTGCGCGCCGATCCGCTCTATCTCGGGTTACGGGAGCCGCCTCCGTCGGATCAGGAACTGGACGAGCTGACCGACGAATTCGTGCAAGCGGTTCAGGAGGTCTTTCCCGACTGCTGCATCCATTTCGAAGACTGGAAGGGCACCGACGCCATTCGGATGCTCAAGCGGTACGGCGACAAGGTGTTGTGCTACAATGATGACATCCAGGGCACTGCCAGCGTGGCGCTTGCAGGACTGATAACTGCATTGCAGATCGTTGACGCGCCGCTGACTGACCAGCGCATCCTGTTCCTGGGTGCCGGGTCGGCGGGAATCGGCATCGCCGGTCTTATCGCAGCTGCCATACAGGAAAAAGGGTTGTCCCAGGACGAAGCGCGCCGCCGCATCTCGATGTTCGACATCGATGGTCTGCTCGAGCCGTCCCGCTCCGACCTCTCGGAAGATCAGAAGGTGTACGCGCACAAGGCTGCGCCGTCGAAAGATCTTGTGCAAACCATCGAAGCGTTGAAGCCAACGGTGCTGATAGGCGTCAGCACCAAGGGCGGCGCGTTTACTCAGCAGGTCGTCGAGGCGATGAGCCGGCTCAACGAGCGGCCCATCATCTTCGCGCTCTCCAACCCGACCGAAAAGGCGGAATGCTCTGCCGAGCAGGCCTACACCTGGTCAAAGGGCAAGGCTCTGTTTGCGGCCGGAGTACAGTTTCCGGATGTGACGGTGAACGGCAAAACCTTTCACCCCGGTCAGGCCAACAACTTCTACATCTTCCCGGCGGTTGGCCTCGCCACCTACGTGGCGCGGCCGCGGCGAATCACTGACGCCTGCTTCATCGCGGCCGCTCAGGCATGCGCAGACCAGGTCGGCCCTGAGCTGCGCGCCAAAGGCATGCTGTTTCCCAGTCAGGACAGCATCCTGGAGCAGGAAGTGACCACGGCAGTCCGCGTCGCGGAGTTCATGTTCGACCAGGGCCTGGCGCAAGTAGAGCGCCCGCGCGACATCCGCGCCTGGATCGAGGGTCAGCTCTACAAGCCTCAATACTGATGGAGTGCCCGGGCGGCCGGTCAAGGCCGCCCAACCCCGATAACCCACGATTCATTGAAGGAGACGATACAATGAACGAAGCAGTAACTCCCATCTTGCTCGATACCCCGATCGGCATCAATGCGACCGGCAAACGTCATGAAACCGACTCGATGGGCGGCATCGACGTGCCGGCCGACCGCTACTGGGGCGCGCAGACGCAGCGCAGTCTTGTCCATTTCTCGATCGGCGACGACCACATGCCGAAGCGCGTCTATTATGCCTACGGCTACGTGAAGAAGGCGGCGGCGCTGGTCAACGCCGCGGCCGGCCGGCTGCCCCAACGGAAAACGGATGCCATCGTACGCGCTGCCGACGAGGCCATCACAGGCAAGCTCGACGAGCATTTTCCGCTCTATGTCTGGCAGACCGGATCGGGCACCCAGTCGAACATGAACGTCAACGAGGTGCTGTCGAACCGCGCCATCCAGCTGCTCGGCGGCAAGATTGGCAGCAAGTCGCCGGTCCATCCCAACGACGACGTCAATATGGGGCAGTCGTCGAACGACAGCTTCCCGACCGCGATGCACATCGCCGCGGTGCTAGAGCTTGAGGAGCATTTGCTGCCGTATGCGGAGGCGCTGGCTGAGTCGATCGAGGCGAAGGCGAGGGAATGGAGCGACGTCGTCAAGACCGGGCGGACGCATCTGCAGGATGCCGTACCGCTGACGGTGGGACAGGAATGGTCGGGTTACGCGCATCAGATCCGCGACGCGCTGGAGCGTATCCGCTTCTCTGAGAAGGACCTCTTCGAGCTGGCCGCAGGAGGCACCGCCGTCGGCACCGGGCTCAACGCACCGGCGGGCTTCAGCCAGGAGATCGCGGCCAAGATCGCCGAGCTGACCGGCCATCCCTTCATCACCGCGCCCAACAAGTTCGCGGCCCAGGGTTCGCTCGACGGGATGGTTGCCGCCATGGCGGCGTTGCGCGGGCTTGCGGTTGCCTTGATGAAGGTCGCCAACGATATGCGCTGGCTCGCCTCCGGCCCGCGGTGCGGTCTGGGCGAACTCCTGCTGCCGGAAAACGAGCCGGGCTCCTCGATCATGCCGGGCAAGGTCAACCCGACCCAGTGCGAGGCGATGGTGATGGTGTGCATCGAGGTGATCGGCGAGGACAACGCGGTAGCGTTCGCCGGCAGCCAGGGCAACTTCGAGCTCAATGCGATGCGCCCGGTCATCATCAACAATTTCCTGCATTCTGCGGCCATCCTGGGCGATGCTTGCGAGAAGTTCCGGCGCTTCTCGGTTGAGGGCACGCGGCTCAACCGCAAGCGCATCGACGAGACGGTCGGGCGCTCGCTCATGCTGGTTACCGCACTCAGTCCGGTTATCGGCTACGACAAAGCGTCGGCGATCGCGCACAAGGCCAACGACGACGATCTGAGCTTGAAGGAGGCCGCCCTTCAGTCCGGCTACATCGACGAGAAGCGTTTCGATGAGATCGTCAACCCCGAGAACATGGTCGGGCACGGTCTCGCCGGGGCATAGCCGTGAAAATGCTCCAGGACATATCCGGCTTTTGCGAGGAGTGCATGCAGTGAGTAAGCTAAAAAAACTCTCCTTGTGGGATGTCGTCTACGCCCTGAACATGGCCATCGCATGCGGGATCTCGTACTGGATCATTACCCATGCGCTTCAGCCTCTTGGCGACAGAGACTCCGATTTGCTGGGAGGGATGTGGGCGGTGGCTGCTACCGTGTTCGTGTTCCGCGAAACCCGCCGAGACAGTTTCTCGGCGGGGCTGGCGCGTTTGATCGCCACATGCGTGAGCTTTGCGCTGTGCCTTGTTTACCTGTGGTTCTTTTCATTCACCGCGCTGGGTATGGCTGCCTTGCTCGGATTAGGAACCCTGGTGATGATGCTGTTGAATCGACGCGGCGACATCGTAACGACCGGCATAACGACCGCTGTCGTCATGGTGGTCGCGGGAATGTCTCCCCTGAATGCATGGCATCAACCATTGTTGCGCCTGATCGACACCGTTGTCGGAATCGCAGTGGGCGTTGCATGTAAGTGGATCGCCTCGCGTGTCTTTTTCAGGATCACTGGGGAGCCGGAGCGATGATAGGTGACGTTTGCCTTCGTCTTCCGTTCCCCTCCTGCATGAGCTGCTCGGGAGACGCCCCATGAAAATTGCCTTCTTCAGCACGCAGGAGTTTGAACGTCATGTTCTGGACGAAGCCAATCAGCAATTCCACCACGAGATTATCTTTTACAGGGAGAAGTTGCGTCGGAGCACTGCCTCTGTGGCGGCCGGGTGCCCTGCTGTTTGCGTATTCGTAAACGACGTCTTGGATAGCGCGACACTATCGCAGCTCGCCGCGGACGGGACGCGACTGATCGCCTTGCGGTGTGCCGGCTACGACAATGTAGATCTAGCGCGCGCGCATCAGTTGAAGATGGCGGTAGTACGCGTTCCCGCCTATTCGCCGCAGGCGGTCGCCGAGCACGCCGTCGCTCTGATGATGACACTGAACCGGAATACCCACCGCGCATATAACCGCGTTCGCGACGGCAACTTTGATCTGAATGGCCTGGTCGGATTCAATATGGCAGGCAAGACCGTTGGTGTCGTTGGTACGGGCAAGATCGGCGCCGCGCTGGCGCAAATCATGAAAGGCTTCGGCTGCAGGTTGCTCGGTTACGACATGCGCAGCAACCCGCGCTGCGTGGAGCAGGGCATGAAGTACACCGATCTTGCATCGCTGCTGTCGGAATCAGACATTGTGTCGTTACATTGCCCCCTTACACCCGAAACTATGCACTTGATTAACAGGCAGACGATTGCCTTGATGAAACGTGGGTCGATGTTGATCAATACCTCACGGGGCGCACTGATAGACGCCCGCGCAGCAATCGATGCGCTGAAGACACGAGACCACCTGTGGTATCTAGGAATCGATGTATACGAGGAAGAAGGGTCTCTGTTCTTCAAGGATAGATCATCGGCGATCATACAGGACGATGTGTTTGAGCGCCTGACGACCTTTCCGAACACGCTAATTACCGGTCACCAAGCGTTCTTGACGCACGAGGCACTGCGACAAATCGCCGAGGTCACGCTGGCTAACGTAAGCGATTTCGAATCAGGAGCCCCCAAGCCGGAGAACGTCGTACGAGCCATCCGTCAACCAGCGCCATCAATGGGTTTGCGATGAAGCTAACGAACTCTCCCTGGCGCGGAGGATCGCGAATCTGGCGAGCAACCTTCCGGTTTGCCGATGAGCAAAAGGACAAGCGGAATGGCGAACGACTTTGAAATCAAGCCAACCAATATCCGGCCTCCACTAGTCGACGAGTCGCTCGGAACCAAGCTGCTTCCGAGCGTGCTTAGCGTAATAGCCGGCAGTACGGACGTGATCAGCTTTCTCGGGCTCAGCGGCCTGTTCGCCGCCCATATCACCGGCAATCTTGTCATTCTGGCCGCGCACATCGTCGCCGGTGACGAAGCACCATTGGCTCTTGTGCTCTCGGTTCCCGTTTTCATCGTCGTGCTTGCCGTGACTCGGCTACTGGCGGCTGGCCTGGAGCGGATGCACGTCGCCTCGCTCCGGCCTCTGCTCCTTCTCCAATTCCTGTTGCTTGCTGGTTTTCTCGCCCTTTGCGTCGGTGGCGGTCCGCTGCTCAATGTAAACGCTGCAAAAGCGATCGTTGCCGGCATGTTGGGTGTTTCCGCGATGGCAATGCAAAATGCTCTTGTGCAGATCTCGCTAAAGGGGTCTCCATCCACCGCGGTGATGACGACCAACATTACCCGTTTCGTGATGGACCTCGGCGAGGTTCTGCTTGGGCGCAGTCGGAACGACGCGGTGAAGGCAGGCGAGCGCGCGAGGCGCACCGGACTCGCGATCGCGGGCTTCATCGTAGGCTGCGGCATCGGTGCCGGGTGTCAGGCCGTAGTTGGGCTGTGGGCGCTGGCGCTGCCCGCTGGCCTTGCGCTGGTGGCGCTCGCCATGGCTGTTGCGGCGAAACTCGACGGCGCTCAGGCCCACCCCTTCAGCCCTCGCCTCATTGTGGAGACGAGTCCGCAACGGGCCGACTCGTACCGCGCAACCGGATCAGGGACAACTTCCAATGCCGAACGTGGTTGACGAGCCGGGCTGCATTGACGCGAGGAGCTTTCCGACGCGATTAGGGCCCCTGACAAGCGCAGTCAGGGCCGCCGGCCCGCCGCTGCTGTTCGGCCTGCGACTGTGGGCCTCCGTCTGTCTGGCCCTCTACGTCGCGTTCTGGCTCCAACTCGACAACGCTTATTGGGCTGGCACGTCAGCGGCGCTGGTGTGCCAGCCGCATCTTGGCGCATCACTGCGCAAGGGATGGTTCCGAATGGTCGGCACTTTGGTGGGCGGGGTCGCGATCGTGGTGCTGACGGCGTGGTTCCCGCAAAGCCGCGCTGGTTTTCTCATCGGTCTGGCGCTGTGGGGAGCAGCCTGCGCGCTTGTCGCGACGCAGCTACGCAATTTCGCGGCCTACGGAGCAGCGCTGGCCGGCTACACGGCCGCGATCATCGCCAGCGATGAGCTCGGCGCGGCTGGCGGCACGAATGGCCTCGCCTTCACTTTCGCCGTCACCCGCGTCAGCGAGATCTGGATCGGGATCGTGTGCGGCGGCATCGTCCTTGCTGGAACAGATTTCGGCGGCGCTCCACGGCGGCTCGCGGCGCTGCTCGGGGCCCTGTCAGCCCAAATCGCGAGCAGGTTCGGCTCCGCATTGACACTGGCCGGGTCGGCGTTGTCGGACATGCAGCCGGTTCGACGCGAGCTCGTACGACAGGTCATCGCGCTCGACCCTGTGATCGACCAGGCGATCGGAGAATCCTCGAGACTTCACTATCATTCGCGGGCGCTGCGGGCGGCAATGGATGGCCTGTTTGAAGCGCTGGCCGGTTGGTCGGCCGTGGTGCGGCGGCTCGCGCGCTTGCCGGATGACGCGGCTCGGCAGGAAGCCGATGCCGCGCTGAACAGCGTGCCACTGGAGCTGCGGTCCGCGCCGTCGCAGGGCGAAGCGATACCCTGGCTGGCCGACCCGACCGGGATGCGCCGCCTGTGTGAGGCGGCAGTGCGGCGGCTGATCGCCATGCCGGCCGATACGCCGTCACTGCGGCTGCTGGCCGACCAGACCGCCCGAGTGCTGGCCGGCTTGGCCCATTTGCTCGACGGACTGGCGTTGCTGGTTGCCGACCCTGCTCGCCCCCGCTCTCGCCACCGCCGCGTCAGGCTCCATGTACCCGACTGGTTGCCGGCATTCTTCAATGCCTCCCGCGCGTTCATCACGATCGGCGCGGTCGAGCTCTTCTGGATCGTGACCGCATGGCCAAACGGCGCATTGGCCATCACCTGGACAGCCATTTCGGTCATCCTGTTTGCGCCGAGAGCCGAGATGGCCTACGCGCAGGCGGCCGACTTCATGACGGGCACCGGCCTTGCCGTGGTTTGCGCCGCGATCTTCCTGTTTGCGCTGTTGCCGAACGTCGAGAGCTTCACCGGCTTGAGCGTCCTGATGGCGCTTTATCTGATTCCGGTGGGTGCCCTGATGGCCCAACCATGGCGGGTCTCGATGTTTACGCCAATGGCCGGCAATTTCGTGCCGCTGCTCGCGCCGGCCAACCAGATGAGCTACGACACCGTGCAATTCTACAACGCCGCGCTGGCGATCGTTGCGGGGTCTGGCGCCGCAGCGCTGTCGTTTCGCTTGCTGCCGCCGCTGTCACCGGCACTGCGGAGCGAGCGGCTGCTGGCGCTGAGCTTGCGCGACCTGCGCCGCCTCGCCACAGTCGCCGTCCACCGGCTCGGAGACGATTGGGAAGGCCGCATCTACAGCCGCCTCGCGGCTTTGTCGGACCAAGCCGAGCCGCTGCAGCGGGCGCAGCTCTTGACGGCGCTGTCAGTCGGGACCGAGATTATCCATCTTCGTCGCATCGCACCTCAACTGGGCTTGGTCTCGGAGCTCGACTCCGCGCTCGAGGCCCTTGCGCAAGGGAACAGCGTTGCTGCAACCGCAGGGCTGACCGCGCGTGATCAACGGCTTGCATTGCTAAGGCAGGGCGAACTGCAGACCTCGCTTGCGCAGCGAGAGCGCGGCCGAGTTCTCGTGATCTGCGACGCTTTGGTCCGACATCGCTGTTATTTTGACGCAGGAGCATCAACTTGAAGTTCGTCGAGGTCGATCTGCTCGGCGTCTACGGTGCGCCGATCTCGGTGATGATGGTGGCGGCATGGTTCGTTACCATGGTCTTGCGCAGGGTCGCGGGCCGCTTTGGCTTGCTGGCCTACGTCTGGCATCCGGCGCTGTTCGTGTTCACGGTATACATCATCGTGCTGTCGTCAATCGTACTCGTCGTTTCACGCTGAGGTCGCCATGTCCGATCCTGAAACCAAACCGGAGCCCAAGAATGCTGATCTTCACGTCGTCCGCTCCGCACAGCCGGCAGTCCGCAAAATGCACAAGGCGCCGATCCGAACCGTTCCGCTTTTGATAACGCTCGCCACGACCGTGTTTGCCGTGGTTCTCGGCTGGGCGATGTGGGACGCGTATATGGGCGCGCCCTGGACACGCGACGGCACGGTGCGCACCTATGTCGTCACCATGGCGCCGGAGGTCGCAGGACGCATCGTCGAGCTATCGGCGGCCGACAATCAGTTCGTGCAGAAGGGCGATTTGCTGCTGGTGATCGACCCGACCAACTTCAAAATCGCCCTCCAGTTGGCCGATGCAGCGGTCGATCAGGCTCAGGCCATGGCCCAGAATGCACAGCGCGAGGCAGAACGCCGGCGCAAACTCGACGACCTGTCAGTTTCGATGGAGCAGAAACAGACCTTCGACGCGAACGCCGTCGCAGCCCAGGCGCAATATCAGCAGGCGGTCGCCAACCGCGATCAGGCCAAGGTTAATCTGGAGCGCACCCAGATCCGTTCTCCGGTGAACGGCTGGGTGACCAATCTCCTGGCGCAGCTGGGTGACTATGCCACCGTTGGACGGAACGAGATCTCGATCGTCGACGCCGATTCCTTCTGGGTGGACGCTTATTTCGAGGAAACGCAACTTGCCTCCATGCAGGAGGGCGATCCTGCCGAGATCAAATTGATGAGCTACCGGCAGATCGTTCGCGGCAAGGTCGGCAGCGTCGCGCGTGGCATCAACGTCTCAAACGCGCAACCAAACCAGCAAGGGCTTGCCACGGTGAACCCGATCTTCACTTGGGTACGCCTTGCTCAACGTGTGCCGGTGCACATCCGGATTGATCAGGTACCTGATGGGGTTCGCCTAGTCGCCGGCATGACAGCGACGGTCCAGGTCGACGCGCGACCTGGACGGCCGTCGAATTGAGCAGTCGGCTTGCCGACCGAGAGTTCGGGTTGGCGCGCTCGCCGGACCGCGGAATTGTTATGATGCACAACACGGCTCTCGATGATGTGGTAGGGTGTAGTCGTCAGCTTAGGCCCGATAAGGACAGCGCAATGTCTACCAACGGGTGGGTAGCGGCATGCTTGATCGCCGCGCTTCTTTTTGTGTGCCCTAGCGCCGTGCTGGCCGCGCCAGTTGGAAGTGAAGACACCGGCGTCGGCCCACCGCCCGCACTTGTGCCCGGCCAGGCACCACCGCTGCCGAAAGCGGGACCGTTGGCTCAACCACGCTCACCAGATCAGGTCGGCTTCCCCTCGGCGCTGACCGCATCGGTGATCCCGCCGGGCAGTCCGCTCACGCCTGCCACAGTCGGGTTGGGCGAAAAGTTGTTCTTCGACAGCCGGCTGTCAGGCGATGGCACGGTCGCCTGCGCCACGTGCCACGATCCGGCTCGCGCTTTCACCGACGGCAGGCCCACATCGGTCGGCATCAACGGCCGCGTCGGTCAGCGCAACGCGCCAACCGTCTTAAATGCGCTCTACAATAAGACGCAGTTTTGGGACGGCCGAGTCAATACACTCGAGCAACAGGCAGCTCTCCCGATCACCAACCCATTCGAGATGGGCTCGGCCAGTATCGACGCTGCCGTCGGCAAAATTGCCCGTGATAAGGACTACCAAAATCAATTCATGCAAGCGTTCGGCCGTGGCGTAAATGAGCAGGACATGTTGCGCGCCATTGCCACCTATGAGCGGACGCTTATTTCGTTCAACGCTCCCTTCGATCATTTCATCGCGGGAGACAAAAACGCCATCGGCGACTCAGCCAAGCGTGGGTGGGAACTGTTCAACACCAAAGCCCGCTGCAACTTGTGCCACGCTTCGACGGATAGGCAGCAGGATGTAACGGTCTTCACCGATTATGATTTTCATAATATCGGCGTGGGAATCATCCGGCATCAGGTCGTCCTGTGTGTACCGAAAACCCTATACGTGTTTATCGACTGATCGAATCTGCTAAGTTGGCGCGATGATCGCGCTGATCTGCTTCGTTCTGGCCGTGCTGGCCTCGCCATTCAAGTCGAAGAGTCGGCTTGAGGCGGAGAATGCGGCGCTCCGACATCAACTGGCCGTCTTGCGACGCAAGTTGAAGGGGAGGGCCCAGCTTACGAACAGCGACCGGTGGTTCTTCGTCCGGCCCTATCGCTGGTTCCCATCGATCCTTCAGGTTTTCACAATCATCCGCCCAGAGACGTTGGTGCGTTGGCATCGGGCCGGCTTTTGCCACTATTGGCGTTGGAAATCACAGAGACAGGGAGGACGGCCGCCAATTGATGCAGAGCTGCGTAGGCTGATTCGGCAGATGAGCAGGGAGAACCTACTTTGGGGTGCGCCGCGCATCCATGGTGAACTGCTCAAGCTCGGGTTTGAATTAGCGCAGTCGAGTGTCGCTAAGTACATGGCCAAGCGACGCGGGCCACCAAGTCAGGGATGGCAAACTTTTCTGCGAAACCACGCGCCGGACATCGCCGCCATGGATTTGTTCGTGGTCCCGACCATCGGCTTTAAGCGGCTGTATGGCTTCGTGATTGTACGGCTTGATCGTAGAGATTTGGTCTGGATCAACGTGACAACCAACCCGACAGCGGAGTGGGTTGCTCGCCAGATCACCGAGGCGTTCCCCTGGGATGAAGCTCCGGGTTACATGATCCGGGATCGCGATCGGATCTACGGTGCCGTTGTCAGACGTCGATTGCGCGCCATGGGCATCCGGGACAAGCCTATCGCACCAGCCTCGCCTTGGCAGAATGGCTTTGCCGAACGGTTGATCGGATCGATCCGGCGCGAGTGTCTGGACCACATCATTGTCTTGGGCGAGGCACATCTGCGCCGAATTCTGAAATTCTATGCAGATTACTACAACGGGGTTAGAACGCATCGATCCCTGAAAAAAGATACACCGATAGGTCGTCCGATTCAGCGGACCGGTGTCATAACTTCAAACGCCCTCCTTGGCGGACTTCACTACCAATACTCCCGAGTTTAGGTTTTCGGTACACACAGCTGCGTACGTATCGTCAATTTCGGCGAGATCGGTCATTTGAAAATCCTCCAAGTATCCAGTAACCAACCCTTAGATGGCCCCGTCAGCGTTTCCGGCGAACTCACCGTCGGACTGGCGGTCCTTTGCCGTAAGGGACTGTTCGTGGTTTTCATCAACCGCTCCTCGTACGCGACTACGGTCGCTCGTTGGTCTTGTATGACCATGCGAGCAACGGCGCGCCCTTGCTAAGGCGACGCGACTCGGTGCGCGGAGATCGAAGCTGTCATCGCGAGCAATGCCGCAGCGCGAGGAGCAGCGATCGATGTTTGCGCATCTATCGTTGCCCGCTCAAGCCTGCTTATTGCTATTGCTTCGCTTGATTTGGGGGCGCTCATATTTCACAGCGAGGTTGAAAGATATCCCGCCGTAACAGCTTGGTCAAGTCGACAGACCGGTGGGGCATCGCGGATGCCAAGGTGCGCCGATTCGCGGAATGGTGGAATTGGAGTGTTGCCGGCCGATCGCCGGAACCCTAAGCGGCGTCGTCGCCACGAGATTGCATGAAACCGGACAGCCGTCTACGCAAGACATCATCTGACTACTTCGTTTCTCGGCTTCTACATCATCGCAGGTTTCGAGCGTTCCGGATCACAAGGAACAAGATCACCAGGCCAAAGCCAAGGAATATTGCTGTTTCGGAGTTTATCAAAGTAACTCCTTTCCGGCGGACTCTTTCGGCGTAGATTTCGCCGAGTCCCGTGAGAGGCCCTGTCAGAACCGCCTATGTCTTTTAAACGCTCTTCCTCGTGGGACCCTATCATTTTCTCGCAGTTGCGACAAATGGCCCATTCCCAAACAGCGGGACGTCCAATGCGTCTTGAACGCGCCAAATCCGAAGCGATGTCGTGGCCGACGAAAGCGAGGTGCTCCCAAAAATCCCCGTGACCTTAGGTACAATTCAGTGCGGACACCGAACCTTGTCGCGGGCAAGGCCGAGGCCACTGCGTATATCCGGCTGCCGTTGGGATTTTCCGTGGCCGATGCACGTAAGGCAATTGCTGAGAAGATCACCGATTTGGAAGGCGTCGACGAATATCTGCGCGGGTAAAATCCATCATGGACCGATCCGCACAACCATCGTGCGATGGGTCAGCGCATGCTGGGAGGAAGTCATTGACGCGAACCTGTGGTGAATATGCGTGTTGGCGCCTCGGAGTCACGTCTTTATCGAAAAGCGGGAATAGCGACGGTCGTTTGTAGGCTGGCCCCAAACAACATGGGCGCGGCCGACGAAAACGTCGACACCGACGAACTCTACGGATTAGGAGCTATTATCACGCTGGCGGCTTTGTTTTCTCGACTCCGCAAGCTGACGCCACGTAACGCTTCTCAGTTCTCATCCAAGGAAGCGAGCCCGTAGTCACTTCGCAACAGGAGGGTCGCTCAAGAGACGACTGGCGCGTCTCGCGGTCACGCGCGTCGCGCGAGCTATTGATCACCAGTGCTTATTAATCCTGAGACTTCAGGCGCTTCAATTGAACGCACGCACTAAGACGGGGATTTTTGTTCGAAATCGCTGATGTCGGCTGCGAGTGCGGCGGCGATTTCAGCCAGCGGCTGCGTGCCGTTTATAAGGGTGGTCGCGCTGAACAACACCGCCGACATCAACGGCTTCGTCTCGATGATGCGAAGAGTGCCGTTCTTTAACTCCTTATCGTAACATCGTTTCGGCAAAAACGTAATTCCCAAGCCGGCGGCTGCTAGCGACGCCGCCACGTTCAGGCTCTTGCAGGTATCAAATCGCTTGAAGACGACGCCCTCGGATTGAAACCATTCGTCGATCGAACGGCGGTGGTGCGACTGAGAAGATAACGTAATGATTGGCCAGGCAATCATATCGCGCGGCGTGATCGGCGCTGCGGGCAATGGAAGCGAAGGGCTTGCCATCCAGCAAAACTCCATCGTGCCAAGATGTTTCGACCTGAATGTGTTTTCGATATGCAAGCCCGGAGCCAAGACCAGATCCAACGCGCCAGCGCGCAACTCGTCGATCAACGGCAGCGTCAGCGCTTCGTCCATCTCGATGCTGATCTTGGGATAGGTTTCCCGCATCGTTTTGATCAGGCGCGGAAGCCATGTCACCGAGATCACTTCGGCAACGCCAATCCGCAGCGTGCCTGAAAACGCTTCGGATGCGACGATGACGGAACGGATTTCCGCTTCGAGCTGAATCATTTGCTCGGCCAGCGGAAGCAGCACGCGTCCCTTGGAAGTCAGACGCAAGCTTCGTTGATTTCGCTCAAACAGGATAACGCCAAGCTCGCGCTCAAGCTCCTGAATTCGCATCGACACCGTCGATTGCGTCGCTCTGAGACGATTGGAAGCTCCGACGAAGCTGCCGAGCTTTGCACCCCAAAAAAAGGTTTCCAATTGTCTGAGGTTCAATGCCAGGTTTCTTCAAAAAATTTGATGGGCCAATGCCAATATTACTCGTTTGTTTTGAATAGGTCTAGCTCCTATCGTTTTTTGGATGATGAACGAGCGAGCAGACATCGGAAATTCCTCGCAACCGCAACTTCTGCGGTTGAAGTATAAAGTGCGAGTTGCCGCCGCGAAGGACGAAGCCGCAGCTATTCGCTCCTTTGTGCTGGTTCATCCCGCTGGCCATGAGCTTCCGCCGTTTGCTGCGGGTGCACATATCGATGTTCATCTCGATGACCATATCGTCCGCCAGTATTCGCTTTCCAGTTCTCCCAACGAACGAGCCAGATATCGCATCGCCGTTCTTCTGGAGCCGAACGGCCGCGGTGGCTCGGTTGCAATGCACAAGATTCAGGAAGGCGATTTCATCGAGATCTCAGGGCCCCGAAACCATTTTGCATTGGCCGGATCGGAAACCAGCCTGCATATGATGCTCGCCGGCGGTATCGGCGTCACGCCGATGATGTCGATGGTTCCCGAGCTCGAGGCTAAGGGCGCGGATTACGTTCTGCATTACTGCACGCGAACCCCCGAGAACACGGCGTTTCTTAAAGATCTCGGTCCGGGTGTGGAAGCCAAAAAGGTTCGGCTTCACCACGACAATGGCGATCCTTCGCAAGGTCTCGACATCAAGGCGCTCGTCGCCGCTTACGTTCCGGGAATGCACATCTACTTCTGCGGTCCGCCCGGTTTCATGGCGGCGATCAAGGAGAACCTCGGCGCGTGGCCGCCGCATGCGGTTCACTTCGAGCACTTCTCAGCGCCGGAATCTGACACCGTCCACGAAAATCATCCGTTCAAAATAGCCATCCGCAAAACCGGCGAGGTTCTCGATGTCAGCGCATCGGAATCGATCGTCGATGTGCTGCGCGCGCGTGGTTACAGCATCGAGACAGATTGTCGCGAAGGCTTTTGCGGAACGTGTATCACGCGATACGTGGAGGGCGTGCCGGAACACCGCGACTGCGTGCTCAGCGCCGAGGAGCGCAAGAAGTACTTGATGATTTGCTGCGCGCGTGCCGAGAGTCCATCGCTAACGCTCGATCTTTAACATGAAAATCGTGTCACGACAGTTCGGAGGACAAAGATGGCCGCAAATAACGCTCAGCCGCTCGCGACTTACGCTTGCATCGAAAATTGCTGGTACATGATTGGGACTGCATCGGATTTTCCCAAGGAAAAGCTAACCGGCCACGTCGTCGCTAAAAAGCCCATCGTGGCTTGGCGGACCAAGCAGGGACAACTTGTCGCTTATGACGACCGTTGCGCCCACAAGCGATTCCCGCTGTCGAAGGGACGCATGATGAAGGACGGCACGCTGGAGTGCGCGTATCACGGCTTGCGATACGACATGACGGGAAAATGCGTGATGATCCCATCCCACCCGACGGGGCCGATTTCTCCGCAGGCCATCGTTCGTCCGTTCCCGATCATCGAGCAGGATGGCCTGGTATGGCTCTGGCCGGGAGACGTAGAAGTTTCAAAGACGCGCAAGCCGCCGAGCCTGCCGGAAGTCGGCTCAGACGACTGGAAAACCGAAATTGTCGGACCGATGGAGATTCCCGCCAACTATCTTCTCCTAATCGAAAATCTTCTCGACATCACCCATTTCTATCCGCTTCACGACGGCAATATCGGCGACATAGAAAACAGCCGTATTCCCGTCGATCTGGAAGAGGGTGAAGAAGGCGGCAATCGCTATGCGATGACCATTCGAAAAGTCACCAACTACAAACAGCCGCCTTATCTCGTCGACTGGTTTCACTACGACACCGTCGATCGGCATCACACCCATTGCATGATGAGCCCGGCCGCGACGCGTGTTGTCATGCGGAACGCCCCGGTCGGCCAGCTTTCCGCGCGAGACCAGGTCCGCGAGTTTCCGGGCACGCTCGATCTGAATACCCAAGAGCGAGGGTACGTTCTCGTTCACACCCACACCCCAATCGACGAGAAGCGCCACGTCTGGTGGGTGATGATCAACGTGCCGGCGCATCACAAGTCGCAGAGATTCCCAGACAAGCAGACCGCCACGCACATCGCCGAAATGTTCCCCGATGTCGTGAAGGAGGACAAGTTCGCTCTGGAAGAGCAGCAGCGCATGTTCGAATACCCTGATGACGGCTATCAGGAAGTGTTCCTGAAACCGGATCTTGCCATTCGCCGCGCGCGCGTGATTTTTCAGGATTTGATGCGCGAGCAGGAAGGCCATCCGCACAGCGTTGCCGCTGAGTAGCGATGATGCACGATAAGCTCACTGGAGCAAGAGGCGCCGGCCCGCTTGCCGGCGTCAGAGTTCTCGAACTCTGTCAGATTGCAGCGGGCCCGTTTGCGGGCTCGCTGCTGGCTGATCTCGGCGCTGATGTCGTGAAGATCGAAAATCCCGGTGGTGGCGACGGCATGAGAAACTGGCCGCCGTTAACCAGCAACGACGAGGGCAATACGTACAGTGAAAACTTTGCCTCAGTAAACAGGAATAAGCGGTCCGTCTGCGTCGATCTGAAAGACAGTGACGGAATCGCGCTGACGAAAACTCTCATCAAGGAGTGCGATGTCCTGATCGAGAACTTCCGGCCCGGCGTGTTGCCCCGCCTCGGTCTCGGTTATGAAGACGTCAAATCCGAAAACGATAAACTAATCTACTGCTCAATTTCGGGTTACGGCCAGGAAGGTCCGTACGCCAAGAAAGGCGCCTTCGACGTCACCGTGCAAGGCATGAGCGGGTTGATGAGCGTCACCGGTAATGAGGGCGAGCCCCCCGTTAAATGCGGCGTGCCGGTCGGTGATTTTTGTGCCGGCTTGTACGGTGCTTACGCCATTCTGGCGGCGTTGCTGAGAGTTAGAGTGGAAGGAAAGGGCGCGTACATCGACTGTTCGATGCTCGGCGCTTTGCTTGGCGTCTCCGCTCTGCAAACCAGCGAATATTTCGGCACGGGTTCACCAGGCAAACGGCTTGGTTCCGCGCATCCCCGCAACGCGCCGTATCAGGCGTTTCAGGCCAGCGATGCGTATTTCATCATTGCCGCGGGCAATGACATTCTCTGGCGCGAAGTCTGTTACGCGGTGGGAAGGTCGGACCTTGCCGACGATGTGAGATTCAAGTCCCAAGCAGATCGGGCCGGGCGGCAGACGGAGCTGGCGACAATTCTTCAGGAGCAATTCGTCAAGCGGAACGTCGCGGAATGGCTCTTTGAATTCGACGGCAGAGGCGTCCCGTGCTCTCCGATCAATACCTATCCGGACATTCTCGCCGATCCGCACGTTCAGGCCATGGATTTGATCAAGCCGCTCGATCTGCCGAACAATGTCCGAACGCGCACCGTGGGATTTCCGGTCAAGATTACCGATTTTTCATTCGCGGTTTATCGGGCGCCTCCGGTACTCGGCGAACATACCGCCGAGGTCATCGGCGAGTGGCTCGGTACCGAAGGGAGCTTGGCTTCGAAAACACGCGACGTTGCCTGATGCATTCCACGTTCGCGAACGCGACACCGGCAACATGGGTATCGCGCCGCCGCGCGAGCAGTGGCGGCAGCGAAGAAGTTTTAAGAAGACGGAGAGAACACGCTTTCGGTCGAGGCTCTGAAAAGATCCATCAATAAAAATCAGAATAAATATTGGCGACAACGGGAGGGAAAATATGAAAGTGCAAGACACCGCAGCAGACAAGGATACCCAGCGGTACGCACGTCGGGCAGTGATTGCCTCGACGGTCGGCTCGATGATCGAATGGTATGATTTCTATATTTACGGATTGGTCGCGGCGACCGTATTGGGAAAGCTGTTTTTTCCTCAAACCGATCCTTATTCCGCGACGCTGCTCTCACTCTCCACCTTCTTCCTGGGATTTGTGATCCGTCCGGTCGGGGCGGCTGTTTTCGGTCATTTCGGGGATCGTATTGGACGAAAGGCGATGCTCGTCACCACGCTATTGCTAATGGGTGTCAGCACGGTACTCGTCGGCCTCGTTCCGACATACGACCAGATCGGCATCTGGGGCGCTGTCGCCATCACCTTCCTGCGGTTGCTTCAGGGATTCGGCGTGGGCGGTGAGTGGGGCGGCGCGGTTGCGGTTGCCACCGAATGGAAATCGCTCGACAGGAAGCGCGGGCTGGCTGGAAGCTGGCCGCAGTTCGGATCTCCACTCGGGTTGTTGTTGGCGCTGATCGTGCTCACGACGGTGAGCCGATATGGCACGACCGAATGGTTCGAAACCATCGGCTGGCGAATTCCGTTTCTCCTCAGCATCGTGTTGATCGGCGTGGGGCTCTACATCCGCGTCGGCATTCACGAGACGCCCGCCTTCAAGAGAATGGAGCAAACCGGAACGATCCAGAAGGCGCCGGTCAGCGTCGCGATCAGGAAGTACTGGCGCGAAATTCTGCTGGTCTGCGGCATCCGCTCCGGTCAGCACGCGGCCTTCTATCTGTTCTCGACCTTCGTTCTGTCCTACGGCGTCGGCACATTGCACCTTTCAAAGGATTTCCTTTTTAACGCGCTGTTGCTGGCCTGCAGCGCTTCGCTCATCAGCGTGCCACTATTCGGATATTTATCGGATATTATCAGCCGCCGCTCACTCTATATTATCGGTGCGGTGACTCTGGGAATTTTCGCATTCCCTTATTACATGATGCTGAACTCTGGAAACAGCTCTATCATCGTGCTCGCAATCGTGATGTCGATTGTCGTTCACGATATTTCCTATGGACCACAGCCGGCGTTTATCGCGGAAGCGTTTCCGCCTGAAGTGCGATATAGCGGCTCGTCGCTCGGATATCAGTTGTCGTCGATCACGGCTGGCGGCCCGGCCCCTCTTATCGCGACATACTTGTTCCATCAGTACGGAACGACGCTCGCGGTAAGTATCTATCTCGCCGCACTTGCGACGATCGCCACGATCTGCGCTGTCTTTCTTCCGGACACGTACCGCAGAAACTATAATTCGTCGGTTTCAAGCGATTCCGCGGTGATCGAAGACAGGCGATCCGTTTCTCTCCAACCCGCGCAGTGAGCGCAGTGGGAGATAAGGATCTTCGTCGGTGGGCTGATGATGAGTCCGCCGACGTTATTGTTCCGGAGTTGGCCCGTCATGGCGTGAATTCCGACATCGTTCGGAATGGAGTTCGTTGCCGAACCCATCGCTGTCGACGATTTAGCTTCTTGCCAATATAGTGCCCACACCATAACTCCGCGACATAGCCGGTCGGGTCTCGCCTCGTTATCGCCGCAGCTGCATGGTGGGCCTTTGAAGGCTGGATGGGCGTGATCTTGGAGGGCGGTCTTTTGGTACTGACAAATCCTGACGGCCGGCGCGCCCAATCACATTGAAGAGTATGGATATGACATCTTCCGTTCACGAACTCGCGGTCACACGCGACGGATCCACCCTGCACATGATGCTGAAGCGTCCGGCAAAATCGAACGCCCTGAGCGCCACGCTGGTGGAGGCCTTGATTGCCACCTTAAGCACGGCTGAATCGGACGGCACCACGTTGGTAACGTTCAAAGGCGAGGGAGCTAATTTTTGCTCCGGCTTCGACCTTGGCGATCTTGAACAGCAAACCGACGGCGACCTGCTGCTCAAGCTGGTTCGTATCGAGCTCCTGTTGCAACGCATCGCGCATGCGCCGTTTGTTACGCTCGCCCTGGCTCAGGGCAAGGTCCTCGGCGCGGGATGCGATATCTTCTGCGCCTGTTCGGAGCGTATTGCCGAGCCCGACGCCGTTTTTCGAATGCCTGGCTGGAGATTTGGCATTGCGCTCGGAACGCGGCGGCTGGTCGGCCGCATTGGCACCGACGCGGCGCGTTCCGTTCTTGCCAGCAGCCGGATGCTCAAGGCGGATGAAGCACTCAGGATGGGTCTTGCGACGGCAACAGCAAGACAAGAGGATTGGCCGAGTCTTCTTCAATCGATAGGTGAGAAAGTCACAATGCTGGAGCCGGTATCGCAATCGATGTTGCTCAACCTGACCGCGACGGATACGCGCGCGGCCGATCTTGCGGCTTTGGTGGAGAGCGCCAGCCGCCCGGGACTCAAAAGCCGGATCGAGCAATACCGGCGGGCGGAGCGGGCGGCGCGAGCGAACGCCGGCATAGAGTCAAAAGCCATGTAGCAGCGATAGGGCGCTACCTTAGCGTGTCGGATAGCCCCCTCATTCGCCATGAGCGGCAGAAGACACGGCACCTGCTGCTCCTTCTCCTCTCGATGAGCATCGGACTGATCTACTTTTTCAAATGAGGACCAGGACGGCGGAGCCGCAAGATGATGAACAGACGAGATCTTCTTTGAGGTACGGGGGCGTTCCTTGCCGGCGGACACGAACTGCCGACAAAAAGTATTCCAGCCTTTGCGGCGGGCACGGTGACGCCGCCTTTCGAAAACGGCGAGCGGCCGATCGTCAAATATCCGCAAAAGCGCCCGATGATCCAGGCAGGAATCTCAAGCCACCGAGTCGCATCGGAGCCGCTCAGCGTGCAGCGGAATACAAGGTCACCCGCCTTGTCGAGCTTCTGATGGACAAAGACCGGCAGACCGAACCATGGATGCCACCGATACAAGAGCTCGCGAAAACCGGTCCCGTGGGTGTTATCAAGCTGGGTTGTACAACGGTACGCGCACTCACTTGTCATTGAACAAGGACGCGCCGACATCACGCGCCGCTGAGGCAGTCGGACGCATTATCAGCCGTCCGATCCTGGGCGGGCTGCACCATCAATATGGCCGGATTTGATTTACGGTAGGCACAGGTGGAGTCGAGAGACCAAACTCCTTGACCATCACGTCGAAGGTGCAGAGTTCGCCGCGGTGACTCCGGAATACGTTCTCGATATCGAACGGCGTTGCATCGAAGCGCTCGGCGACCGGCTCAACCTCCGACGCCGTCACGAACAGGAAGACTGCGGACGGATCGACGAAGCGCTTGATCAGCCACGGGCAGGCGATGCGATCGATTTTCGGGCGCGATCGCGTAACCCACATGGTGCGGCCGCGTCCGTCGCGCTTCGGTATCCTGTCGGAGCGAACGGTCGGAAGCTCGGCCTCCTTCCAGCCGAGATGACCACCTTCGAGGGTCTCTGCGCCCACGCTGGCGTGACGGAGGAAGGTCGCCGTGCCTTCGCTCAGCTTCTCGCCCTTTTGGCTGACCACGACGACGGACTGTCCGATCAGCCGCGGCCCCCAATCCTGAACGTCCTTGTAGGCGAATCGGGTTGCGCCCGGGATCAAACGCGGATCGGCCGCGAAATCCTCGTCGATGCGCACGTCAACGAGAGTCGGTGCCCCCGCGGTACCGATCAGTCGAGACAATTTTTCGGATGAGATCGAGGTGTAAGATGACATGCTGCGCCCTTGGTGAACAGGACGCGATTCTTGGGCATGTCGCCTCGCGGGGAGATCGCAAATCCCCGTGCGCTGATTAAAACGCCTGGCGGCGGCAGTGTCAATCAGCTGCGTGAAGCTCGACTGGATGACGATTCGTTGAAGGAAGGTTCCGCCCTTAGCAGCGCCGTCAAAGTCAGCCTGCGTGAGGTCGTCGATGACGACGGCATGAGCGTGGGTGCGTGCCTCGCCGTGCAGATGCGGCGCGTCCGATAGAGCACATCCTTGACGCCCATCTTCAGAATGACGTCGGGACGTGCGCTCACCTATGGGCCTCGCGCGGCGACCTCGCGCAGCAATGGACCTAGCGTCGCGCGTGTCTTGCCCTGATGGCTCGGGTCGACCCAGACGAGAACGCCGTTCACCGCCAGCAGTGGTCCCGGACAGCGTCGGCGAAGGTTTCTTCGTAGATGACGGGGCGGGCCTCGATGCCGATAGCGGCAAGTGCTTCGAAGAAGCGGACGAAGCGGCTGGCTGTTCTGTGGCGTCGTGCCCCGGCGCGCCGCAGCGTCGCCGCGCGAGAGGATGGCGATTGTGAAACGAGGAGATGTCTGTCGATCGGTGTCCATACGCAAGTTCCACGACGGATCGCGTGTCATAACGGAACTATGTCCCTGGTGGCGTTCACCTCAGAAAACCAAAACCGCTCCTGAAATGAAAAGAAGCGCGAGGACGACCTTCCGAAAAGTCGTTTCGTTGATGCTGCCGAACAGCTTGAGACCGAGCCTCCCATAGCGCCTGGCGAGCGCTCTCAGGCTCTCTTGACTATTTTGTATTGCTCGACGGATTGCCTCCGTCGTGGTGGCGCAGCCGTGCAAAACTTGTCCCATAGCGCATCCTTCGAATCGTACGATAAGAATGCGCCATCAAAGCTTGGGACTAAACACCTAGACGATATGCATCGACAGGCTGGGGTCCAGCGCGAACTCGTGCGCGAGATGGTCGATGATGGCGCGGACCTTGAGCGGCACGAACCGGCGGGAAGCGTAGACCGCGCTGAGCGGAAGGCGCTTCGGTTCGTAGTCCTTGAGGAGCACGGTGACGGCTCCCGACTTGATCTCGTCGGCGAAGGCGAAGGCCGGTATCACGGCGATGCCAAGCCCGCTCACGACGGCCTCGCGTACGCCCTCGGAATTGTCCGCCCTGAAGCGTCCCTTGACATCGACCGTCAGAGGTCCTTGCCGTCCTTCGAAGAACCAGCGGTTGCCTGTGGCAAGCCGCGAGTAGACGATGCAGTCGTGATCCAGAAGATCGTCCGGCGTTTTCGGCGTGCGGCGCCTCTTCAAATATCCCGGCGCCACGACGGTGATGCGCCGGACCATTCCGATCCGTCTTGCCACGAGCCCAGGGTCCGTGATCTCGCCGACGCGGATCGCGACGTCGAGTCCATGTTCGACCAGATCGGTGAACGTGTCGCTCATGACCAGGTCGATCGACAATTCCCGATTCCGAGCAAGGAAGGCGGCAAGGCGCGGCACGATATGAAGACGCCCGAACACGACGGGCGTAGTCAGGCGAAGCGTCCCCGACGGCTTCGCCCGGCGTCTGCCGACGGCGCCTTCGGCTTCGGAGACGGCCCCGAGCGCCCGCCGCGCGTGTTCGTAGAAGGCCCGTCCGTCGTCGGTAAGAGTCACCGCACGGGTCGTCCGCGTCAGGAGACGCGCGCCGAGATGGTCTTCGAGCGCTGCGATCTGGCGGCTGATCGTCGGCTGTGTCGTGTTCTGCTCGCTCGCGATTGCTGTGAAGCTGCCGGCTTCCACCACACGGACGAACGTCTTCATCGGAGAGAGGAGGTCCATTTGATTCCATCCATACGAAAAACGTATCAATGTTATGAGGCCAACGGCAATTATTCAAGACGAGGCATGTGGCAGGTTGCCTAAGCGTACGGAGGCCTGAATGGCTCCGCAGCCGCACGAATCTAAAACCGGCAACGCTCCGCGGGAGGAACTAATGTCTTTGCAGACCGAACTGGAAACCTTCAAGGCATCCTGGCTCGAACGGATTGGACCAGAGGTGGCGAAGCTTGTCGATGACGATAACGCGGCCTTACAGTCGCTTGCGGACCGCTCGCTTAAGGAGGGAGCCCAGTTCCCAGCGATGACGCTCGGCAACGACCGGAGAGGTGAGACGGACCTGACGTCTCTCGTCGCCGAGGGACCGCTGGTGGTCGTGTTCTACAGGGGCGGATGGTGTCCGTACTGCAATCTCGAGCTTCGGGCCTATCAGGGCCGGCTAGCCGAAATCGAAGGGCTCGGCGCCCGGCTGGTCGCCGTCTCCCCGGAGACGCCGGACCACACCTCGTCGACCGTCGCGAACAACGCGCTCGGCTTCGAAGTGCTGAGCGACGCGAAAGGCCGTCTCGCGGACGCAACCGGGATCCGGTTCGAACTGTCTCCCGAAATCCGGGAGCTCTACCGGAAATTCGGTCATGACCTGCCGGCGCGCAACGGCGACGATATCTGGTCGCTGCCGATGCCCGCGGTCTACGTCGTGGAGCAGGGCGGACGTATCGCGCACGCGTCCGTCGATCCGGACTACCGCAAGAGGCTCGATCCGGCCATCGCGATCGCTGTCCTGAATGATCTCAAGAAGGCACGCGCCGCCTGAGAAGGGACAAGAGGAGCGCTGCCATGACGACGAACCCATCGCCGGCGGTCGCGAGCATTAGCGCCGCGCGACCCGGCTCGTCGGTGGAGCCTCCATGCTGTAGAAGAGGCATCCGTGAAAAGTCGCAGTATTGGGCAAGGGGATTTTGAATGAGCATTGTTGTCGCTACCGGCACCAGCACCGGCATTGGTCAGGCAACCGCGATTACCCTGGCGAGAGCTGGACATACTGTATTCGCGGGTATGCGAAACCTGGATCGCGGCGGCGAGCTGCGAGAGATTGCATCGAAAGAAAACCTTCCCGTCACCATTGTGCAGCTTGACGTCGACAGTGACAGCTCCGTAGACGATGCCTTCAACCACATCTTGCACGAAAAAGGCCAGATCGACGTCCTGGTCAACAATGCGGGAATAGGCGCTCGAGGCCCAATTGAGCTGATGCCTGTTGCCGTGTTCCGCCAGGTCATGGAAACGAACTTCTTTGGTGGCCTGCGATGCATCAAAACGGTCATGTCGTCCATGAGGGAAAGGCGGAGCGGCTGCATCATCAATGTCACCTCGGTTGCCGGCCAGTTTGGAATGTCGCCGCAAGGGGCGTATGCTGCTTCAAAATGGGCATTCGAAGGGCTGAGTGAATGCCTCGCGCAAGAGTTGAGCCCGTTCAACGTCCGGGTAGCCATCGTCGAGCCGGGCGTGATTGCGACACCACTGACGACCACACCCAGACCGGTACCGCCACCCAATGCATATTCCATGCACGGGCGACGCCTGGGAGCCTATTTCGTAGCATCGCTGAGCAACCCGACATCCCCGTTTGAAGTCGCCAAACGCCCCTATCACCACATCCCGGTGTTCAAGCCGGCCGATGACGGGATCGAACCCTGGCTCAACCTTGGCAACGCCGCAAAGCTCCTGAAGATCGCACCCAAGACGCTCCGCCTGGCCGCTGAAGCCGGCGAGATCGAAGCCTTCCATCCGCTGTCGGACGGCCCGTGGATCTTCGCCCGCGCCTCGCTGATGACAACTGCTGCTCAATCTATCGCCGAACGAGCGCGACAGAACCCAAGATACCCCGCGGGATCGCATCCCAATCAGCAAAGTCTCTTCTCTTCAACAACATAGACAGATGGGTGTTCTGATGCGCGGTTGTAGTAGTTTGCGTAAGATCGAAGTAAATGCCGAAGATGCGGCTCGCCAAATACGACGACATGGTCAAGGCAATCGCGTCGGATCGAGCCGATCAGCCTTTCACAATATCCGTTCTGCCATGGTGATCGCGGCCCGGTCGGACGATCTCGAATTCCCATTGATCGAAGTCGCCGACCACAATATCGCCATATGCGCGATCCCGGTCACGAATGATGTATCGCGGCGCGTGTTCCCACCCGAAGGCTTCAGTAAGTTGGCGAGCGAGCCATTCGGCATTCGGCTGCGCGGTCGTTCCAATCCATAGGATTTCACGGCGACCATGGTGCAGAACCAAAAAGCCGTAGAGCAGTCGGAATGAGATCGTCGGCACCACAAACAGGTCCATCGACGCAACGCCGTCGGCATGGTTGCGAAGAAACGTCTTCCATCCCTGGCTCGGAGGTCGTCTCCCCCGAACCATGTACTTGGCAACCGTCGTCTGCCCGACCTCGATGCCAAGCTTGAGGAGTTCGCCGTGGATCCTTGGAGCGCCCCAGAGCGGGTTGGCGATGCTGATGTCCCGGATCAACTGCCTAACGTTCACAGGCACCTTCGGGCGGCCGCCACGAGGCCGCGATTTCCATCGCCAATACAAGCGGAAACCTGCGCGGTGCCAACGAATGACGGTTTCTGGTCTGACAATGGCCAAGGCGCTCAGCACGCTAGGAGCCAGGCCATACAGCCCAACAAATACAAACCGGTCGATCCTTCCGAGGATCGGCCGCTTCGGTGAACTACGCCGCAGGATATTGAGTTGGTGGCGAAGCACCAGGATCTCGATTTCCAGCGAGGCTCGCGATCGGAACAATCCAATCAGCCCGTACCAGATCAGTTTGCAAAGCGCGATCATCGGGCAGAAGCTTCACTCGATTCGCACCTCATCGCCAGTCGTATTAGGTTTGCGACAGGGACAACGAAGACGTTTGAACTGCAAGTCGATTTCAACAAACTCGTCGCCTATGGGCTCACGCTGCCGCAGCTGCTGCAAATTTTGAACAACAGCAACATCAATGTCGGCGGCAATGTTATGGAGCTAGGATTGCAGGCGGCGGTGGTCCGCGGTGTCGGTCTTATTCGTTCCATTGACGATCTCAAGAACACGATGCTGGCCCAGGTGGGTGGCAATCCGGTTCTGGTAGGCGACGTGGCCACGGTCATTGTCGGTAACAAGCCTCGCTTGGGCATCGCGGGGAAAGACGATGACAATGACATCGTTCAGGGAATCGTCCTGATGCGTCGCGGGCAACAGAGCACGCCAACAATCGAACGCGTCAAAGAGGAGGTTGAGCGCATCAACAGTTCGGACAGTCTTCCATTCTGCAGCAATCCGTAATGCGGAATTTTCCAGATGGCGCTCGCATTTACGCCGCCGGCGATGCACCCGGTGGACTCTACGCAGTTGTGCGCGGCTCTGTCGAGATGATGCATCACGCTCCGACCGGGGACTACAGCATCTACTACGTCAATACTTGGAGAAGCCTTCAGAGGGTACTAGGTCTTAATTTCTTCAACGCAGAATTCTAGTCGACCTCCCGTCGGTGTCGTCGTGCGCCAGCAGTTTTTTTGTGGGTCAAATTCGAGTTCATCTCCTGCCCGGCAGGCATCAAATTCTGCCAGAGCGAGAGCATCTTCATCGAATTCGAAGACCGGCTTCGTTGTCTGGCGGGCAGCTACGTTGCCCGCACAGTCATACTCAATCCTGAGTATCTGGAAGGGCATAACAGCCTCCTTGATCTGAGGCTGCCCGACGTCGCTGTTGCGGCTATTACGGCGCCGAGCCTAACCGCTCTCAACCGCCAAGGGAGCTGATCGCGCGGCTATAGGACATGTAGTAACGGCGGGGAGAATTCAACGCCGGAAATCCGATAAAAGAAGGTATTTTTTCGAGGGGAAAACCCCGCGGTCTGCCCGTACAGGAGCCAACCAAATACGGGCTAATCATCAACCTCAAGACCGCAGGGGCAGTCGGCCTCGAAGTGCCGGCAACCCCGCTCGCCCGCGCCGACGAGGTGATCGAATGAGGCCGGTATTTGCTGCGCTGCAAGAGTCTGGTTGTGTGAAGGGTTTCGGATGACGGCCATCCGGGACGATGCGGCTTGCACCGGGGCCGTCGTCCGAAAGCCTCCAATGAAGGAACGCGCGTGAGGTTGGGTGAGACGGCTGCCGCGGCCTATGGAGATTTGATCGCGCGGATGTGGGTGTGCGGAAGTCGGCTGGGCTCGGGGATGACGTTATTGCGCCGGCTGGTTTGGCTGATCGGCTTTGATTGAGCCGCGTTGACGACACGTTTCGGGGATGCACGCGGTGTGGAATGCGATGCCGGACCGATGTTCGGCCGAGCGGCGGCGTATCTGGTCATTGACCAGCGCGGAAAGCCCTTGGTGGTTCGGGTGCGGAATGTTGCGGTTTCGCTCATGAGGTATCGATCCTCATTGCCGTCGGCCGGTAGCGTGGTTGGCAGCCGGCGTCGAAGGTCTCGATGACGAACATGCGGCCGCCGCAGCAGGGGCAAGGCTGGGCGAGTGGCTGCGCCGCCGCTGCATCGATTTCGATCGCCGCTTCCGCTGCAGGCGTTGCCAGTCCCAGGAGTTCGCGCGCTCGCGCGATCGTCTCGGCGCGATTCGCGCTGGCCAACAGGCCGTAGTGGCGGATGCGATGGAAGCCTTTGGGGAGCACGTGGATGAGGAACCGGCGGATGAACTCGCCGACGTCGAGCGTCATCGTCGTGTACCGGCCGGGGCCTTCGATCCTGTAATTCTTGACCTTGAACGTGACGCTGCGTTGGTCGGCTGCGATCAGGCGATGGTTCGAGATGGCGACGCGGTGCGTATACCGTGACAGATAGGCGAGCACGGCTCTCGGACCGGCGAACGGCCGCTTGGCGTAGACGAACCAGCGCTTCTTGCTGAGTGGAGCGAGGAACGCCGCGAACGTCTTGGCATCGGCCAGATGCGTGTGTGAGCCGAGGAACCGCAGCCTGCCCGCCTGGTGCGCTGCCAGAAGCTTCTCTAGCATCAACCGCCGAAACAGCTTCGACAGAACGCGCACGGGCAGCAGGAAGTTTGGCTTGCATGAGATCCAACGGCTGTCATCGATGGAGAGCCCGCCGCCCGGCACGATCATGTGCAGGTGCGGATGATGGGTCATTGCCGAGCCCCAGGTGTGCAATACCGATGCGGGCTCCGAGGTGCTTCGGGTCGGCCGCGATCCTGAGCATCGTCTCCGACGAGGCCTTGAACAGCAGATCGTAGATCACGGCCTTGTTCTGGTAGGCGACGTCGCCAACCGCCGACGGCAGCGTGAAGACGACGTGGAAGTAGGGAATCGGGAGCAGTTCGGCCTCGCGCGCCGCCATCCACTGGCGCGCTGCCGCGCCCTGGCACTTCGGGCAGTGCCGGTTGCGGCAGCTGTTGTAGGTGATCGTGGTGTGGGCGCAATCCTCGCAGCGCGCGACGTGTCCGCCCAGCGCCGCCGTGCGGCAGTTCTCGATGGCGCTCATCACCTTGAGTTGGAGAAGGCTCACGTGACCGCGGTTGGCATGACGCCACGCGGCCCCGTGGTCGCGGAAGACGTCCGCGACCTCCAGAGCTGGACGGGCCATGTGGGCCCGTTAGGCTGGCGGCTCGTCCTTCTTCGGCACCAGTGGCGTGAGCCTGTCCAGCGGGCTCATGACCTCACGGATGATGTTGGTGGCCACTTGGGTGTAACGCGCCGTGGTGTCGAGCTTGGAATGCCCGAGCAGTCATGATTCATAATGCACCTCGGCTAACTCGTTGAAAGTCAAAGGCGTGCTGCGTGGCATTTTGTGTTAGCGGAGGCTTCCGACGCTTTCCCTTGGCGAAACCTGCCAAGTCCTCGGCCCTGATCACCCAAGGCGCGCCCGCGCAAGCTTGTCGGCCTTTGATGTCGCCGCGGCGGAGCATACGCAGCGCCGTCATGTTGCAGACGCCGATGAGTTTTGCTGCCGCTTCGAGCGTAATCTCGCCGCGCTCCGCCCACTCACCATCGCGGAAGACGGCGATGTCGTGGTGATTGCGGAAGCCGCGCACGCGCTCTTGCGTCCAGGCATTGCTGTGCCCGGTCTCGACGCGAGTGCGATTGAGCAGGCGCGCGATCTGCCGATCAGGCATCAGCCGCGCCAGCTCACGCACGAGTGCGATTGTGTCGTCGGGGATGCGTGGATTGTGCCGGCCGGCCGCATTCAGGCGCTGTTTGACTTGCAGTTGGGTATGGTCGCCGCCTTGCCAGTGCAGGACCGCATGGATGATTGCGCCGTCCTTGCGCACGACGATCTCCGTGAGTGCCGCGCGAAGGATACGCTTGCGCGTTGCGGCGGTTGCAGCGGGATGCAACCAGGCGCGCTCCAGATCAGCACCGAGCGCCACCAATTGCTGGCGCTCCGGCTCGCCGAGCCGCGGCGGACGGCGCGCAATCAGGGCGGCGATCTCTCCTTCAAGCTTTGCGACAGCCTGCAATGCCTCGTTCCAGCGGCGCTCCAGCTCACCGGCGACCAGCCGGTTTGCCGGGTCGACGGCGTCGTACTGTCGGCGCGCGTGCGCGGCTTCGTAGCACGCCTGCTGCAGCGACAGCTCCAGCTGGCGCTCGGCCGCGGTCGTCGTGCGCGATTGCGCCTCGATCGCTTTGAGTGCTGCTTCGATGCCGAGCGGCTTCAGGACGTGCAGGACCTCGTTACTGATCGCCGCATCGATGCTCAAGCCACTGATCGAAATGCAGCGCGCGGCACCGTGGTTCGTACGCGCACCGTAGCAATTGTAGCGGCCGATCTTGCCGCTGTAGTGCACATGGAGCTTGCGGCCGCAGTGGCCGCATCGCAGCAGTCCGGGCAGCAGCAGCTCGCCTTTACGAGCTGCTCCGCGAGCGAGTGCGCTGCTCATGCCGGTCGCATTGTTGGCGATTACCTCGAGGTTGTGCTCGAACTCGTCCCAGGTGATATAGGCCGCGTGGTGATCCTTGATCAAGACATCCCATTCGGCCATGGGCTTTTGCACACCACGCCGGACATGCTTGCGTCCACCTTTGACACTCACACGGCTCGTCGTGCGCCCGAACGCATAGGCACCTGCATAGATCGGATTGGTCAGGATGTTGTGTACGATGTTGTAGGCCGGCAGTCGCCACACCACGCCGTGCGCCTCGCCTTGGCGCGACTTGACCGGCAGCTCGATGCACTCCTCTCTCAGCCAGATGTGCACCTGTCTTGCACTTTGCAGCTCGGCGAACTTGGTGAAGACCAGCTGCAGGGCGTGCTGCACGCGTTTGTCCGGATTCTTCTCTATGCGATCGCGACCGATCTTCACATAGCCGGCGGCGACACCGAGGACCAGCGCGCCGCGGCGCGCCTTCTGCTTCAGCGCTTCCTGCGAACGCTGGCGGAACATCGAGAGTTCAAGCTCGCTCATCGTGCCCTTCATGCCAAGCAGCAGCCGATCGTTGGGATGGCGAGGATCGTAGATTCCGTCCTCATCGACGATGAGCGTGCCGACCAATCCACAGAACTCGATCAGCGTATGCCAGTCGCGGCCATTACGGGCAAGACGCGACGCCTCGATCGCGAGCACAGCGCCGACACGGCCGTCGCAGATCGTTGCAAGCAGCCGCTCGAAGCCGGGACGCGCGATGCCGCCGCCGGAGCGGCCGAGGTCGTCGTCGATGACTTCGACGTTGCTCCAGCCAAGCTGCTTGGCGCGATCGACGAGGCCGTATTGGCGCCGTCGGCTCTCATGATTATGCGCGAGCTGGTCTGCTGTCGATTGCCGGATGTAGACGCAGGCGTTGCGGGCGAGATGCTCAGTCGTGATCTTGGTCATCGCCGCTCCCCCCGCTTACCGCCATTGCCAGCGCCGCTGCGATCTCGCGCAGCAGCACCTCGATGACCATCGCGAGCTCGCTCTTTTGAGCTGCACGCAGTTCGACGCACGGTCGCTCGGCCTCGAACAGGCTTGTCTGGAGATTCTCGGATCGGTGCGTCATTGTCTGGTCGCTCCGTTTTTGATTCGGACGCCAGAAAGCCTAGAAGCGCATCGACCTCGTTGCGTAGGGAGCAAAGAACATCCAGGGGAAAATGCGGCTCAACGCTGATCTCGAACCGGGACGTAGCCTCGTCAGTCATCCACGCCGGAAGGCAGGCAAAGGTGCCGTCAAGTTGGTGCACAACGAGAAACGCGGCGCCGCCTCGCTCAAGCCGCCGCCTAACGCCTACCGTCTCGCCGAAGCGAGGATGAAATCGGTAAGTGATGCGTGCTTCAGCCTGTTGTTCGCGGGCAGTATGCCGCCCTTCCGAGCAGAAGCTGGATCACACGAATATCGATGTTCTGCTCGAGCAGGTGCGTGGCGAAGCTGTGTCGCAGCGTGTGCGGTGCCACCCAATTGGGCAGTCCAGCACGCCCGGCGGCCATGTGGCAGACCCGATTGAGCTGGCGCGTCGTCATCGGGTTGATGCGGTCGCGGCCGGGGAACATCCACACTTGGGGATGCGCGATGCGCCACCAGTCGCGCAGCAGCTCCAACAACTGCGGTGACAGCATGGCATGGCGATCCTTGCGGCCTTTACCCTGGTCCACGCGGAGCATCATGCGCTTGGAATCAATGTCGCAGATCTTCAGTGCGACGACCTCCATGGCGCGCAGACCAGCGCCGTAGGCAACGCTGAGCGCCGCTTTGTGCTTGGGCCCGGGTGCGGCCTCCAGCAGCCGCAACACCTCTTCGGGCGAGAGCACGCGTGGCAGCTTGCGCGGTTCGTAGACGAACACGAGATGGCGCGTCGTCTCCGGCCGGTCGAGCGTCACCTTGAAGAAGAACCGCAGTGCAGTCACGGTCGCGTTGATGCTCGGTGGTTGCGCACCGTTCTCGGTCAGATGCAGCTGGAACGCGCGCAGCTCTTCCGGGGTCGCGGTGTCGGGGGAACGGCCGAGAAAGGTCGCGAGCCTCTTGACGGCACGGATGTACTCGCGTTGCGTATCGGGCACCAACCTGCGCATGTTCATGTCTTCGAGCATGCGTTGGCGCAGCGGGCTGATGGGCTTCTCGCTCATTGGGGGCTCCTGTCTAGAGGTTGGAGTGCTTGACCCCTCGATCCTCAAGACGGAGCGCCCGCCCGTCACCCGCGTTCGATCAAATGATTACTGTGCCAGACGCAATGCGCCCGACCTCGCCGCCGCACCCTCCCGCGAGAGCGGGTTCGTTCATTGGCACGAAACCGACATCCCAATTCACAAGCGGGATGTCCGTTGTTGAGGGATGAAGCGGACGTTGGTTAGAGCCCGCTGAGCCCGTCGAGGCACGGCTTACCACTGGTTCTGGTTGCTACGCCCACCGACACGATGCGCCTGATGCCCGCTGTAAAGCGGTTTTTTTTCCCGCGCCTAGTCCCAAGGCCCCCGGCAGATCGTACCAAATCGCCGTTGCATGAGGCGGCTCCATGAACGGAATCTGGCTTAGGCGCCTGGGCGGCCAGTCGCGCCAGCACAAGCGCCTCTTCCGCTGCTATCCGAAAGGCGCGCGCCGCCTTCAAAGGGCGCCTGATGTTCGGGTCTTCCGAGCTGCTATCGAAGGTGATCAGCCTGATGCAGTGGAGGCACTGGACCTGGTTAACCCGGTTCCAGTCGCTGTGCCCGCTCGTTAACAGTCTTGCGACAGTTGGAGCAGACAATCTTGATACGGTCGATATGGACAGTCAGCGCTTGCCGAATGAGGTGCTATTCGACAATCGCGCCGGCAAGCTTCAAGTTTGGTGCGAAAGTTCTGCCAGCTCCACGCGCTCGGGCAGCCTTCGGCAAGATTGCGGCAAACTGACGCTGTGACCTCGATCACCGGACCTGCCAACGATCTTGGTACATGTCCCGCGGGACGCGGCCAAGAGACCATCCGCTGGCGACGAAGACAGTCCCGATCTGGCGGACGTGGTGCAGGAGACAACACCCTGATCCCGAAGTTTCCGTTTAACCTCGGGTAGCTTTTGAGAACGGCATCATGCCAAAGATGTCGCTGGTTAACCGATCCAGCGAGAGCGGCGGAACCGTCTTGTCGTTCAGAATTTCCTGGAGTCGGGTCTGTGTCTGCCGGGCGTGGGCGGGAAGTAACTCGTTCAATGCGCCGCGATCACTATGACGAATGGCGTCGATGATCTGCAGATGTTCGTTCAAGTTGATCTGCAGTCGTGACTCAAGCAGGCTCTTCTTGGTGTTCTCCATTTTATAAACCAGAACGAGCAACCGTCTCACGTGGCGGTGGGTTGACAGCGCGAATTCATAGAAGAGGGCATTTCCAATCGAGCGATGCATTCTGAGGTGAAACTCTTGGTTAGTGGATGTAATACCAAGGAACGATTTCATTCGAACTTCGCCAGTGTATCTGGCTTGAATTTCTTCGAGGTCCTGCACAAGGCCGGGATCGTCAAACCGGCAGAGTTGGGCGAGAACGGACTCAACCAGCTGATTGGCGACGAGAACCTCGCCGATCTCGCCGAAGTCTAACCCGCGAACGAACGTGCCCCCGCGATTTGGAAAGATATTGACCAGGCCCTCGGCAATGAGTCGGTTGATCGCCTCCCGAGCTGGCGTGCGGCCGAGCTTGAAATGATTGATGAGAAGCGGCTCGTCCAGCTTGCTCCCCGGTTCGAGACTCATATCGATAATTCTTGATCGGATGAGATCAACCGCCGCTTCGGTTTGTGACGCATTGCGACGCTTCTTCGCGTCCGAAGGAACGGTGGCTTTAGAGGGAGAGGTAACGGCGCCGCGGGCTGTCTTTCGACGAACCGAAGGTTTGGCGCCATTTTTCAACCGTTTCATCGCAACCCTGTCATGAATGAGTTTCTAGATTTTCGTCTTCGATTTGCCCTTGGCGGCTTCGCATACGACTCAAATCTTGAGGCGACAACCAGATTTCCCGCTTGGTCCAAGTGAGCGGGGAACAACTCCGGTTGATGAGTGCTTTGGACTTGCGAAAGGGGCTCATGCCAATCCGCAGCTCAGGCGTTTTTCTCGTTTACGGCCTTCGTGTCTGCCGTCGGGCCAAGGAACGCCACCACATCGATCTCCACCAAAACTCCGTTGAGCTGGCTGCCGGTCACGGTACGGACGGGTCTGGTCTGCGGAAAATACCGAGAATAAACAGTGTTGAACCGGGATGCGTCAGCCAGGTTTGCGAGGTGCACAGTTGCCTTGACGACGTTATCGAGCGTTGCTCCGAATTCCGACAGGACGCGCTGGACATTTTCAAGCGTCGCAACCGTTTGCTCTTCTATATTGCTCCCTATCACATTTCGTTTGAGATCTCGTGGAGTCTGGCCTGCCGTAAATACAAAGTCGCCCGCGCGCAGTCCCATCGAGTAGTGGCCCCCGGTCGGTAGCAGGTCTTCGGCTCTAGAAAGCGTCATTACGTTCCTCGCTGAGATCGAAAGGCCCTGTAAGAGGACCTCATAGAAGCGGCACAGACAATTTCATGTCGAGCCAATGCGGCTGCCCGCTCAGCCACACTCTCTACACTGCTTACTCGGTTTGGTTTGCTTCATGCCTTCTGTTGAGCGGTCAATCTCGCATGAATTTCAGTTGCCCGATGTGCTCTTTGTTCAGTCAAGACTGAGAGAAAATGGTGCAACGCTGCTTATTTCGGCGTCTTGACAACAATATATGTGACATATATCCTGGAATAGTCAAGCCGCATTGCGGGCCAATGAGATTGGGTGCGCATGTCGTTGGCGCGCGGATGGTGGATGCTCCGGTTATTGGGGGGGAGTCGTGGATCAGGTGCGGCCGATTGTTCAGGTGGAGGACCTCCATAAGTCATTCGCAGAGTTAGAAGTGCTGCGAGGTATTTCGATCGATGTGGCCGCGGGATCTGTGCTCAGCCTGATCGGAGCGAGTGGATCTGGAAAGAGTACATTTCTGCGCTGCTTGAACTACCTGGAGCGTCCGACCTCCGGAAACATCGTCATCGATGGAGAATCGATCAGCGCTGGAACCACGTCTGGCGGGCGGAGCGGGGCGAGGCCTGCTTTCAAGGACATCGCGCGCTTGCGAACCAAGCTCGGCATGGTCTTTCAGCAATTCAACCTTTGGCCGCACATGACGGTGCTGGGAAACGTGATCGAGGCGCTGATCCAGGTCAAGCGCATGCCTCGCAAGGAAGCCACAGATATCGGGCGGCATTTTCTCGCCAAGGTAAATCTGCTGAACAAGCAAGATCAATATCCGGCGAAGTTGTCGGGAGGCCAGCAGCAGCGGGTGGCGATTGCACGCGCGCTGGCAATGCAGCCCAAGGTGATGTTGTTCGATGAGGCAACGTCTTCACTTGACCCGGAGCTGACGGGCGAGGTGCTGGAGGTTATGCGCGACTTGGCGCGCGAAGGGATGACGATGCTCGTGGTGACGCATGAAATGGGGTTCGCGCGCGACGCGTCCGATCGCGTGATTTTTCTTCACAATGGTCAAATTGAAGAGGACGGCCCGCCCGCCCAGGTGTTCGGCTCACCGTCCAGCGAGCGTTGCCAGCAGTTCATATCGTCGGCGCTTAGCTAGTCATCATGTTTGCCGCCCTTCACGATGCGCTTAACCCTGCCCTGTTTTGGGAGTATCGCGTAACGCTGCTGACTGGACTCAAGCAGAATGTTTATATTTTTATTGAGAGCGCAATTCTCGCCGTCTTGATCGCGTTCGTCGTAGGAACAGCGCGCCTCAGCCAGCGCCCTGCCGTGAGATGGGCGGCGACTGCCTATACCGAATTCTTTAGAAATACGCCGGAGTACGTGCTCCTTGTGTGGATCTACTTCGTTCTCCCCCTTATCATCGGCAAGATGCTGGGTACCCACTTCAAACTCAGCCCTCACGCAGCGGCAGTCATAGGACTCGGAATCGCCTGTAGCGGATTCATGTCGGAGACGGTGCGCGCGGGATTGCGGTCCATCTCGTCCGGCCAGACCGAGGCCGCGCTCTCTCTCGGAATGTCGCGTTTTACGATGCTGCGCCGGATCATGCTGCCCCAGGCTGTGCGCAGGATGCTGCCCGAGGCGATCAACTCACTGGTGTCGCTTTTCAAATCAACGACGATCGTGTCGTTGATAACCGTGCAGGACATTATGTACCAGGTCTCGATGGTCAGCGTCGCCGAGATGCGGCCGGTCCCGCTTTATACCGGTGCAGCGCTGCTCTACTGCGCGGTCATTATTCTTGCGACCCAGGTGCTCCAGCAGCTTACAGAGAAATGGCGCGGTCGGGGATGGGCGTGAGGCGTCAATGATAGAAAACTTCAACCGCTTTGTTTTAGCCAATATAGACGCGCTCCTCTCTGGGCTTTGGGTTACGACGTACGTCTGTTTTTGGGCGTTCCTCCTGGCGCTGCTGCTCGGCATGGTAGCTTGCTTCATTCGACTGCGGGGCGGCTATTTGAAGATTGTCGCGGTCGGCTACATCGAATTCTGTCGCGCGACACCAATTCTAGTGCAGTTGCTGTGGGTCAACTATGTATGGCCGGAGGTTTTCGGATTTCCGCAGACCGTTGTTGGGGCCGGAATAATCGCGTTGGCTTTGCAGTCAAGCGGATATCTTGCTGAAACGTTCCGGTCGGGATTTGAGGGATTGCCGAAAGGTCAGCGCGAAGCAGCGCTGGCGGTCGGAATGAGTCGATGGCGCATCATGTCTCGCATTGAGGCGCCTCAGGTCGCGTTGGTTGTTGCCCCCGTGGTGATCAATCAGCTTGCTGTCGTCGTGAAGTCATCGACGCTGGTCTCGGTCATCGCGATTTCCGACTTGATGTACCAGGGCCTCAAGATCGTGAATCAGTGGTACGAGCCGATAGAAGTGCTGAGCACAATCGCGCTGGTGTATTTCTTGCTTATCTTCACCATCTCCAGAGCCGCCAACTACGCCTACGTTCACTTTCAAACCAAGTTCGGAATCGCAAATCATCGATGACATCACATCAGGCCGTTGCACGGCCTGCTGGGTGCAGACATCTAGGAGCAGGCAATGCAGAATTTCTTGAACGTCACAAAGCGCAACTTGTTGACAGGAGTATTGGCCGCCGGCGCGGGGGCGGCGACTATCGCAGGCATGGCGCGCGAGGCGAACTCGCAACTTCTTGAGTCAGGGGTCGACGCCAAGTCCGTATTGGCAAAGATCAAGAAGGGAGGGGCGCTCGAGGTAGGCTTCGCGCAGCTGCCGTTGTGGTTTTACAAGGACGCGAAAACCGGGGAGTTGAAAGGAATTTACAAGGAACTTGTCGAGCTTTTGGCAAAGGACCTGGAGATGACCGTAAATTGGCACGAGGTGACATTTGCAAATGCCACCGTTGCGCTTCGTTCGGGTGACTACGATCTGTTTGGCTCGTCTGCGACCTATACGGTGCCGCGTGCGACGGTATGCAACTATGTCGGGCCTCTATGGTCAAAGGGAAGCCTGGCGATCATCCGCAAGGCAGACGCAGACAAGTTTCAGTCCGCTGCCGATCTCAACAATCCGGATGTAACGATCGCCGTAAACGGGGGATCGAGCGACGAGCAGCGGATGCCGCGCCTTTTTCCAAAGGCAAAGTTTATTGCGGTGACAGGTCAATATTCCATGGCTGCCGAGCCTGTGCGCGCCGGCCGCGCCAATGCGTGTATCGTCGGCGACAGCGAGGCATACGCTCTTGCGAAGCGCAACCCGGACTGGGCAGCGATCATTGATTCCAGCAAGCCTTTCGATAAGCGTCCCAACACGTGGATGATCCGATACGGTGATGTCGCCTGGAAAAACTTTCTCGACACATGGTGCGGCTACATTACCGCTAACGGCGAAGTGCAGCGGTTGTACGACAAGTACGCGTCTGAAATTCTTTGAGATCTGAGTTGGCGCAAAAGCGAGCCCGCAACAAGGCGCGCGGGCTCGTTTGACGATGGTCGACATGCAGCAAGGACGCCGCGGCGCCGCTCTCCCCTTAAGTAATTGCTCTCCATCTTTTTGCAGCAAAATGCAGGGCGGCCGGCTTGTGCATTTCATGAGATTGGATATACGTAGGATATATTTGGAGGCGCTACGCAATGAACGAGTCAGTCAATCGCATCGAGGCAATCGTCGGACGCAAGGTCAAGCGCGACATCGTCCGGATGACGCAATGGGCGAAAGGGAATCTTGGCAGGGCGGCCGAGTCGATCCTGAACACGCCCAACGCGCATGTCGGCATCGTCACCGGTTTCTATATCAAGCACGCTACGCCGCCGTCGCCGGAGACAGACGGTTTGGGAGGAATGGCGCATCTGGCTGCCGGGCTCTCCAGTGCCGGCGTGGCCGTTACCGTGATCACCGATGCGCCATGTGCGAAGGCGGTGTGGGCCGTGGTTGACGCCCTTCCTGCGCCCGTCAATCTTGAAGTCGTCTCGACGGCGGAAAGCTCGGTTCGTCGCTTGCGGCGTTTTCTCGAGGAAGGCGATCGGCCGCTCACTCATCTCATTGCGATCGAGAGGGTCTCGCCGGCATCGGACGGAAAGCCTCATCGCGAGCACGGCTGGGATATGTCCCGTGAAACCGCGCCGCTCCATCTTCTTTTCGAGGATCCGACCTGGAAGCCCCGTTGGCTTACTATCGGCATCGGAGATGGCGGGAATGAGATTGGCATGGGGTCTTTGCCCAAGGACATCGTCGAGCGCGAGATTCCGAACGGCAGCGTGATCGCCGCAACGACGCCAGCCGACTACCTTATTGTTGCCGGGGTATCGAATTGGGGGGGCTATGGACTCCTCGCCACCATGGCCTGCATGAGTCCGAAACTGCGTCCCGATCTCTTACGTCATTTCAATCGCGTCATGGATCACCGTTTTCTATCCGCGGCGGTCGAAACCGGGCAGGCGGTGGATGACAGCCGTGTGGATAGTCCTGGGCGGCCGCAAATGAGCGTCGATCGAATCCCGTGGGACCAGCATGCGAGCCTGCTTGAAGAGATGGCCGATGTTGTGGCTTCGCGAGTCAAAGACGAAGCGGGAGCCTGACAAGGCGGTTGTGATATCGCGGGTTTCGTAACTTCGGCGTTCAGCAGCCGCCAGCAATGCAGGGACTTTTTGGGCCGCTCGCGTGACATCCGGATCGGTTGACCTGTGAAAGCCTGAACGGGAGAAGAACTAGTGGATAGCCGTCTTGATCAAAACCAGATCTCGCCACCGCAATACCGGCTTCCGGACGACTACGTCTCGACGCCCTGCTTTGTCATTTTTGAAGAAGGTATCCGTCATAACCTGAAGCGGACGATCGAAGCGTGCGGAGGCGTCGAGCGACTCATGCCTCACGTCAAGACGCATCGCGCACCTTGGATCGTTCAGTTGTTGCTCGATCTGGGCGTGGAGGCATTCAAGTGCGCTACTCCGGCCGAAGTAGAAATGGCTGTGGCAGCTGGCGCGAAGAACGTCACCTGGGCCTATCCGTCGGTAAATCCGGCCAATGTCGCGCGGTTTCTCTCGTGCGCTCGCAACAATGAGGGCGCGCGCTTGACCGGCATGGTCGATTCCAAGCGAGGTTTGGACAGCTGGAATGCCCAGTTAGGCGACAATTACACCAATGTGGACCTGCGGGTGGACCTCGATCCTGGCATGGGGCGAACCGGGGCGCCAATGACAGCCGCGGCCCTCGATCTCGCATTCGCGCTCCATGATATCGGTCGCTTCGCGGGCTGGCACGCCTATGATGGACATATCAAAGGCGACCGCGACGCGCGTCGTCGCCAGGTTATGAGCAACGCCGAAAAAATTGCCAATTTGCAGGCGGTGCTGCGCCAGAAGGGGGTTGATGCCGATCTGGTGGCCGGCGGCAGCTATACTTTCGATCTCTGGCCGCGCGACCTGGTGCGCTATGTATCCCCGGGCAGTTGGACGTATTCGAGCGCGCAACACGATATTGAGCTGTCTGATCTGGAATGGGAGCAGGCGGCTTTTGTGCTCACGACGGTGATATCGGTTCATGCGGGAACGGCAACTTTCGACGCCGGGTCCAAGGCCATCTCGCCTGACAAGCCACTGTCGGAGCGCTTCCGCTGGGACGGCCGCATCGTGTCGATGAGCGAGGAGCACACCATCGTCGAGGCCGAGGGCCTGAAGGTCGGAGATCGGCTCTTTCTCACGCCCCAACACACCTGCACGACCGCCTACCTGTACGACAAGGCGATCGTCAAGACCTCGGCAGGGCGGTGGGAGGACCGGCAGCAGCTTGGTTGCAAGCGCTGAGGGTCACCGGGCGCCTTCTCGACGTTGCGAGTGGCTGGACTCCTGTCAGATCCCCTTATTCGGAGCATCGCGAGGCGACACGCCGATGCAACGCGCCAACAAACGTCGAAGTGTGGAGTTAGGTGAAATATGGACCTTGGTTTGAATGGCAAGACAGCGCTCGTTCTCGGCGCCGCCGGCGGCTTGGGCTCGGCGATCGCGCGGACGTTGGTCCGGGAGGGAGCGCGGGTCGTGCTCGGCGACATCGATCGTGCCGCGCTGGACCGGTCGGTCAGCGCAATCACGCCGCAGGGCGGTGAGGCGTTCGGGTTGGAGTGGGATCTTGCCAACCTTCAGGACATCAATCCGAAGATTGAAGCGATCGAGGCTCACTGGGGTCCGGTCGATATCCTTGTCAACAATACAGGCGGGCCTCCGCCAACGACGGCGTTTGGTCAAGACCCGGCGCTCTGGAATAAGAGCTTTCAAAACATGGTGCTGTCGGTGATCGCGATTACCGATCGTGTATTGCCAGTCATGCGGCAAAGGAAATGGGGCCGCATCATTACCAGCACGTCGTCCGGTATCGTCGCGCCAATTGCAAATCTCGGAATTTCGAACGCGTTGCGGCTATCCCTGGTTGGGTGGTCCAAAACGCTGGCGCGGGAGATCGCGTCTGATGGAGTAACCGCCAACATCATCGTGCCTGGCCGCATCGCGACCGACCGCATCAAATTTCTCGATGAGCAGAAAGCGAAACGCGAAGGGCGCGCCCCGGATCAGGTGGCGGCCGAGAGCACGGCTTCGATTCCGATGGGACGATATGGTGAGCCGCAGGAATACGCCAATGTGGTCGCGTTCCTGGCCAGTGAGTGCTCGTCCTACGTAACCGGCTCCGTCATTCGGGTCGACGGCGGCTTGATCCCCAGCATTTAACAAAGAGGTTGAGCGGCGATGAAGCAAGCCGAAACATTCCAGGGCGTCTATTCGATTGCGGTCACACCCTTCGATACGACCGGAGCCGTCGATATGGCGTCAGTCGATCGGGTGACTGACTTCTATATGGAGCGTGGCGCCAACGGCCTTACGATCCTCGGCATTTTAGGCGAAGCGCAAAAGTTGAGCGAGGAGGAAGCTTTCGCCATCACCAGGCGGGTGATGTCGCGAACAAAAGTTCCGGTCATTGTCGGCATCTCCGCACCTGGATTTTCCGCAATGCGCTCTCTTGTCAGGGTCGCAATGGATCACGGCGCGGCCGGTGTCATGATCGCGCCGCCGTCCTCGCTGAAGACGGATGATCAGATCGTCGGATACTACGCGCAGGCGGTGGAAGCGATCGGCGACGATGTTCCGTTCGTCATTCAGGATTATCCCTTGGCGCTATCTGTCGTCATGACTCCAAAGGTTATTCGCCAGATCGTCCAGAACCATCCTTCCTGCATCATGCTGAAGCATGAAGACTGGCCGGGTCTCGAGAAAATCTCCGCACTCCGCTCATTCGAGCGTGATGGTTCGATGCGGCAGGTGTCCATCCTGACCGGCAATGGAGGCCTGTTTCTGGATTTCGAAATGGAGCGCGGAGCCGATGGCGCCATGACCGGGTATGCCTTCCCGGAATTGCTCGTGGACGTCGTGCGTCATGCCAAATCCGGCGATCGGGACCGTGCGCACGATCTGTTTGACGCGCATCTGCCGCTTATCCGGTATGAGCAGCAGCAGGGCATCGGGCTTGCCGTGCGGAAGTACATTCTGCAAAAGCGCGGCGCGATCGCCTCGGATACACAGCGCAAGCCGGGCACCGCGTTGAGCAAGACGGCTCGCGAGGAAGTGGACTACTTGCTGGCCCGGCTCGCGCGACACGATAAGCGCGCCGGAAATTTCTAATCGGCAAGCGTTCGCTTGTCGCCCCGAGGTTCATGAAATTCGGCTTTGGAAGTAGTTCCAACCCACGATCTCGCGTTTTGACGTCGCGTCGGTGGCGGGCGGCAAATCCCTCTTTTGGCACATCGATCAAGGAAAGGTTTTTAAATGGCGCAGACAGATAAAGAGCAGTTCAACTTGCTGAAGTCGATCACGACGGCGACGATCACCACGGTGCTCCTGAAAAAAGGACTCAGAAACGTGTGGCTGAGAGGCACCAAACCCTTGAAACCCGGTCAGCCGAGAATCGTGGGCCGGGCTTTCACGCTCCGCTTCGTGCCGGCGCGGGAAGATCTGGCGACGCCCGCATCATGGTCTTCTCCGATTTCGACGCGCAGCGCGATCGAAGCGATGCCCGAGGGCTGCATCGCCGTGGTTGACGCCATGGGCGTCACGGACGCAGGTATCTTCGGCGACATCTTGTGCGCACGAATGCAGAAGCGCGGCGTTGCCGCTCTGGTCACGGATGGCGTGGTGCGCGATCTTGCGGGCGTATTGGGGACCGGATTGCCCGTCTGGTGCGACGGGGCCGCAGCGCCGCCATCGGTCGCGGGCCTCACCTTCGTCAACTGGCAGGAGCCGATCGGTTGTGGTGGCGTTGCGATATTTCCTGATGACGTCATTGTCGTTGATGCCGACGGCGCCGTCGTGATTCCGAAAGCGTTCGCCGACGACGTGATCGGACTCTGTGTTGAGCAGGAAAAACTGGAATCCTGGATCATGAGCGAAATCGAAAAGGGAGTTCCGTTGCCGGGGCTGTATCCGCCAAACGAAGAAAACAAGGCGCGATACCAGGCCTGGTCCGCCGGGTAACCGTTCCATCGTCAGAGTGCGCGGTATTCTTACGATGATTGAGGAAGGCGCTGCTACGCTGTTCTGGCCTACTTGGGGGGGTGATTCATGAGTTCGCCGGGTAGCGCGCGGTTCCGACACCATGCGCCGACCGTGGCAGCAAACAGTTCCGGTGATACTCAGCACCAGCCGTGGCCCAAATCTCTAGCCCATCGCTTCTGCGCATTCGGAAGAACATCGTCCAGTGCAGCCATGGAGCGATGGTTCGCGAGGTCGTTCAGCGGACAGGATTTCTCATGAAAGGCGCGGTACTCGATTGAGCAATAACGAAGCCGAATACCTGCGCATGTTCGCCTCCCAGCGCGGCGGCTCAATATTGAGCTTCATTCGTTAGAATGTGAATAAGCGTCCAAGAGTGACCCCTCGTATTGCCTCATCTGAGGATGTTACTTTCGCTTGACGGATGTAGCTCCGACTGTCGGCCGGGCCGAGGTTGCGTCGTTGCTCGCAGGATCGGAGGGACTGGGGACGTCGCGGAGTGCCCATCACACGCAGCGCCGGCCCCAGTCCCGGGATCACCAATGGTGGCCGGTGCCGTACCCCCGGCCATGCGCGGGATGATCACCTCGGCTGCGTTGCGTCTGAGTGATCGCAACAAGCGCTGCACGATGGTGTGCTGCGGCGGCCCGAATTGTTCGGGGGAGTGTTCGGCGAGACGACCGAGGATGGCCAGCGCGGTCAGACGAGGTTCGGCCGCCAGCCAGCGCTCGATGTCGGCGAGGTGCGGATCGAGCATCGATGGCATTTTCATGCGCTTTTTGTATGGCTTGTGCATGCGCCGATGGATGATGCGCTGCTCCCCCAGATGCACATCATTGCCGAGCCCCTTCGCGAACGCTGCCGCGTTCGTTGCCGGAGCCGGTGGGCTGGCTGCTGCCGCGAGCTTGCCCGCTCGGGCGCCGACGCGCGTGCCGAGCTCCGTCTGGGCGTCCCTCATCTCGGCCAGCAGGGCCACGGGATCGAGCGTGCGATAAAGCTCTCGAAGACGCCGTTTGACGCCTTTGCTCAACTTCGGATGCGCCAGTGCGCGCGCATAGGGCGTGGCCGGAACATGATAGCGCTTGATCACTTTCGCGCCCTCGCGTCGCTTGTCCTTCAGTTTGAAGGACGGCTGGAAGAAGTTGGTGTGCAGCCGCGATGCGGCATACAAGCGTTCCAGCACGCGTGTCGTCTCGACGCCATCGAAGCGACCGTATCCCACCAGTCGCCGGACGACCGCGCCATTCTTCTGCTCGACGAACGCCTGATCATTCTTCTTGTAGGCGCGCGAGCGTGTCACCTCGATCTTTTGCATGCGACACCAGGGCACGACGACATCGTTCATAAACGCGCTGTCGTTGTCGAAGTCGGCGCCACGAATGAGCCAGGGAAACAGGTTCTGTGCGCACTCCATGGCTCGCACGACGAGGCCGCTCTCGCGCGTCACCAACGGCATGCATTCGGTCCAACCGGTCGCGACGTCGACCATCGTCAACGTCTGAATGAACGAGCCAGCTACAGATGTGCCGCCATGAGCCACCATGTCGACCTCGCAGAACCCCGGCGGCGGATCGTGCCAGTCGTTGAACGTCCGGATCGGAACTTCACGCCGTACCGCCGAATAAAAGCCGACCCGCCGGCGCTTACCGCCGGCTGCGGCAATTTTGGTCTCGACCAGCAGGCGATCAATCGTGGCTGCGCTGACGCCGAGCACCAGCGCTCGATCGGCATGGTCGAGCTTGAGCCGGCCATGCCGCTCCAGCGAAGGCAGCAACGTCGGAATCATTACCCTGAGCCGCTTGCCGCAGATCCGATCCGAGGCCTCCCACAGCGCCACCAGCGCATCCCTGATAGGGGCGCCATAGGTCGGCCTTCGCTGCCGCCGGGCCTCCGGCGAAATTGCGACATGGATGGCAAGCGCCCGAACCGCGTGCTTGCGATGCCAGCCCGTCACCGCGCAAAGCTCGTCGAGAATGCGCCCCTTATCTGCCCGCCCCGCAGATCGATAGCGGTCTACCACCGCCGCCGTGATCTCGCGCCGCGCACCCATGCTGATCCGTCCTGCCATCGGCGACACCGATCCGATTCGGTATCGCCGCCCTAATCCTGACGGTCAGTTCTCCGGTAACATTATTGATGAGGCAATGCGCCCCTTCACCGCTAGGCAGATCAATAGCTTAGCTCGCCGATCGGCGTCGGGACCCCAGGCCGATTAACACACCTCAACCTCGAAAGCCGAGTAACAACCAACAAAGCTCATGAGAGTTAACGTCAATCGGCAGGCGTGCTCAATGCGGCGTGATCACGCGGACTACCGGACGTTCATCCGGGTCGCGTCAGCCTGATTGGGTGGGCTGGCACTGTAACACATCCATTTGACGCTAATTCCGGCTGTTGGCAGCAAGGCGCAGAAACTGCCGCTTCATCGCATTGACCTTGGCGAGATAGGCCGCGACGAGGTGATCGCCGCAGCGCTCGCCGGCCATCATCTGAAAACCACGGTGCACGAAGGCCGAGGCGGGACCTGCGCCGCAGAGATGGATGAATGCGGCGAGATCCTGCTTCTGCTGCGGGCTTGCCGCCGCGTCTGGCGCGCGGGCAACAACGGCCGCGACATTGTGGTCCAGGTACACGGCCGCGAGCTCGATGGCATGGCTCGGGACCGCGCGGGTATAGAGGCCAGTGAACCCGCAGTCGGTATCTACGACAGCGTTCCCTCGGATACAGTAGCGTGCCGCCTCGGCGTAAGCCGCATCGGTCATCTGGTACATGCCCACAGCGCTGGAGGCGGGCTTGTACACCGCGAAGGGGTTCCAGGTGAGCTGCCAGCGCCAGTAGGTGCGCGCCACCGGATTGCCGGTGCTTTCGACCTGCGCCAACGCGGCCAGCAGCTCGGGCGTGATCGTGCTGGTGGAATACGTGTGGAAGAGCGGTTCGTACCGCCGCCACGTTTCGATCGGTTCCTTGTCGAGCGCCCCGCCGACGAAAAAGAGCAGCTCGCTCGGCTTGCGGACAACGTGATAGACGAGGTTTGTCAGCGAGAATGCCGCGAGGACGAGCGCCGCGAGGCAAACGATCCGAACCGCCCGCGGCGCTGCGGGCAGCGTCCGTCGCACCAAGCGCGCGCCTCGCCAGCGGCTGACGCGGCGGAGCAAGGTGTTCCAGCTTTGCCTGACGCGCGTCTTGCGAGAGCGGGACTTGGCAGTGCGCGGCGAAGACACGCGGATGTTTGGCCTGTTGTGCGCCGGCATGCGACAGCCAGCCGGCGCGGTGTGATAGGAAGTGGTGTTCAGAGTGGTTCAGCGCCGGATGATGTCGCACACCGACATGGACATCGTAGGCGCAACAACCGACACCTTCATTCTCTTCGAGAACGGTGTCAGGCGCAACCTGTCCCTGTCGGAAACCTTATCTGGCTGGCGGTTGACCGAGGCGATGCGGTTGTTCAATGAGGGATCTTTTCAGGCTCATTGGTTGGGCGGTTAGGGTGGGTGCGCCAAAGCACCGTGATGACGGCGTCGATTTCAGCATTGCTTAGCGGCATCGTATGCGCCGATGCTGGTTTCCGAGGGCCTGTATACCTCAGGTTCTCCTATCATGGGACTAGGTGGTGTGGACTCTAAGGATTCCCTTTTAGGAGCAAATCAGATTCAAGGCTGCTTTTTGGGAGGCAGTCTTGGGTGTGATGGAGCGGTTGGTTTTGAGCGACGCGGCGTGGGAGCGGATGGCGCCGCTGATCATAGGTCGGCCTGACCAGAAAGGCTCCACCGGGCGCGACAATCGGATGTTCGTGGAACCGCACCGGACATCCCAAGCCGCGAACGGCCATATGTATCTTGGTGCTCAGGCCACCGCGCGAGCGGCCGATCGCCTGATCTTCAGACCCCCTTTTTTCGCCCCGGCGGCGTGCTTGGTCTACGCCAGAGCGTTCGGGACATTACGCCTGCACGCAACCGAGCTGGACGCCCGAAAGTATGCTTCATGCTCGGACCGAAAATCGGTCAAACGCCGTCAAGGTCTGAAGACGCGGCTCCATGTCCCGAAGATAGATTTTGGTCTTCAGAAACGCGATTTCGTCATCCAGCCTGCTTTCGTCGACGTCGATATACCATGACCTCGGCCTACCATCGCTCCCGTCGCTCCACCGGTAACCGCGCCGCTTGAGCGAGTCCTTGAGATCAAAAGGCGATTGCTCCGCCCACACCCGCATGGTCTTTTTGCGAGCTTTCTCGAGCAAGACGGCAAGCGCCGACGTTCCGGTCGTCGGCAATTCGTACGCGAGAATCTCGAGCAGGGCATGGCAATCGTCGACTGCCCTGTGAGCCTGGTGGAAGAAGCCGGCACCATTCAGGAGGTAGCCGAGGCGCGAGCCTTCGAAGCCGTGTTTCCGCCATTCGACCTCGGTCGCCGAGCACCCCCATGCCTTCCGCTGGAATATCGACCAATAGCGCTCCACGAATTTGCGATCGAAGCCCGCGTTGTGGGCAATGACAATCACGGCGTCGTCCACGAACGAGAAGACGGTCGAGTCGTCGATCCGTTGTCCTGCTACCATGTCATCCGTGATGCCGGTGAGCGCGGTGACCTCAAGGGGGATGGGTTCGGACGGCTCGTTGAACGATGTATAGACATCCCTAAGGCTCGCGATGCGACCGTCAGGCAGGAAGTCGAACTTGACCATTCCAAGTTCGATGATCTCATCCTTCTGCTGATTGAGGCCGGTCGTCTCGACGTCGAGCAGGATGCCGGTTTTCGTGTTTTGACCGATGGATGAAGTGAAAATCTCCCGAGGAACCAGGCGCCGGAGGACGCGGTAGTCGGCAGATTTGGCCAACGCCTCCGCCATGGCGGCCAATGCTGGGTCGTTTTCAAGCATTGGACTGTTGCGATCCTCCGGACACTTCGCCAGCGCTTTGGGCTGGCCGAGCCACAAGTTTAGTCTGGTTCAAATCCTGAAATCCAGCTGCGCCTCAGTGTCGTCCTCGCCCTGCAGGGAAGACAACGAGACTCCTAAGAGGCGAACGGCCTTCGGAAGGGGAGTAGCGTTCTCCAGCAGGCCTATTGCAAGATGTGCAAGATCCCTACGGTTCGCGATCGGCAATAAAACGGATCGGCTGCGCGTGATGATCTCGAAGTCGCCGAATTTGACCTTGAGCGTCACCGTCCGTCCCCGGCTGCCGGTGCCTTCGCAGTGCCGCCAGACTTTGTCGATGAGAGGTTCCAGCTCGGCGACCATGGCGTCGAATTCGGTGAGGTCGGTTGAGAACGTGTTCTCGGCGCCGACCGACTTCCGGATCCGGTTGGCGCGGACGGGACGCTCGTCGACGCCGCGCGAAATCCAGTAGTAGTGGGCGCCCGCCTTGCCGAAGTTCGCGTTCATGAACTCGAGCGTCTGATTCCGCATATCCGTTCCGGTGAAGATGCCGAGGGCGTTCATCTTCGCGCTGGTCGCGGGCCCGATCCCATGGAATTTGCCGACCGGCAGCGCCTCCACGAAGGCGGCGCCCATCTCCGGAGAGATGACGTATTGGCCGTTGGGTTTCCGGTGGTCGGAGGCGAGTTTCGCCAGGAACTTGTTGTAGCTGATGCCGGCGGATGCATTGAGGCCGGTCTTGGCCTTGATCTTCTCGCGGATCCAAATCGACGGGCTGCATCTCGGCGGCGATCTCGTGCTGGTCGCTGCGATCGGGGTTGACGGCGAAGGCAACAAGCATCCGCTGGCGCTGGTGGAAGGGGCGACCGAGAACGCCGCAACGGTTCAGGCCCTGCTGGACAACCTGGTCTCGCGCGGGCTCGACCCGACGATGCCAAGACTGTTCATCGTCGACGGCGCGAAGGCGTTGTCGAAGGCGATCCGCCGCACCTTCGGTTCGGCCGCTGCGATCCAGCGCTGCCAGATCCACAAGGCGCGCAACATCATGGAACGCCTGCCGAAAGAACATCATGCGGCCACCCGCCGGGTGCTGCGCCAGGCCTGGGAGCTCGATGACGCCGACAAGGCTGAAAAATTGATCCGCAATCTCGCGCGTCGATTCGACCAGCAATGGCCCGGCGTGGCGACGAGCATCCTCGAAGGCCTCGACGAAATCCTGACTGTCGTCCGGTTGAAGCTGCCGAAGAAGCTTCGTCGATCGCTCGCCTGTACCAACATCGCCGAGAACATGATGGGCACCATTCGCCGCGTCACGGCGCAACGTCAAACGCTGGCGGGATGCTGGCATGGCCTTGCGATGGGTCGCGGCCGGCATGATCGAGGCCAACAAGGGCTTCCGACGATTGAAGGCGCATAAGCAATTGCCGGTTCTGCGTGCGGCCCTTCAAGCTCACCACGATCGCCTGACAATCAAGCCCGTTGCCCACGTCACTAGGGCCGCGTAACATTCAATGGCCCGTCTGGCGTTGGAATTGCTGCTCAACATCGCCGCCCGGCGTCACGACGCGCATGTGATCGGCCAGCGGCACAACAAGAGCGGCAAGCTGACGTGGCGCCCGCACAAAACGCTGCGCAGCACGGGCAAGATGCTTTCGATTCGGATCATGCCGCAGCTGCAGGCGGCGATTGATGCCCTGCCGGCGGAGGCGCGGGCCGACGGCGTGCTGACTTTCTTGGTCAACGACTACGGCAGGCCGTTCGCATCGGCCGCTGCATTCGGCAACAAATTCGCCGACTGGTGCGTTGCTGCTGGTCTCAAGCCCGTGCTGTGCGATGATGGCAGGACGCGAAATTATCGCGCCCGTGGCCTCCGCAAAGCCGCGCTACGGGCACTGGCGCACGCGGGCGCTACCGGCGCCGAACTGCTGGCCGTATCAGGGCATAGCTCGCTCGATCAGGTGCAGGAATATCTCAATGAAGTGGACCAAGAGCACTTGGCGGAGGCGGCAATGACGAAGCTCGCGAACGGTGCCAGTGCATCGAGCATCACGGGTGGTACCCACGCACATTGTCTTATCGTCAGCAGGATCGGTGCAGCGATTTCGGAGCCGCCTCTAGTTCATCTCAGACTGGCAACGCAGGACGGCTTCCCACTCGGACAGTTGCGAGGCCCGGTCGAGAACCTCTTATCGGATCGCTTCGGCAGGATTTCCGAGCTCGTCGGCCGGCTGGCCGCCGGGACGGTCGAGGTCTTCTGATCTCGGAGGCGGGGACGAGCCTCATCTTTCCACTCACGATTAAGCGGCGGCTCATCTGAAGATTTCTGGACATTCGCAGCATTTATTCCACACGATGAAGATGAGATGCATTCCGGTTCGATGCAGGTCAAAACGGGGAGGGGCTGCTGAGCGATGAGCCTCTTGCGCCGCGCTCCACGACGCCCAGCCTTTCAAGCCGCTTCTGCACCAACATGTAGCTGATCTTTGCTGGCGTTCTTCGCTTGAGCACGACGACATCTTCAGGACGCCAAGTCACAACGCCGCTCGCTCTTACCAACTCGGCAAACTCGTGTTCGGGGTAGATGAACTCGACGGCAAAAACTTCAGCGCCCATCTCGAGCAACCCATCCTTTTATGCGTATTAAGATATTGATATTACTTCACTATTTCTATTCGCATAACATAGATTATGGAATATATTCCTATAGATTGCATTCGCAATCAGTGAGGATTTGATAGTGATGATGGGCGTACGCGCATCACGTCCCAGATCTTTTATCTTTGTGCGCGCCTCCGCCGCGGCATCTCCGACGCGGACGCGCTGTCCGCTCATGAGGCCCGGCTATTCTGCAACCTCATTCGAAGCTACACTTATTTCCTGCTGGATGAATATGACAGGGTGAAGCGCTAAGCGGCGCCGCTAGGTGCCGGACGTGCACGGCCGGGGGTGCCAGCGTTTTCGACTACCCGAACCTGGACTTCCGCGGAACATAGAGCTCGCTGAGCTTCTGGTCCGCCGGCACGATGGCAAGAAAGCCGACCGTCAGCTCCCAGGACGGCTTATCGCCCCAGTCCGGTCCACGAAACTTGCGGTCGCGCGTTGCGAAATAAGCATGCGCGTCCTTCTCGCGGAGGTCCTGCAACAGATCATCCAGCTCCTTGGCGATGCCAAGGCGGCCGGACGCCGGGAAATCATCCAGGTCCATCAGCTCCTGCACGTAGTCACAGAAGCTAGCTGCAACTTCTTTGGCGGGCTCCGAAAGGCCGTCGTCGATGTCGCAGGACATCGCGTTGACGACATCCGCAAACCGTATCACCTCAGCACCCGAGGCAAGTGCCAGCGCCTTGACCCGGATGTGGTCGGGATGCTGGTCGTCGAGGTTTTTCTGCTGCATGGTCTTCAAGCCGTCGAAGAACTTCAGCACCTCCTCGATGAACTTGGGGTCATCGAAAACATCGGGTTTGTCATAGCCCAGCGCCTTGGCCAGGGCGCGCCGCGAGGTCAAGTTGACGGTCTTGCCAGCTTCAAAGCGCTGCACGGTCCTGATGTCGACGGAGGCGTTGGCGGCAAGAGCTTCTTGGGACAGGTGCTGCGCATCGCGGATGCAGCGAGCCCAGAAGCCAAGCATCTTTGGGTCAATCAGAGTGGGGTTCATGTCGGTCTCCTTTGACCGGAACCATATGCCAGGGGTGGTAGGGCGAACACGGCAGAATGCCGACAGTTCGCCAATTCCCCTGCTAAACGTCTCAAACGGTGGCAGTTTCCTTAAACTTTGGGTCGGCGGGGTAGGCCTTGGACCATACCGCCAGTCGTCCAGACAGCCAGGATTGGCTGTCTACCGCAGACTGCACCATCTCGAAGAACTCGGACCGGCCCACGATACTGAACATGAGACCGTGCTTCGGTAAAGATTGGCCCGCCTTTTTGGCGTCCTTGCTGTTTTTGTTGGCGAAGACATATACGTCTTCGTTCGGATATCGCTTGGCCGCAGCATGACCCGCGAGGTTTCGAAAACCGCGAAACTTAGAAATGGCGGCCAACCAGGTCAGCGTTACTTCGATCGGCTCACTGTTTGGGTCGAGCGTCCGCACAACGTCGGACAGGGCCTCGGTCAAAGCTGCGTCGCTGATCTTGGGATATTCCTTCAACCATTTTTCCGGCAGTTTGTTTGCTAGATAAAACACCTCTAATGCCCGACGCAGGTTGAGGTCGATGAAACAAAAGCATTGGATTAACCTGCCGAAACAGCGGTAGTCAGTTCCCTCAAGTTCCGGCAATGCCGCGATCTCTTCGCCTGACATCTTGCCCAGGGCTTCGGAGATTTCGTTGACCTTGTCCGAACTAATTTCGTCAGGTAGCGCCATGCATCATTCTCATTTCGAATGTCGGTTTGGCATTCTGCAATGACTACTATTCGAGAATGTCGGCCGCCATTGGCCCCTCTTCGTAGAGCTGGCCTTCTTTTTCCAGCGCCTTCCTGCGGGTGTTCGCTGCGGTAACATAAGCGCCGAGCTTATCCAGGTCGGCCTTGACGTCAGCAAATTTGGGAAGATCAGTCGGCACGCCCGCTGACTGGTCGTGACCAGAGTACTTGGAGCATCGCGTCATGCCGGCGTAAACCGCCTCGTAGTCAGACTTATCGACATGGGCCGCCCTGAGTTTCATGGTTGCAATGTTCGGCCTGAAACGGCCGACAACGCCTGCGAACAGGATTTCTTCGATGGCGTGCTCCCAAGTCTCCCGCATCCTGGTGTAGATGTCCGTCACGAACGATCGCTCGGCCTCGTTGGCTTCGGAATACGTGGCCTTTTTCTCTTTCAGCAGACCCTCGATGATCGAAAGTCTCTTTGTGACTCCCATGGCAATCCAGGGCTGATGGTTGTTGTCGATGACCCCGAACCGTCCATCAGCATGCTTGGCGATCCACTCCTCCCGCAGGGGAACCTTCATGTCGTGGGCCGCTTCCAGCACCGCGTAGTGAAAGAACAGATTGTGCGTGAAGGTAATCACTTGCCTTCCGGCGGCGGCCTCCTTCACTAGCCGTTTCGCGACGGCCTCCATCCTTGCGTGATCGAGGGACGAAACCGGATCATCGACGACAATCCCGTGCCGGGCGCCGACCTCGTTCAGTTCGGCGAGGAAACCCGCCAGTGCAAGCGCCCGCCTCTCACCTTCGCTCAGGATTTCGCTGTTTTTGCCGACTTTCTGCTGGGCCTCCAGGCCGATTTGGACCTTGCTCTTTCCCACCTCTCCGCGATCGGCGAGCTTTAACGGCAGGTGCTGCAGATCAAGCGCGACAATCTCGTCCTGAAGGCTCGTCTGCAACGACGCCGTCAGCACCTTGCGTCTGAGGCGCGTGATGTGGGACGTGATGCCGGCAACGGCACAGGCGGCGGTACACGCCTTCGTCTTCAAGAGAAGATCGAACGAGTTCCTTCGCTCCACGAAAATCTCGATGTCGGCGGAAAACTTCTTCCGCGCTTCGAGGTCGTCAAGCTCCTGCTGCCGCCGCTGACGCTTTGATGCCTCATCCGCTTTCGGTTTCAGTGCTTCGACTTCCTTCGCCACGACGGCCGCTTCGCTGAGCAGGTCATCGACCCCCGACCGGTCGAGATCCACGAGGCCTTCGAGACTTGCGTAGTCGACCGCCTTGATGGCTGCTGAAACCAGAGCGTGGCGATCCCGGCTGGCGGCGTAATACAGCTCGATCGTGTCTGCCAGAGCTTGGCGGGGTGTCGAGCCCTCCACGAAGTTGACGAGCTTGTCCTTGATGTCCTGGCCGCCGGCAATCTTCAGATCGAGGATCGTTCGAGCGCAGTCCGCGAAGTGCTTCTTCGCCGTCTCGGCATCCGCGTTGGCGCGACCTTCGACGTACGCATCAAAGGCGGCCAGGCGTGCCTGCGCCGGCTCGTCAAGGGGCTGATGACAGAGCACGCACGTGCCGGCCGACGTTAACTGGGGCGGCTCAAGTTCCGGATATGCTTCGGCCGCGAAGTCGCGCGCGTACATCAGCATTTGCCGCCAGGTCTCACTGCCCAGCTGAGGGATCGCCGATTCCGCCGTCAGGCCCTCGGCAGCGACTTTGGCGGCTTCGCGTGTCGTTGCGGCCTTCTGCCGTGCTTCCTTCAGTCTCGCGATGCCAGTATTGCCGATCGAATCGAAGATGGCTGTTGCATCGGCAACCAGGGTTGCGGCTGCCGACATCGCGGCCTCCTTCAGCCTCGCCAGAACCGCCGGGTCCCGGCCAAGCTCCAGCTTGACCGCCTGAAGGTCAGCCTCATCCTTTTCACTCCAGACCGCCAATGCGCGCATGGCCTCTTCGCTGGGCAGATGCTGATCCGCCTTCAGCGTTGCCAGCATTGTCGATACTTTTGTGCGCTTGTCGTAGCCAAGCGGCAGGGGGGCCTTTTGTGCTTTGGTCAGGCGCGCTTCCTCGGCCTTGAACCGGCCGTCCAGCGTGCGCAGGATCTCGGCAAGATTGGTGAGCAAAGCCAGCTCGAACGGCAAAAACTCGATGTTTCGCTCAGCGTCGACATACAGGCCGGCAGCATCGCTGTCGAACACGGAGATTCTGCCCAGTTCGGCGGGCGGCGCACTTCGATCATCCCAGACGACCGTGCGTTTTTCATCGCCATCGACGCGGAAGGTGAGTGTCACCTCGCGCGGATCGGACGATTCAGGCTCGAACACATTGCCGCGCAACGTCACATCATGCAGGCAATGGCAGATTCTCTTGGCGATACGGCAATCGCCGCTCTTGCCCGATCCGTTGGGTCCGTAGATGAGGGTCACACCATTGACGGCGAACCTCAGCGGGGGCTGTTCCGCAGCCAGGCGGTCAATGTTGCGCAGAGGCCCGATGGCGCCCAGAACAGTGACCGGCGCAAACTTGTTGCCGGCCTTCAGGTGGGCCTTGGTCAAGGCGGGCCAGGCGAGCGGCTTCCCGGCGGCAAGACCCGCATCAGCCTTTACGGCTTCTTCGAGCTGGTCGAGTTCTTCGGCAGCCAGATGAGGCTTAGCCGCCAGGAGGCGAATGGCTTCCTGTTGCCAGCGCGGACGTGCGGCGCACCAACCAAACAAATCGCTATCGTCTGCCATTACCTCTCCAAGGGCGATCGTCGGCGGGCGCTGCAAATCGTCGATTGTAGCAATGGATGGCGTGCTGTCATGGTTGTCAAGCCGCCTGCCCTGTCGGGGAGGTTGACAATCCTTTATAGGTATATTGATCGCTGATATTAAAGTTCTGAATTGTTGGCTCTGATCGATTCAATAATTTAGTTGGACGGCCGTTTCGGCGGCTGCGACTCTGACGCATGTCCGAACTCACGGTGCAATACCTCGTGCTCGAACGCTGCGATCCGGCCCGTAACATGGCACGGTACTATGTGCTCACGATCGAGCCGACACTCTTTGGCGATGCTGCATTGGTGCGCGAATGGGGGCGTCTCGGCCAGCGCGGCCGGCGGCGCCTCGATCTGTTCGCTGGGCGGGTGCAGGCCGTCGAGGCGCTCGAGGCCTGGCTCGTGCGCAAAGCCCGTCGCGGCTACGTCCGGCGAAATTAAACAGATTTAGTGAACTGCCCCGTGCATCGGGAAATGGCCCGACTGGAAAAGCAACACGAACCAGATGTATAATTCAAAGTCTTCGCAAAACATCTCCCGTTCCCCATCTTCATTAGCCAATACCGCTTTCACCCAGTCAACACAGCCCTCCTCGACCTGCTGCGTGATGGACACCTCAAACAGCTTATGCAGTCCCGACAGATACTGGTTCCGGGTTCTGTTTGTGGAGCTATGGCCCAAAGTTGGTGACGGCGTGAATCGGGAAGGCGGCATATCGTGGGGGTGTTCAACGCCTCCACTTCTCCACCAAAGGAGCGATATGCCGTGTCTAAGGATACCGTCGTAAAACTGATTCAGCCAGGAACTTTCAGCGACCAACTCACCGACATTTTGCGCGATGGGGCGCGTGCCCTTCTCGCCCAGGCGGTGGAGGCCGAGGTCGCCGGGTTTCTTTCCAAGCATGCCGATTTGAAGACCGAGGATGGCCACCAACGCGTGGTGCGCCACGGTCATCTGCCCGAGCGCGAGGTGATGACGGGCATCGGCGCGGTCCCGGTGCGCCAGCCCCGCGTGCGCGATCGCGAGGCCGCAGCCGGCGATCCCCGCCGCATCCGCTTCTCGCCATCGATCTTGCCGCCCTATATGCGCCGCTCGAAGTCGATCGAGACGCTGCTACCGATCCTCTACCTGAAGGGCATCTCGACCGGCGATTTCTCGGACGCTCTGGCGGCCTTGCTCGGCAAGGATGCGCCCGGCCTCTCGGCCAGCGCCATCGGCCGCCTGAAGGACGGCTGGCAGGATGATCATGCCCAGTGGCGCAAGCGTGATTTGTCGGGCAAGCGCTACGTGTACGTCTGGGCGGACGGCATCCACCTCGAGGCGCGGCTGGAAGATGAAAAGCAGTGCATCCTGGTGCTGATCGGCGCGACGCCCGAGGGCAAGAAAGAGCTCGTCGGGTTCACCGATGGCGCTCGGGAAAGTGCGCAGGATTGGCGCGATCTGCTGCTGGATCTGAAGCGATGCGGGCTCGATGCCCGGCCCGAGCTGATGATCGCCGACGGCGCGCTCGGCTTCTGGAAAGCGGCCGGCGAGGTCTGGCCGAAAGCACGCGAGCAGCGCTGTTGGGTGCACAAGACGGCGAACGTGCTGGGCAAATTACCCAAGAGTGTGCAACCAAAGGCCAAGCGGGCGCTGCAGGAAATCTGGATGGCCGAGACCAAGGCCAATGCCGAAGTCGCCTTCGACGCCTTCATCGAAAGCTACACGCCGAAATACCAGAAGGCCGTCGATTGTCTGACGAAGGATCGCGACCTGCTGCTCGCCTTCTACGACTTCCCGGCCGAGCATTGGAAGCACCTGCGCACCACCAACCCGATTGAAAGCACTTTCGCGACCGTCCGCCACCGCACGATCCGATCGAAAGGCTGCCTCTCAAACAAGACCGCTCTCGCCATGGTATTCAAGCTGGTCGAAGGGGCGCAACGATCCTGGCGACGGCTCGACGGACATGCACACTTGCCAAAGATCATTCTCGGTGTGAAATTCACCGACGGGATCGAGGTCACCGCCAAGCTGGCCGCCCCTCAGCCCGCAACCGCCGCCGCCTGACTGATCAGGCCGTCACCAAAAATTGGCGATAGCTCCTGTTTGTGTATGTCTAGGCGGTTTCCGCTAAAGACGAAGGCGGGTCCTTGCACCGTTGGCCCCTGGATTTCAGCTTTGATGTGACAAGCCTCTGCGCGTTTAACAACATGCAAGGTATGACACGTCGCGATCACTGCCCTCCCCCATAAAGCCGTGGAAACCAACGATCGACCACGCTAGCCGGAAATCCCAGCCGCACCGGGCTGCGGGTGGTCTCGGAAATAAGATAGCCCTGATTGATGAGGTCGTTGAGCACGGTGCGTGCCTGCCGGGTCGCATAGCCGGTAATATCGGCCGCGTCGCCGCGGGCGAACTCGCCATCGAGGACCGCCATGCGCAAGATGGGCCATGAGCCCTTCGGTAGCCGCTTTGCCGCCGTCTCTTCCTTTGCCCAGATCTCCATGCGTCGCAGCAACTCGGAAGGCTCCAGGAGGCCTTCCATGAAGTCGATTTGGTCGATGCAGGTCGAGAGGAAATAGCGGCAGAATTCCGTTAGGCCTGCCAGAGTGAGATTGCCACGGCCGTCGAGGTCGCCGCGTCGCGGCTCATCCGCGGCCTGCAGCATGGTCTTGTAGTTATCGACACTTCGCGCAAGGCCACGCGAAACCGACCAGAGCTCTGATCCCACATCCAGTTCGCGCAGCAGCGCGTGCGAGAACAGTCGCGCAACGCGGCCGTTGCCGTCCAGGAAGGGGTGGATCCACGCCAGGCGATGGTGGGATGCGGCGACGCCGATGATTTTACGCAGCCTCGAAAGGTTGGGCGACGTATAGCCTTCCGCGAACCGCTTGATGAACGCCGGCAGGTCGACCGGATCAGGCGCGACATGTCGGCCAACGCGGACATGCTCGGATCTCAGCACGCCCGGAGCCATGGTGATCTTGCGGCCGGACTCTGGATTTTCGACCACCAGCATTTCTGCCGGCAGGCGTTCGCAGAAGTTGCGATGCGTCCAGGTGATGAACGCTTCGGACATGACTGGGCTGGGCCCGTCCCCACGGTCGATCATCCGTTGCACTTCAATGTGCGCACGCGCCTCGAGCTGGAGGTTGCGCCGCTCCGGCTCTGTTGCAAGCTCGTTGTTCATGGCGCGGTCGATATCGACCGGCAGTGTGTTGTGCCCCTCAATGAGGTTGGAGTAGTAGCAGTTCATTGAGCGCACTAGGTCGCCGACGGACGCGCGCAGCACTGGATGCAAGCGGGTGGCAAGCCCGCTGGCCTTCGCCACCAGGTCAGTCGCCAGGTCCTCAAGTTCCTTGTTATCGTCGGGAAGAAGCGGCTCCATCGCTGTGATTGTGGTCATTTTTTGCCGCTTCCATTGCCGGTTATTTGTTCAGCAAAGATAGGGCATTAAGCCCTAACGCGTCACTCTACTTTGCCGCTTTTTTTGCCTCTTCCGCAGGCATCTCAAGCAAACAGCTTGATCCTGTTTTGTTCTCATTTAGAATAGGGGATTATATACTTGACACCACAATCCCAAGGGATCGGATGGCCCTCATGTCCAAGTCTCACTTCAACGCCGCACACTTCCAGTCCGTCGAAGCCGCCAGAGAGTATCTGGAAGCCCTTCGCTGGGGCTCTGAGCGGGTTTGCCCGCACTGTGGGACGGTCAATGAGTCATTCCCGACCCGCAAGCCCGGCGTCTACCGCTGCCGCGCCAAAGAATGCCGGAAGGACTTCAGCGTCACCACCAAGAGCGTGATGGAGTCGAGCCATATCAAGTTGAACGTCTGGCTACAGGCGTTCTACCTGATGGCCTCGTCCAAGAAGGGCGTTAGCTCCCATCAGCTTCACCGCGCGTTGGGCGTCACCTATAAGACGGCTTGGTTCCTGTCCCATCGCATTCGCGAAGCCATGCGCGAGGGTGGCCTCATGCCCCCGATGGGCGGCGGCGGTGGCGTCGTTGAAGTGGACGAAACCTATATCGGTCGTCTCAAGGGCCAGCCGGTGCGCCGTGGCGGCTCTACCCATAAGAACACGGTTCTTACCCTTGTCGAGCGCGGCGGCTCTGCCCGCAGCTTCCATATCGACACCGCGACGATTGCTCAGGTTGCCCCGATCATTCGCGAGAATATCAGCCGCGAAAGTCGCCTTATGACGGACGAGTCCAACATCTACCCGGAAGTTGGAGCGGACTTCGCCGGACATGATGCAGTCAACCACAGCGAAAAGCAGTATGTCCGCTATTGGAAGAGCTATCGCTGAAAGTTGGTGACGGCGGGAATCGGAAAGGCGGCATATCGTGGGGGTGCTTGACGCCTCCACTTCTCCACCGAAGGAGCGATATGCCGTGTCCAACGATAACATCATCAAGCTGATTCAGCCAGCAAACGTCGACGATCAACTCACGGAAATCTTGCGTACTGGGGCACGTGTTCTGTTGGCCCAGGCGGTCGAGGCCGAGGTCGCGGACTTTCTCGGCAAGCATGCCGATTTGAAGACCGCAGACGGCCACCAGCGGGTCGTGCGCCACGGTCACCTGCCGGAGCGCGAGGTGATGACCGGTATCGGTCCGGTCGCCGTCCGCCAGCCGCGTGTGCGCGATCGCGAGGCGGACGCTACCGACCCCGACCGCATCCGGTTCTCGCCCTCGATCCTGCCGCCCTATATGCGCCGCTCTAAATCGATCGAGACGCTGCTGCCGATCCTTTACCTGAAGGGTATCTCGACCGGCGACTTCTCCGAGGCGCTGGCAGCACTGCTCGGCAAGGATGCTGCCGGATTGTCGGCATCCGCCATCGGCCGCCTGAAGGACGGCTGGCTTGACGAACACACCGCGTGGCAGAGGCGCGATCTGTCGGCGAAACGTTACGTCTACATCTGGGCCGATGGCATCCATCTCCAGGCACGCCTCGAAGACGAAAAGCAGTGCATCCTGGTGCTGATCGGCGCGACGCCGGAAGGCCGCAAGGAACTGGTCGGCTTCACCGATGGCGCCCGCGAGAGCGCGCAGGACTGGCGCGATCTGCTGCTCGATCTGAAGCGGCGCGGGCTCGACGTGCCGCCGCGGCTTACCATCGCCGATGGCGCGCTCGGGTTCTGGAAGGCCGCCGGTGAGGTCTGGCCGAAAACGCGCGAGCAGCGCTGCTGGGTGCACAAGACCGCGAACGTACTCGCCAAGTTGCCGAAGAGCCAGCAGCCGAAGGCCAAACGCGCGTTGCAGGAGATCTGGATGGCCGAAACCAAGGCCGCCGCCGAGCTGGCGTTCGACGCCTTCATCGCGAGCTACACGCCCAAATACGAGAAGGCGGCCGACTGCCTGGGCAAGGATCGGGACACGCTACTGGCGTTCTACGACTTCCCGGCCGAGCACTGGAAACACCTGCGAACGACCAATCCCATTGAAAGCACCTTCGCTACCGTGCGCCACCGCACGATCCGATCGAAGGGATGCCTGTCCAACAGGACGGCGCTCGCGATGGTCTTCAAGCTGCTCGAGGCCGCGCAGAAAAGCTGGCGTCGTCTCGATGGCCACAACCAGTTGCCAAAACTCGTTCTCGGTGTGACATTCAACAACGGGATCGAGGTCATCGCTAAACCCGCTGACCGTCAGCCCATAACCGCCGCCGCCTGACCGGCCCGGCCGTCACCAAAAATTGGCGATAGCTCCTATTGGAACGAGGTCACCGACAAGATGCGCCCCGATGGCAAGCCTATCGTCGAAACCACGACCATCACCACCAACACGGTCGAAGGCTACTATTCGATCTTCAAGCGCGGCATGAAGGGTATCTATCAGCACTGCTCGGAGAAGCACCTGCACCGCTACCTTTCAGAATTTGATTTCCGTTATTCCAACCGTATCGCCTTGGGCGTTGACGACGTGGAACGTGCAGACCTTGCCGTCAAGGGCGCGGCTAGTAAGCGTCTGACGTATCGTCAACCTCACTAAGCGAGACCTGAGCAGACAGGCTAGGCGCTTCCTGCGCTGGCGATCCAAAGGGAGGAAATCGTGACTCTCCGGATATCAGCAACCCCTCACCAAGACCATATCGTGTTGGAGATAGCGGACGCCAATGGTGAGTCTGGCGCGTCAATTGGGCTAAGTCGCGATGATGCTCTCGCCCTGATAGGATCGATCGCCAATGCGGTAAATGCTCTCCCGCACGATTCTTCAATACCAATTCACCAGCAGCGGGCGTTTCTGCGCGCGAAGCATCCTTCATTTCAGGTCGGCCTTGCATCCGATGGCGGCACAATCTTGGCGATTCAGCCGAGCCCGTTCCCGCCGATAGAGTTTGAATTTGATGCGGATAGTCTCAGCAAGCTGATCGCCGACCTCAGGAAAGCGGCTAATGTGCCGTCGCACCCTCAAGGAAAGCCCAGCTAATCCTTCCTCGGCTCTCGCACGGCTTTCTTTGCCGGTTTCTTTTCTTTAGGCTTGTCCTTGAGCGGCTTGTGCGGCGCGCTTAACCCGGCCCGCAGCGCGGCCTCAAAACGGCGCTGGGCCTCTTGTGCAGTAAATTGATCGTCGTCAGGTTTTTTTGTCATGTCCGAGAGCGATCAAGACCCCAGATTAGATGAACATATGAGGTGGCTGGGCCACGTTGCGGCCATGTCGGCATCCTTGGACTTTAGCGTCAACATGGCGATTTGGGAACTGGCAAACGTTGAACGCTGGATCGGGGCGTGCCTGACGACGCAACTCTTTTCACCGTCCAGCCGCTTCCGCGTTCTGATTTCCCTTATCCAGGTACGCGGTGGATCGCCAGACATCATCACCAAGGTCAACAAATTCGCCGAACGTGCGGGCGGATTGGCCCGCCGCAGGAACGCCTATGTTCATGATCCTTGGACCATTGAGGAAGAAGGCGGCGGAGTGCATCGGATCCATGTCACCATGGAGGGCACCTTCAAGTTCGGCTTTACGCCCACCTCGATTGAAGAACTCAAGCGTCTTCACGACGACATTCAAGACAGTATTCTGCGCTTCGATCAATTACGCGAAGAGGTGTTTCGCTCCTTGCCGCCATGGCCTCGAACACAGTTTTCACGATCGCGTGGTATTCGCAGCTATCTAACAGATCGAAATACCGCCCCGACAGAGCCTCAGCCCCCGCCGCAATCATCGAAGGGGTGAGTTCAATGGAAACCTCGGGCGCGCCAGCGTCCCGCGAATCGGTTTCCGGGCCGCAGTCCTGTACTATATCTGGTTCATGTGGTGTCAAGTATATAATCCCCTTAGAATACATTCCTAGCTAAACAGCTTCTGCAGCCAGGGCTTGGTCGACACCTCGACCATGCGGTTTCGGTGGAAAACTGGTGGCCAAGTCGATGTTCGGCTAGCCGTATGTGGACATCCAGCGCCGCGACATCGCAATCGCCCGCAGATGATGTTGAATCCGGCCGTACCAATGAGGGGAAGTTCATGAGTCTCAGAGCAACCGGCGCCGGCGCTTCACACGAGCCCACCCTGCATTGCCCGAACTGCAACCACGAAATCAAGCTCACGGAATCGCTGGCCGCTCCCCTCCTCGAGGAAACACGACAGCGCTTTAATGAGCAGCTGGCCGCCAAGGACGCAGAGGTCGCCAGGAAGACCGAGGCCCTGCGCAAGGAGCAGGACGCGGTCGCGCGGGCGCGCGAGCAGATTGAAGATCAGGTTGCGCAGCGGCTGACGGCCGAGCGCAGCCAACTGGTGGCAGCCGAGGCCAAAAAGGCCCTTGAAGCGGTTGCGGGGGATATGCAAGCCAAGGCGGCAGAGACCGCCGAACTGCGCAAGAACCTTGAAGCCAGCGATGCGAAGCTGGCTGAGGCGCAGCAGGCTCAGGCCGAGGTAATACGCAAGGAGCGCGCGCTGGCTGACGAAAAGCGCGAAATGGACCTCACGATTGAAAAGCGCGTTCAGGCCTCGGTTGACGACATCCGGGCGAAGGCCAAGCAAGAATCAGATGAAGCTGCGCGCCTGAAGGTTGCCGAGAAGGACCAGACCATCGAATCAATGACACGCACGATCGAGGAATTAAGGCGCAAAGCCGAGCAAGGCTCGCAACAATCCCAGGGTGAGGTTTTCGAGGTTGAGCTTGAGGAGCTTTTGCGCAGCAAGTTTCCGATGGATGCCATTGAGCCGGTCGCCAAGGGCGAGTTGGGGGCCGATGTTATTCAGCAAGTCAACGGCTCTGTCGGGCAACCCGCCGGCATGATCCTCTGGGAATCCAAGCGGACCAAGGCCTGGAGCGATGGTTGGCTGGCCAAGCTCCGTGAGGACCAGCGGCGCTGTGGCGCCGACGTTGCCCTCATCATCTCGCACGCCCTTCCCAAGCACATCGAGCATTTTGACCTGGTCGACGGCGTTTGGGTGGCGCACCCGCGTTGCGCACTGGCCGTGGCGGTTGCGCTGCGTCAGACCCTCATCGAGATATCGAGTTCGCGGCTGGTCCAACAGGGACAGAAAACCAAAATGGAGCAGGTCTACGAGTACCTGACGGGCACGAGATTTCGCCAGCGGGTCGATGCCGTCGTCGAGAAGTTCAATGACATGCGTGAGGATCTCGACAAGGAGCGCAAATTCATGGGTCGCCAATGGGCCAAGCGTGAAACCCAAATCGTTGCGGTCATTGAATCCACGGTTGGCATGGTGGGCGACCTGCAGGCGATCGCCGGCAAGGCGATGCCGGAAATAGCTAGCCTCGACACGCCGATGCTTGAAGGGCCAGGAGAAGCCGCGGCCTAACAAGGAGGAGAACCCCCTCCCCTCTCCCAAGGAAGCCGCCCTCGGGCTCTACCTTCAAAATTGCGAAGAACGGACGCTATCCTAGTGCGGCTGCCCAGATGACAATTGAGCAACTGCTGGAGCCTTTTCGCGAACTGGCGCCTTTGTAAGCCCGCTTGCTATTGGAATCGGTTACCAGAGGCGCGTGACCATACGGGGCGTCAGTCGAGCGGCTTTGTTTTATCCACAACTGACTAACCGGACGGGCAAGGCGCCAGCCGGCTATAAGCGCAAAATAAAGGGCCATAGGTACTTTGGAACGCGCATGATTGTCCGCTATTGAGCATTGGACGGGTAAGCAAAAGAAGCTATCCTCGCCGAGTTTGACCGGCTGATGAACGCGACTGCGGCAGTCACGATGTCGCTGACTGGCGACGCTCAACGGGTTGCTGCGTCCATAGGTTCGATCAGAACAGAAATCGACGGCCTGATACGCCGAGCGGAATTGATTTTGGCAAAACTGTCTGATCTGGAACTTTTTTTCCAACCAGCCACGCTGCACGCAATTTGCCAGCACGCAGAGACAGCGGTTCCTAGACGGAAGCGTCATTTCGCTGGCTTGATGAAGTTGTCCACGCGCGACGTATTTGTCGAAATGCCCAAGGATTTTGTCATACCGAGTGCTCGGCCGATTGAAGCGTTACGGGCGGCGGTCACCGGAGCTGTTCCCGTACCCGCGGCGAGAGCCCACCATCGTCAGCGTTTCAGGCGAGACTTACGTCGTCAGCACGCGTCAAAAGTCGGAATCGGTTTGGGTTGCCTCGGGACACTTTAAAGGTGTGCAGCACCGTACCGAAGACCGGACTGAAGGCGCCGCCGTCAAACAATGGGAGAATTGGGCCGCATACAAGAGCGGCTCATGAGGAAGATACTGATGATTTTTCCCCGCGCGTGACCGTGATTTTACGAGGCCTTTCGCTCGCAGCGTTGGCCCTCACCTCGCTTTGCGACAATGCCCGGGCTTGGAGCGACCCGGGCCACAAAATCATTTGCGAGATTGCTTTCCAGCTCGCGCACCAGGACACGCGGGCCGCAGTTCGCAGGCTGATGGAATCCGATACCGAGTTCAAAACTTTCTCTGATTCTTGCGTCTTTCCCGACCATCCGTTCCGCGGCCAGCCGAGAATCCGCGCGCCCGAACACTACGTCAATCTGCCGCGAGATTCGAAGGGGCTGACTTCGGACAATTGCCCCAAGGCAGACAAATGCGTACTCACCGCGATCTTGAACGACGCCAAGGTTCTTTCGTCGAAAGACGCGGCCGATGCCGATCGCCTAATTGCGCTGAAATCCTTGGGACACTGGGTTGGTGATATCCATCAGCCGCTGCACGTCTCTTTCGAAGAGGACCGCGGCGGCAATAATATCAGGGTGAACGGGCAGTGCTCCGGAAATCTGCACGCGACATGGGACAACTGCCTGGTGCAGCACGCGGTCGGTCCCGACATTGCGGACGCGGTAAACGATCTTTTGGAAGGCATCACGCCGGAACTGCAAACGCGGTGGCTGGCTTCCGAGCCAAGAGATTGGGCGAACGAGTCTTTCGCTATCTCAGAGGCCGCCAAGACCGGTTATTGCGTGATGGGCGGGGCTTCCTGCAACATGCCAGCCGGTAGCGTCACTATCGGCGCGGATTACCTTGATGCGAACGAACCCGTCGTGAAAGAGCAACTGCAGAAGGCCGCCGTCCGGCTCGCCCACGTGCTTGACGCCGCCTTCGGGAATTGAGTCTACCTAACCAAAACGCCTAAATCGCGGATCAACGTGCACGCCTTCCTGCGGTTTGATGATCTCGCCACCGAACGGGAAAATCATTTCAATTTGATCGGCGTGGGCTCGTTTCCGACCCGCTGGCTGCTTTCGCTCAGGTTGCGGCAATGGCGGAAGCGTTGGCGTGTGCCCGGCAAGGATATCCGCTACCGATACGACCTGCAGGCGAGGCAAACGACCATGTGCGGATTTTCGAACAAAGCCTGCGCTCGCGGCCTCTGACAGCATTGGGCCGGTAGGGCTTGCGAGAGTGACCATGACTCCCATCTCAGCCTCTTCGCGCTCAATGACGCCGCGGAGATCACGCACCATCTGCACTCCGACGTGCTCGCCACCCTTCACCGAAGCGACGATGCGGCCGACCCCGTAGGGGCCGTTGTGAAAATAGATGTTACCGTCAATGCCGCGATCGGCACCCTTCTTGTCTTCACGATAGGTTTGCGATCCGAGCTTCCAAGCTGCCCACCATTGAAACTGATACTTGTCGCGGCGTGCCAGTTCGCGCGCACCCGCCAGATCCGTCGGCCGGCCGTGAACCGAATAGTCAACGGTTGGATATTTCGCCTTCAACCGCCCTTCGATCAGGGTCATCGCATAGTGCGCAACGTCGATGCCGATCCACCGACGACCATTTTTCTGCGCACTTTCGAGGCTCGTTCCACAACCGCAAAACGGATCTAGGACGACGTCACCCGGCTTGGAAGAGGCCTGTATAATCCGATCAAGCAAGGCAAGGGGCTTCTGCGTCGGATAACCCAAGCGCTCTTTAGCTGTCTGGTTAAGGCGGTCGATATCTGTCCATACGTCGCCTACGATCACACGCCGAGATTCCGGGTCAAACGGAGTCGCAGCTTTTCGACGGGGCCAACCGCCGTTGCTCGGCCAGTGAATCAGTTTGGCACGGTCCCACTCATTCATTTGGCGGTGGTTATTCCCCCAATGGCGGCCCATCTCCGTGGGGTTGAATCCTTTCCACGGCTTCCCGCTTTCACCTTCTTTGGTGACCCCGGCGCCGGTGAGTTCAAACGTCTGATACTTCTGTCCGTCACTTCCGGTGATCAACGTATGCGGGAGTTTGGCTTTGTCGGCAGGCGCGGTCTGGCTAATAAAGTTGGCGTTTTCGCTTCCGTACATGAGGATTGTGTCATGCAGCCGCGGCCAATTCCCTTTTGTACCACGAGCGTTGGTTCGTTTCCAGATTATCTCGCTTCGAGCCTTTTCGTGACCGAATACCGCGTCGAGAACCAATTTGAGATAGTGGCTCGCAGTCGGGTCGCAGTGCAGGTACAGCGAACCATCAGGTTTAAGCACTCGCCGAAGTTCAATGAGGCGAGCGGCCATCATCACGATGTAGGCCATCATTGCGTTTTCGCCGAGCCACTTCTTGAGGCTTGAGACGACCAGGGCAACGTCGCCGTTTGCATCGATCACGTCGGCGTAGGCGTCTCGGGCGGCGTCCGCCCACTCCCACGAATCTCGAAACGCTTCCACTTGCGCGTCAGATTCCTGCCCGGTCGGAGAGCGGAACAGCACGTTATAGTTGGCGTCTGAATTAAAAGGAGGGTCGAGATAGATCAGATCGACGGACTCGTCCTTCACGTGCTCCCTGAGCACCGTAAGGTTGTCACCGAAGTACAGCCGATTACCGCCGCCGCCGTTCAGGCGGGCGTCCATTCTGGTCATCGCAAGGGTCTCCTACCCAGCGACCAGAATAAGGCAGGCTGGTTAGATTCCCGTTGAGGACATGGTTGCTGAAATATGAAACTTCTACGCGTCTGCGTCAGAATCCAAGTCGTCGAAATCATCGAAGTTGTCGTGCGGTATCGCTCTGCGGGCAACAAAGATGCCGACGATCCCTTGCTATCTTCCTGAGATGGACAGCAGTCCTCTTGCTCTTTGGGCTTCGCCGCCGGATCCAACTCCCACACGGCTGCGACGACCTTCTCCTCGTCCAGGACATCGAGCAGCCTGTTGATGGTGACTTCGCAATCCTGCTAGCCGGGCTCAAGGGGCCAGACAAATAATTGGATCAAGAATTGATCTCTTCAACGCATCGCCACTGCTTGCTCGGCGTTAAACCTTCGTTTGTTTCACAGTGGCATCTAGTGGCTCGAACATTCTATCGGAAGAGAAAGCCATTGAGCGACCAAGCCGATCTTGAAAAGAAAACCATCGAGGCGCTGGGGCAATATCGCAAAGCCCTCGCCACGGTTGAAAGCCAGGAACAAAAGGAAGCTACCGCGCAGCGAGCGCTCACGCGGATGCTCCCCGATCTTGAACGCGCAATCCTCGAAGACTGGTCACCATCGGTCGAAGACAATCTGGTTCAAACCGGCATGGCGGCGGTCTCGCAATCTAACGAAGCGTGGGACGCCTTGAACAAGGCCACCGCTACATTGGAGGTAGCCCGCCAAGCCCTGGTCGCCCTGGAGCAGCAACTTGGGTATATTCCAGGCGCATCGAACGTTGCGGCAAATTCCAGGTCCATCCGGCATAGCCCAAATAGTGGTTGACCTATTACAAGCCCAGACACGCGGTTGGTTACTTGCTGCGTTCGTCGCCTCGCGTATCACCCCGCTGTTCGATATTGACGCCCTGCTCCGCGCCGCGACGCCGGCTATCGGCAAGCTCCGAAAGCTCCTTCTTCAACACATGCCGGCGGGTTTCGATCGCCGGCATATCCTTCACGAATTGACGGATCTGTCGCGCAAGCGCGTCATCGCGCGCCGTCCCAGAGCGTTGCAGCTCAGCCGCGTAGTCGAGATATCGCCGCCGGATCGCGTCCTGACGTGACCGGATTCGGGCGTCCCATGGTCGTTCGGTCGTCTTGCCGGCCCTTACCTCACGGAGAACCTCCTCCCGCGTGAGTCGATCGACCTCGGAGGTAATCCCGCGCTTGCGCAAGGCCAGCACCGCGCCGCGATCGGCCTTTCGAACCCGTCCGCGGGTGCGCCGCGGTGTGGCCTCTGCGGTGATCCCGCGAAGCCGAAGCTCCGCGGCAAACCGTTCCCGCCAGGCCTGAAGATCCGCCTTGCGCGGGTTGAGGCGCTTGCCGTCATGACCCAAGGACCGAACGGTCAAGTGCACGTGGGGATGCTTGTCGTCGAGGTGCTGGACGAAGACGTAGTCGTGATTGCCCTCGAACGTCTCGATGGCAAATGCCCGGGCTGAATCCTTCACCGCGACAGCGTCGGTGCCAGCCGGCATCGACAAAATGATGTTGATCGAAAGCGATCCATCGCGGCGGCGCTTGTTGTCGAGACCGGCATCATCCTCCCAGCGTTGCTGCAGGTCTTTCAATCCGGAACGACCCGTCATTGCCGCCCCCTGCTCTGTTTCCGCATCAAGCTCGCCGTTTCGCGTGATGTATGCCAGGTGCGACTTGAGATGCGCCACGCCCTTGGTGCGACCGGTGATCTTGACCATCACCTCTGGTGCTCGGCGCACGATGCGTTCGAGCTTTGCACGCATCGCCGGCGTAAGGTGGCCGGGAGCGGCCGGATCGGGGATATCCCACTCGGCCCGCCGTGGACGCCGATTGGGCGTTTCCCAGACGTACGAGATCGGCGGAAGTTCGGAGGCCAAGCCGGTTGGGCGCGGCGAGTATCGCCGACTCATCGCCGCCCATCCCAATAATCCGCGTTACCGTTCAACGCATTACGTAATTGTGCCAGCTCTGTTTCGATGACCAATTTGGCCTCTTGAATTGCGGACAGATCGGGCTCAACCGCCCTGCCCTGCAGCACACTGGTATTTGCGGCGCGCGCGACCTGGTTAATGTTGCCGCCGATCCGGTTGAGCTCGCGAACAATGGCGCGAAGCGCGGCATGCTCGTCCGGGGAATGCCGCACTGGCGAGCCCAATCGCGAGCGCACCAGCGCGACGATCCAGCCAGTTCGGGTCATGCCACGCTGATGTGAAACTTCCGCGAGCTGCCGCATCTCGCTCTCGCGAAATCGCACCGTCACCTTCTCCGACCGTCCGACCGGCAACGCCGAGATGCGCCGCGATGGTGCATCTAGTGCATCAGCAATGAAACGCCGCAGCAGCGCGGATTTGCCGCCCTGGGTAGCTGCCAGAACTGAGAACTCCGCCGCGACTTCGTCGGAGACGCGAAGCGAGATCAGAGCCATGCACTCCAATCCCAATCGCGATGTAATACATCGCTGGCGCGAAGCCTATCCTGCACTAGAAAGCAAAAAAACGTACCCCTCGGTGTTGGTTCAAACCAACACTCTTTGTATTCAGGGCTCGCCACGCCGAAGCGCTCGACGGGCCCTGCCCTCTCTGCCAAATTCTGCCCGCGGTCCCCCTTTGACCAGGTAGCCATCGCGAACACGTATCCGTCGGCAGCAAGGGAAACGAACACGCTAACTAACGTCGGCGATGTGGACCGCGACTTTCCAGCAGCCTGCGGCCTCACTACAGCGCTATGGGGAGCGCGTTCGGCCTTCGGCTGCTGCGCTAACGCGCCATCTTTCGGATGGGAAAGTCGCTCCGTCGCCACACGCCGGTAGTCTGTCTCTGCGGCTGCGAAGGTGTCGAACGAGTTCATCTCGACAGGATCTCCTCGATCGTGAGAGCCGACGCCGGAACTTCTTCTGCATGGTCCGCACCATCGACCAACACCACCGCGTGACGGGAGCCTTGCGTCGCGAGTCGATCGACAACCAGCTGTCCGGCCCGGTTCTGATATCGAACTCTGATTGCCAGCGATGCTGCCGATTGTGAAACGACGCGAGTTTTTGGCGGTTGATGATCGGTTGCTGCCTCCCGGCCTTTCGCAGCGGCGCGGGGCAGAACTGCTTCCGGCAGGAGATCGCATCGTTCGGATCGGGGTGGTCCAGCAGGCGATTGGTCCTGGGCATTGGCGCGGTCGGCCGCGGCGCGTACGTCCCGGGCCAGTTGCCGAGCTTGCGCGTCGGTGAAGCTGTCCTGCGTCGCACACAGCCGTTCGATCTCGCCCGGATGCGTGCGCCAAGCCTGGTAGAGTTCATAAAGAGCACGGATCGAACTGCCCTCAAGTCTCGCCCGGAGAAATTCCGGCATGCTTTGAACCGAAGCGTAGCGCGACACCCAGTCTCTTGGCTTGCCGAGCTTGCGCGCAATGTCCGCTTGGGTATCGCCGGCGTCCAACCGGTCTGCGATGAACAGCGCGATCTCAGGCGCGCGCAAATCATCGCGCTGGATATTCTCGATCATCTGCGCGTATCGGTCTGGCAAACCTACCTCTTGAACGAATGCGGGCATTTCACGCAGCCCCGCGCGCTGCGCAGCACGGTACCGGCGCGCACCCATGACGATGACGTATCGTCCAACCTCATTGGAACGACGAAGCATGATGGGTTGCAGCACGCCATGCTCGCCAATCGATTGTGACAGCTCCTCCAGTTCCTGTTCGCTGAAGTTACGGCGTGGCTGATCGGGGTCTTCGTCAATGCAGTCGATCGCGACCAAGAGCGGCCGCCCGGTTGCTGCGTTAGGATTTGCAGCGGCGTCGACCAGTTCTTTAAAGCTGAGATCGAGCGTCATTCGTCGTCTCCTGATCGAGCCGTTCTACGATCTTGGCGAGAACCGCGCGGATTTCTCGACCCGCTTCTTGTGCCGAGCGGCGTTTCAAGCTCCACACCGGAACCCGTTCCGCAACGGCTTCGGCATAACCATCCCTTGCAACAATCTGGCCTGGGAACACGTACTTGCCCGCTTCGCGCAATAACTGCTCCAAATGCGTTCGTTGGCGAGGCGACTTGGTATTGAAGTTCGAAGGCAGCAGGCCGAGGAATCTCGTGTCCTGGCGACCGTACCGTCGTTGAACACCGATCACGGTCTGCATCAGTCCTTTGACGCCCTTTACGGAATAATCTTCCAGGTAAATCGGCGCCAGCACATGCGAGGCGGCGACCAGGCAAGCGACGCTGCGAAGGCCAAGCGATGGCGGAGTGTCGATCACGCAGATATCGAACCGTTCGGCGGCATCGGCGAGATTCTGCTGCAGGGTCATGACGGCAGCAGCATTGCCGCGATCGATATCCGTCAAGGAGCTGTCGGCCGGCGCCAGCGTGATACCGCTGTTTTCGCCGGCGACGAGCCGGGTCGCCGGCTTGAAGAGATCGGCCGCCGAGGTCGACCCTGTATGCTGCCTGAGCGTGTCTGTCGCGTTGCCCTGCGCATCAACATCGATCATCAGAACCCGGCGGCCAGCTTCCGCCATAAACCAGGCCAGATGCACAGCAAGCGTCGTCTTGCCGACGCCGCCCTTTTGATTGTTGATGACGATCGTGTTCATCGGGTGAACCTTGATGAAACTATCTGCGCCCGTTTCATCGATTTTCCCCCTCCAACCGTGCTGCGCCTGCTGGCACGATCTTGATGAAACCGGCCGCTTCATCGCCCCTGTTGGTTTGAACCAACACCCGCTACGGATCAGCGCGTGCCGCACAATCCTGAAATCCGGGCACAAAATCCCCTGCCAGAAGAGTCAGGTAGACCGATCCAAAAGAAAGAAGGCGCCGAGTCGAAACCAGTTCACATCACTGGACAGGCGACGGTGGTGTTGACGGAAGACAACCGAAACCGGAAGCCCAGCCGCGCCCCCTGCCCTGTTGGTTTGAACCAACAATGTTCTGGGGCCTGCGCCAGGTTACGATGTCCGTAACGGCCGAAACGACGAAACAGAGCAGAAGCCGCGAGACGCGGGCAGAGGGCGAGCGCGCGCGGCACCCGGCCGAAGGCAAAGAATTTTTTGGCGGCGAACGGCGAGCGCAAGGAATCCAGCGGAGCCCCCGCTTGCGGATGGATCCGGCAAGCGAAAAATCTTCTCCAGCGGTCGACCGAGCCGTCGGCGGCCATAGGAATCCAGCCATGCAACGGGGAGCGACAACTCGAAGCCGAGGAAGACCCTATGACACCGGTTCGCGTAAGGTCGGCAACATCGCCCGCAATGCAGCCGAACGACCTCGCTACGGCCGCTCAAGCCGGAATCCGGCACAGTCCCCGGTCTTCCCATCGCTCAAGCTCGTCGCTTTTCGTGGAGCCGGGAATTGATCTGCGACATCAGGATCGGCCCAAGGGAAAATTCCCCGACCTCCGCTTTTCGCGTCAGTCCGCGCAAGTAGCCGCCAGCTGATCTGATCGTGGTCCCACGCTGCAGGATGCATGCGACGACGACCGCCGCTTGCATTTCGCCCAGGACGGTTTGCGCCTCCTCCCAGGCGCTCGGACTGATCCCCAGCATCGATCGCACAACGCCCGCGGTGGCCAGGAAATCGCGCCAGTTCGAAATCCCGCCCTTCGCATAATCGACGATGTCCGGGCATGCACTCAGGACCATTCCCAACGGATACGAACCTTCCGCGACTCGCGATGGTTGAAGTTTTGGCTCAGCTCTCCCCGCCCTGCCTTCTTGGAGGCTAGGTTCAAGATCAATAGGGGCGTCTGTATTTGAATTCTGTATGTGGCGCTCAGACTGGGACTCATTGGCGCTCAGATTCTTGGATTTAATGTGTGCCTCCAGGAGATTGAGCACGTCGTCGGCAAGTTGAGACAACTCGTCGGCGATCGGCTCGAGCTGCTGACGCGTAGCGGTCCTCGGAATCTGGGCTAGCATTGCCCTGAAGGCGGCGTGGACTTCTTGCCAGTCGGCCGGCCCCTGCCCTCCCCTGCGCGTCGGGACGCCTTCCTCGATGCCGGTGGCAATCATCTTGGCGATGTCGCGCCGGCACAACGTGATGCGCTCGCGCACAAGCTTGAGCGCGCGCGCCTCTGCTTCGATGTCGGCCGCCAGGTGCTCGAACTCTTCTGACCGCACGACGAGCGGTGACAGATCGAAGCCGAAGGCAAGCTCGATTTCGCCGGCGCCGCTTTTCCGCGCGTAGCGTTTGCCGTTTGGGCTATCGCGCCGAATGATCAATCCAGCGTCGACCAGGACGGCGAGGTGGCGGCGTAATGTCGAAGCGGGCATGCCGTGCGCCCGCAACGTCAGCTTGTCGTTGGACGGAAAGACGATAAGGTCGTCCTCCCCTGTCAGTGCCGTCTCCGGATGGAAGGTCAAAAGCGCGTTCAACACAGAAAGCGAGCGCTCCGACACCCCAAGGCGCGGCCGCGCCGTACAGATGGCGTGGAAAACATTCCATTTGTGCACGACCTTTTCAGGGGGCCGCGCCGTAGCCCCCATTTGGCTCGCCACATGCGCGAGCGTCAGCGATCGCCGCCCAAAGGGCGTCGTTGGAGAGTGTGACTGCATGTCTTTGCCTCATGCGGGCAAAGAAAATCTGCTCGCCAAAACGGCGCCGTCGCTAAAGACGCTTGACTGCGATTCGCGAAAGTGATTCTCTGTCAGTCGCCAAACATGACGAGAGAAGGCTTTCGGACGGAGACGTTTCGGGGGCCTTTTCTTTTCCGCTATGCTCCTACGGTTAGAGGACGGAAACGCGGGTACGCATCGCGTCGCCTGACCATGAGAGGTCCGGACGGCGCCATATCCAAAGGGGCGAGACGCGCGATGTCATTCATCGGTGCGTCCCTCGCGAAAAGCGCGGTAGAGTTCCGGCAGCCGCGAAATCACAAAGTCTCCAAACGCCGGCGCGGCCTTTTCATCAAGCGCGAGCGTGACGCTATCTGCGCGACGTTCGATCTTCACGATTTTCTTGCCGTCGTCGTCAGTCCAACTCGTCGGCCGTGGAGCTTTGGGCTTGCGGGGCGCCAGCGCGGCGAACGTGATCGCGAACCGTTCGTCGGAAGTAGCACGCACGAACCGATCGCTAGCTACGCTGTCAGCCAATGCCTTTTGTTCGTGGCGACCCACCATCCGCTCTGCCAGCTCCATCCAGCGCCGGCGGCCCGTTTTCGGCGCTGGCCCGATCGCGTCGACCAGGCTCCGTGGCAGGGCCCTCGTGACGGAGATGAGGCGGGAGAGTTCTGTCTTGTCGACGCTGAGCGCCGCCATGATGATCTCACGCTTGAATCCACGATCCTCGAGCGCGGCGGCATAAGTTGCCCGCTCAATGAACGACAGATCCTCGCGTTCGCCATTCTCTTTGCCTTGTGCCACCACCAAGTCTTCGTCGCTCAGGTCACGGACCACGGCCCGCGCGGGATGGCCAAGTTCGGCAAGCGCACGGACGCGACGATGGCCATAGGCGATCTGAAATCGTCCTGGACTGGTTGGATGCGGGCGAAGGAGGATCGGAACCAATTGTCCATTGGCGCGAATCGATTCGACGAGAGCGGGCTGCTTCTCGTCGACGCCCGTCATGCGATCCGGAACGATTGAGGAGTCGATCAATCCTGGATCAATTTCAACGACGGCTTGACCGGTGGTGAGTTGTTCGGTCAGGGCCTTGGCGGCATCGCGCTCCGCGGACAACATCTCGAGCGAGCGGCTCATGGCGCCGACTGCCCCGCGCGATCCGAGTGTTGGTTGGGAAGGTTTCCGATTGTCGCTGGGCTCACCAGACAGCGGTTCGTTGACCGCGGTCAACTTGTCGTCCATGAGGTCAGCAAGCAGGTTTTTGCGACCCATTAGGCCCTCCCCCATGCGGTCTGGATGAGGCTTTGAATTTCGCCATTGACGCTGTCCAGCGATTCCATCGCGCGGTCGTAGGTAGCGCGTGTGAACTGATCGCGGCTGACCTCATAGAGTGTTTGCTTCGTGATACCGGCGTCGGAGATCGCCGTGCTTTTCAGCATCATATTGGTGACCATGCGATCGCCGAACAGCGAGCGCATGAAGCCGACCATTTGGGCCTGCGGTCCATCACCGGGCTCGTAGCGCGTCACGAGATAGCGCATCCAATCGTAATTCATGTTGCCGCCTGCCTTGGCGACGACGGCGAGGAGGTCGGATGTCATGATGAGGAATTGGCACATCGACATGACGTCGAGCATTTGTGGATGCACCGGGATCAAGATCGCGGTTGCCGCGCAGAGCGCGGAGAGCGTGAGAAACCCAAGTTGGGGCGGACAATCGATCACGACGACGTCGTAACGGTCCTGGACGGTGGCGAGGGCACGGGCAACGCGGGCGAAGAACAGCGGATCACCCGACTGGCGCATAGCTAACGCTTTCGGGGTCTCGTGTTCGAATTCCATCAGTTCGATATTGCCGGGGACGATGTCGAGCCCCGAAAAGTAAGTCTGTCGAATGATCTCGTCCAGCTCGCGACGCGCGTCGTCATAGCGGATGGCGCCGTAGAGGGTTCCGTTTTCCTCGACGTCAAACTCTGGCTGATAGCCGTGCAGCGCCGAGAGCGAGGCCTGCGGATCGAGATCGACCGCGAGCACCCGATATCCCTGTAGCGTGAGATGTTGAGCGAGATGCGCGGCGGTGGTGGTCTTGCCTGATCCACCCTTGAAATTGACGACGCCGATGACTTGCAACTGTTCGCCCGCGACGCGATGCGGTCGGTATCGGCGCACGCCCTTGCCGGATTCGTCGAGATAAGCCCGAAGGCTCTGAATGTCTTCGAATGTGTACGACCGTCGACCCGATGGGCTGGTGTCAGGCTGAGGGCCCCTTCCCTCCAGCGACAATTGGCGGAGGTAGCCGTCATTGATACCGACGAGTTTAGCGACTTCGCCGGATGTAAACCGGCGGAGGTTCTTGCGAGCTTTTGGCGGGAACAGCTTCATGCGATGGGCATGAAGCTTCGCGGAGAGTTCCCGCGCGTCGGCCGCAATCGTATCGTGGATCGATGGGAGCGCGGCCGACGGGATTGGCGCGATCGCTTGTTGGTCGTTCAGGGCCACGGCTTTCTCGCGTAGTTACGAATTTCGGATGCAGGATATGCGCAAAGCGTGGCTAGTACGCCCGATTCTGGCCGATCGCGCAACAATTAAAGGGTAAACGAATCCTTAACAGTCATACTGGGCCCCTCCCGGAAAAGTTGACCGCGGTCAACTCCACGGAGATCCCACCTCGCGCCACCACCCGCTCGTGCATCCGCTGGACAGGTTCCGGCCCGCACGCGAAGGCTGATCACCCCCCGATCAAGAGAAAGTTGACCGCGGTCAACTCTCCTCGAATGGCCCGAATCGCGTCCCAGCCGACGTCCAGTCTACCCCTTTTCACCCCGCCGCTAGACTAGCCGAATTTACGTTCGGCCTCGGGCCGCGGCCGTTCAAACACCGAGCCGTGCAGCTTGACCGAGTCGTCGATCTGCTTCGTTGTAATAATTGGCCGCCTGTTGCACGGATCGATGCTGGGATTGCTGCATTGCCTCCGGCAAGGAAACTCCGCGTTGCGCCGCCTCCGTCAGATACCCGGATCTCAAGCCGTGGGCGGAAAACTCCCTCGCCTCCAAGCCCGCCAGCGCGCAGCGCCGCTTCACAATCAGATTGATCGACTGCGGCGTCAGCGCCCCCTCCTCCACCGCCTCCCAACGGTCGATGGCACGGAAGATCGGCCCCTTGCTGATGTCGGCCCGTTCGAGCCATTCGCGCAGCGCCTCAACCGGCGGCCCGACCAGCAGCACCCTCCCCGCCTCATCCGCTTGGCCGGTCTTGGTGCGGCCGAGCTGAATGGCCACGCACGGCAACGTCTCGGATTTTGGGTCCTGCGGATTAAACGGGACCGGCGGTTCGTCGCTGAGCTGCTCGACCCGCAGCCGCGCCACCTCGCTGCGCCGGCGTCCGCCGGAGGCGAACGCCAGCAGCAGGATGGCAAGATCGCGGGTGTCGGCCAGGCGGTCGGACCGGCAGGTAGCGAGCAGACGGTCAAGGACGTCGCGGGTGACCGCCCGCTTGCTCCTGCGCTGCCGCGGCCGGTTGCTGGCCCGGACCGCCAGCCGGAGTGCCGAGCGCAAACTGGGCGAGCGGAACGGACCCTCCTGCCCTTTCCAGCGATGCAAGGTGCCCCAGCTTGCGAGGCGCCGCTTGACCGTCGAAGGCGCATGCGGGCCGGTGCTGCGCAGCATCTCGCTTTTGCGTAGCGCGGCGGCGACCTCAGCCGGCATGCCGTGCTGGGGATCGGTCTCGCGCTTCGCCGGGTTCCACAGATGGTGCGCCACGAATTTCAACGCGAGGCTTTCCGAGGCCGGCCACGGCAACGCCGCACAGGTCGCGGCCTGAGCCCAGGCTTCAAGATAGGCGAGATCGGAGGCCAGCGCCCGCAACGAGTTCTCGCCGAGGCCTTCTTGAGCGAGATGCTTGAGCGTCGCAACGTCGTCGTCGGTTAGGAGCTCGGCGAGCCGGTCGCGCCGCTCCATCGGCAGGATGGCCGAGAGCGTGTCGAGCTGCAGCGCCCGCCGAGTTTCGGGGTCGGAGACCAGCGCGCCGGAGGTGATGTCGTCCATGGGTGGCGCTCCGTCAGAATCCATAAGGCTCGTTCGCCAAGCGCAGCAGCCCGCGCGCGTCATCGTGAGGTAGGCGGACGCGCCGCTCACGCAGCCCGGCCGCGATGGCCTGGCCGATGCCGGCCTCGACCGAGAGGCCGCAGGTCATCAGGAAAATCCAGCCGAGCCAATAGTCGTCGTCGATGCGCACGATGCGGAACTCGAAACCCGGGAATGCGCGGGCGTGGGCGGGGACCCGATCCGCATAGGCAGAGGCGGGATCAAGCCCGGTCAGGACGGCTTCGAGCGAGGCGGCATCCGGAAGGCGAACAGGAGCGGTCATCCCGTTTCGCTTTCATCGGTCCAGGGATTGAACAGCGGCACGCCGAGGGGCGCAAAGTCCTTTGTGTTGCGGGTCGCGAGCACGAGCTGGTGGGCGAGCGCCGTTGCTGCAAAGAAGCCGTCCATGACGGAGAGCGCAAAGCCGCTCTGGCGCGCCTGCGCCATGACGTCGCCCCAACGCTCGGCAATCGCCGGATCGATGGGCAAGATTCGTCCCGAGAAGCGCCCCGGCAGCTCGACCGCCAGCCAGGCGGCCAACGCTTCGCGACGCCGGCCGTCGTCCATCAGTGCAATGCCCCGCCGCAGCTCGGCGATCGACGCCACGCTGATGAAGGCCCGATCCTCGTCGATCGTATCGAGCCAGGCGAGCACCTTGGGCTCCGGCGCCGGCCGCCTGACTTCTGACAGCACATTGGTGTCGAGCAGAACCTTCATAGCTCGAGGTCACGCGGCTGATCGCGGACCCGCTCAAGATCGAGATCGGCATCTCGCAGCGGCGAGGTCAGCAGGAATTCAGCAAGCGTGCCTTTGCGGACGGTCTTGCGCGCCCATTCCTCGGCCGAGACGACGACGACGCTCGGCTTGCCGTGGCGGGTAATGATCTGAGGCTCGGTTTGAGCCCGCTCGATCACCTCGGACAGCCGCGCCTTGGCTCCGGCCACGGTCCAATGGCCCGAACCGTGCGCGGGGGACTTTTGGGATGCGGTCACAGCTTGCTCCTATGACTATAATGACTAATGTGACTATAAGCGACCTCAGGGAGATTTTCAATGTGGCGAGGTTCACCTGCTGCCACCGCGCTGCTATTGTCGGCAACCGAAAGGAGGGGTGCGTCATGGCCTTCCAAACCGACAAGCTGAAGACCGCCCCAACGCCCGAAGCCGCCGAGGCAACCGACCCGTACCAGGCGGTCGCCCGCGATCGCCGGGTCGATCGGACAGAGGATCTGAACGAGGAGATCGCGGCGGTCGAAGCCAGCGAGATGGAGCCCGGTTTCGAATATCTCGATGCCGAGCTTGCGTCTGTGGTCGAGGTTGGCGTCGACTTCGCCCGAAAACTTCGGGCGCGCGGCGATGCCGCCAGGGGACGGCCGGCCGACAAGGCATTTCGCGACAGCCTGTTCGACGATTCCTGACCGCGATCGCGCCCACCCGCGGATCGCCGGGGCCAAAATCGACCGGAAGGGCAGGGGACTTTGTCTTCCGGAAGGGCAAAGCCCCTCAGCAGGGCGGGCTCTCAGGTCGATTTGGTGCCCAGACGACACGATGTCCGGACTTCCGGACGGCCAGAATTGCTGATTTGCGTGCTGACGTCCAACGCTATCGATAAGGGCTGGTTATCGATAGTCAGAGGTGGCCGGGAACCCGCCTCGCTATGACGGAACACAACTCCGTGCTAGCTTCCGTTTGACCGATTCCCGTTAAGGTTATCAACACCTTGGTATCCGGCTACAAAATCCCCGATCCGCTGCCCTGGGCCCAGCTCGCCGGGCCGCTCGCCGCGGCCGAGGACGCGCTCGCCCGGCTCGACGAACGCCTGGCCAACAGCCCGATCCAAGAGGGGTGGATCAGCCGCACCCATTATACCGATGCCGCGGCCTGCCTGTGGCTCGACGGCGAGCTCGTCCACATCGAAGATCTGGTTCTCCATGACGCCGGCATGGACGTCCGCGCCCCCACCCACGAGCTGACCCGGGCGCATGCCGTGCTGCGCGCCCGCCGGCGCATCGCGGCGGAAAAACCCGACTGGACGCTGTCGGCCACCGGGCTTGCCGCCTTGCGCGGCCGCGGCAGACCGGGCGACCGGGACGAGGGGACGGGAGGCAACGAGACGAGCGACCGGAAGAAAGAACGGGGGGACGACTCCGGCGAGGATGACGCCGACGGGGGGCCGGTCGAGGCGCACCCCGACGCGTCGTTCGGCGTCATCGCGACCGACCCGCACCTCGCGGCCGCCTTCGCCGCGGTCGACGCCGCGAACGCTAGGGCGGAGCGGACGCTGGCGGGCGAGCGCCGGACCCGGCCGGAGCGCGACCCTTTGGTCTACGATCCCGACTGGGACGAGGACGCCCGTCTCGCCGACTGGCGCGGCGTGGTCGACCAGACCCGCGGCGTGCCGCCGACGCTGGCGGCCGCGCTCGCCGCCGAGGCCTGGGGTGCGGTCGAACCGCTCGAGCACACGCCCTGGCTCGGCCGCCTGCTCGCCGCCGCGCTGCTGCGCCACCGCGGCAAGACCCGCTGGCATCTGCCCTGTCTCTGTGTCGGGCTGAAAGCGATTCCCCGTGAGCGCCGGCAGCCGCGCGACGCCGCGGCGCGGCTCGCTGTGCAGCTCGAGGCCATCTCCACCGCGGCCGAGGCCGGGCTCAAGGATCACGACCGCTGGCTGATGACGAAAAACCTGCTCGCCCGAAAACTCGCCGGCCGCCGCGCCACCTCAAACCTGCCGGCGCTGCTCGATTACGTGCTGACCCGCCCGATCGTCTCGGCCGGCATGATCGCGCAGGAGCTGAGCATCACATCCCGTGCGGCCCAAAACCTCGTCGCCGAGCTCGGCCTGCGCGAGGCGACCGGGCGGGGACGCTATCGGGCGTGGGGGATTCTTTGAAGAACTTTTCCCTCCCAAGCATGCCCTGGACGGTGCGATTCGACCGGTGTCGCCGACCGTTTTGTCCGAAATTTGTATAAAGATTTCAGACGGAAGATTCGCGTTTCTTTGTGATTTCGAAAAGGTGCCTCGGGCCGAGGACGACAATACAGTCAATGGTCCTCGCGAAATTGGAATTTCCGAGCCGGTAATGTTGTGATAAAACCTCCGCTATAGTTCAAACTACCAGAGGAAACGTCACCTATCATGACATCCACCAACGCCCAGCGACTTCGCGCGCTCGATCTCCTGAAGGCTCGGGGAATGCTCCGGCTGAAGGAATTCGTTGCCGAGGGCATTGGACCGGAAACCCTCGCCCGTCTCGTCCGAGAGGAAGCGGTCGTCCGCCCGGCGCGCGGCCTCTACCAGCTCCCGGACACCCAGGTCGAGGCCGCCCATGCGCTTGCCGAAGCAGCTGTTCTGGTTCCCAAGGGGGTGATCTGCCTGATCTCGGCGCTCCAATACCACGAACTGACGCTGCAGATGCCATCGGCAGTATGGATGGCGATCGACCGAGCTGCCTGGCGCCCCAAGATCAAATACCCGCCGATTCGGTTCGTGCGCTTCACTGGGTCGGCGCTGACTGAAGGGGTCGAGCGTCACAGCATCGAGAATGTCGACGTTCCCATCACAGATCCCGCGCGGACAATCGTCGATTGCTTCCGCTACCGCACCAAGGTCGGTCTCGACGTCGCAATGGAGGGGCTGCGCGAGGGCCTCCGCCGCCGCCGGTGCAAGCCGGACCAGCTCTGGTGTTACGCGCGCAAGGCGCGGGTCTGGTCGACCATGCGCCCTTACGTCGAAGCGATGGTGTCCGATGCCGCGTGAGCCCCGCAACATCGGCGCATCGGTGCGAGCTCGGCTCCTTGATCGGGCACGCGCCGAAAGATCGGATTTTCAGATTCTCCTGACGCGATATGCGCTCGAGCGCCTGCTTTACCGGCTGAGCGTGTCAGCGCATCGCGACCGCTTCATCCTCAAAGGAGCAATGCTCTTCGTAACCTGGGTCACCGACCCGTTCCGGCCGACGCGAGATCTGGATCTGCTTGGCAACGGCGACAACGATGCCGAGGCCATTGCCGAAACCTTCCGGTCCATCTGTGCGCAGCCGGTTGCCGATGACGGCGTGACGTTTGACATCGTTGCATTGACGGCGGCCCCGATCCGCGACGAGGCGGAATATGGTGGCGTGCGGGTCCGTACGACGGCAACCATCGCGGGGGCTCGTGTTTCGATCCAGGTCGACATTGGCTTTGGAGACGCGATTACGCCTGCGGCCGTCGAGATCGACTATCCCGCGCTGCTGGACGCGCCGGCGCCGCATCTTCGGGCCTATCCTGTCGAGACGGTGGTGGCCGAGAAATTCGAGGCGCTGGTTACGCTCGGCGTGGCCAACAGCCGGCTCAAGGATTTCTATGATCTCTGGGTGATCTCCCGAACGTTCGAGCTTCGCCGGTCCGCCCTTGCCGAGGCCGTTCAGCGGACCTTCGAACGACGCGCAGCAGTGCTTCCGTCCGATATTCCTGTTGGCCTTACCGATGAATATGCGGAGGCATGGGCCGCTCAATGGCGCGCCTTCCTTGGCCGCGACCGGATGGCCGCCGCACCGGATGTTTTCGCCGTTACCGTCGCCGATCTGCGCGTCTTCCTGATGCCGCTGGTCGACGGATCGGAGGAAGAACGAATTTGGCGGCCGAGCGGGCCGTGGACACCGGAAGTGGCAAGCCCTGTCAGGCCTTGATGATCGATCGTCCTTTACCGCCGTGCAGGTTCGCGTTGAAAAGTGCGGCGCGGGGCGCTCTGAGATTCGGGTTTCAACCGGACTGGGAGCGGTGTGGCCTGCCGTCAACGCCATGCAATAGACGCCAGTGCGGTTGACGGCATAATTCGCGATCGGCGCGGTGGCCTCAGCCCGCGGCGATGAGCTCTGCCAAGCGCTCAACCGGCAGCCTCCGTCGCCGGCAACCTGTCGCCGAGAATCGAGCGCGCGCCGATGTGCTGGCGGTGTCCACGCAGAAGCGGCCCCGCCTTTCGGCGAGGCCGTTGCCGCGGGCCCTCAGTCGCGGCTGGGACGGGACCAGATGAGCTGGAGGCCTTCTTGGCCTTCGACCTCGATCAGGGTGGCGTAGATCGGAGCGGGGAAGCTCGGATCGTCCAGCTTGACCGAGAGATAGTCGCGCTCGGTGTCCTTGGCGGTCTTCTGCCAGGCGGCACCCAGCTCGACTGTGCCCGCGAGGATGCGGAAATGCGGACCCTTGTCGGAGGGGTTTTCGACGCGGACCAGCTTGGCCTTGACGTTGAGCGTCAGCGTGCGGATCGAGCCGGTGAAGCCGTTGCCATTCGAGGTGAAGGTGCCGATGGTTGCCATTGTCGTGTCCTTTCAGTTTCTCGGGCCGCGCCCATCGCGGCCTCGATGGCTGGCGACAGACCGAAGGCGATCGACCCGCACCCCGCAGGGGCCGACACGCAGTAAAGGGCAGCCAGGGCGCGACTTTCTTGTCTGCGCGAGGAATGGACGCGCAGCGGCCAGGGGAAGAAAGTCGCAACCGGCTGTTGCGGGGTAAGAGCGAGACGGCGCTTAAGCGACGACGACCTTCGGTCAGACATGCCAAATCGAGGACGACGTGGGCGAGCCAACCGAAACGGCCCGACGACACGACAGCGACCATCGAAGCCGTGATCACGAACAGAACCGGCCGCGGACCGCACGCATCTGGCAAACCCGTCAGGCTCGTGGGTCGAAGTCCGAACCGAGGAGGCGATCGCGTCGTTTGGTCGTCAAGAGTCCGCTGGCTCGCAACGTGAGACCGCAGGCCGCGAGCGATATTTGCTCGGCAGAGCGACGACCCGTCGAACGCCGGAGCGCCATCTTTCCCCGAGGCAAGGCAAGCAGGGCCAAGTTTCGGGTCCCGACAGTCGGCGCGGGGAAGGCCGCCGCGCAGCCGACAACGTTCCGGGGTCTCTGCGCCGATTGCCGGATAACCAAGGGCCGTCGAGCGCCGGCGGGAGTCGACGAGCTGTGCGCTCATCATGCCGCCTCCTCGACGCCTGCTGCCTTCGGCTGCAGGTCGTACAGATAGGCGACGGCGCGTTGCGCATGCGCGGCAGCCGAGAATATAAAGCGCTTCTCACTAGATAATACCTCCAACCACGACTTGAGGTAGCTAGCATGATCCGGCCGCGGTTCGAGTTCGGGAGAGATCCCGATATCCGCGCAGAGGAAGCAGCTCCCGAGTTCGGCAATCAACTCTTCGCGTGCACGCTCACTACGATCTTTGCTGTAACGGCTGAGATCGCGATTGACGCGGTGCGCAGGAGCGGTCCAATGCACTGTCTCATGCGCTCTGATGGCGACATAAGAGGCCGTGTCGCGAAAACTTTCGATCGGCGGCATCTGAATGTGATCGGACGAGGGCGCGTAAAACGCCATCGAGCCGCCGTGCCGAACAATCGCGCCGGTGTTGGCAAAGAAAGCGTCGGCGTGCGCGTCGCGCTCGATCGTTGATGCGACAACGGCCGGCCGACCGTAATAATGCTCCGGCAAGCCATCGATTTGATCGACGCAAAAGACGGTATAGGCTTTGAGGAAGGGGATGTCCGCCAGCGACAAAAAAAGGGCCGGTCTCATGACCGGCCCGCGGAGTTGCGAGGTATGAAAGGCGGGGCCGAAGCCCCGCCTTGGCGGCTACTCGAAAGCCGCCATCTGGGCCACAGCGGCCTTCTTGGTGACGGTTTCACCGGCGTGTTCGACCTGCCGCTCGAAAGGCTTCCAGGCCTCGCCGATGACCTGCTCGTAGGCGGCGACGGCGCCCTCGGCCGCCATTCTGTCCGAAAAAGAGCTACAGTTTTCGGACATGAAAACCGACTCGCTCGATCTGAAGACAGCCATGCTCGACCGCATCCATGCGGACGTCCCGCGCAAGGTCTGGACGCCCCGTGATTTCGTCGATCTGGCCTCGCGGGACGCCGTCGACAAGGCATTGCAGCGGCTGACGAAGGCCGAAGCCCTCAGACGGATCGATCGCGGCCTCTACGATCAGCCTGGTTTCAACAAGCTCACCCAGAAACCCAATCCGCCCGATCCGCGCTCGGTTATCGACGCCGTCGGGCGACGCGACCAAACCCGGATGCTTGTCGACGGCATGACCGCGGCGAACGATCTGGGCCTTACTGACGCCGTCCCGGCCAAAGTCGTGGTGCACACCGATGCTCGTCGCCGCGCGATCAAACTCGGCAACGTGACGATCACCTTCCGTCCGACCGCAGCCAGCAAGCTGTTCTGGGCCGGGCGACCGGCGATGCGCGTCGTCCAGGCGCTTCACTGGCTGCGCGATGTCTTGGTACGGGAAGGGGAGAGCGATCAGGTCAAGCGCAAGCTCGGCAAGCTCTTCGAAGATCCGGCCGCGGGACCGCCGCTCAAGGCCGATCTCACTGCCGGTATGACGGCGCTGTCGACATGGATGTGGGTGTTTCTCAAGCCACTCGTCGAAGGCGATACCGGTGCTCGTCGTCGGCACATCGATGATGATCGCGATGCTGCTGCTGATGCTGATCATATGGGTGCAGATCATGATCGTCATCGACAAAGAAGAAGGGACGGTGACGATGATCAGCATCAGGCTGCCGTCACCGTCCCAAGCGGAAACCGCTCTCGACCCAGAAAAAGCGAACCGCCAAGCGTGGGACAACCCGGGCGGCGAAGGCATGAACCCGGCATTTGATGAGGTTCTCGCCGCCGGGTCGGACGCGATGTTGAGCGCCTTCGATACGACGGCGCAACGCCTCGGCACGGCATCCCAGAACATCGAGAAGGACTTCTGGGTCTGCTGGACTCTTGATGCCTTGTTCTACGGCCTGAAAGAGGGAGGAGCCCGCCTCCTCTTCAAGGGTGGGACCTCCTTGTCCAAGGGATTCGGTCTGATCAACCGCTTCTCCGAAGACATCGATGTTACGGTGTTTCGGGACGACATCGGCGAGCCGGCGACCATCGAGGAGCTCGACGCCCTAAGCGGTAAGAAACGTCGGGCGCGTCTCGAGGCGATAAAGGACGCCTGCCAAGCCTATATCAACGACCCGCTGCGTGCCGAGTTGACCGTCATCTTGCAGAAACAGCTCCACGCCGCCGGCCTCGATGCCGGCGCGGCGCGGGTGGAAGCGGACGACGCCGATCCCGACGGACAGACCCTGCTGATCTGGTATCCCGCCGCGACACCCCGATCGGACTATGTGCGGGCGGCAATCAAAATCGAGTCGGGCGCGAAATCCGCGCTCGACCCGAACAGCGAAGTGCCGATCAAGCCCTATGTCGACGATGATCTGCCGGCGCTTGACCTGACCGTGCCGGCTGTGCGGACGGTCGATCCCGAACGCACCTTCTGGGACAAGGTCGTCATCCTCCACGGATTGCGACGGTGGTTCGACAAGCGCGGCGAGCTGCGCGGGGGCGGCCAACGCGTGTCCCGTCATTATTATGACTTGCACCTACTCGCCGGGGGCCCGGTCGGCGAAGCCGCTATCGCTGAGACGGCGCTCGGCGCCGACTGCGTCGCGCATACCCGGATGTTCTTCAATCGACCGGACTTCGATCTCGCGAGTGCTGCGCCCGGCTCGTTCGCGCTCAGCCCGCATAACGCGATGATCGAGCAGTTGCGCGTCGACTACAGGGCAATGCAAGGCATGATCTTCGGTGACCCACCGGGTTTCGAGGCCGTGCTCGAGAGCATCAGCTCGCTGGAGACGCGTCTGAACGGGAATGGCGCAAGCGAAAGCGGGGCAGCGCGATGAGGGAGTTGGAGGAAGCTGTCGGGACGAAGCAAGAGGCAGACGAGCGCGGCGTAGACGAAACCATCGTCACGCTGCTAAGGAAGCGACGTTTCGGCGGCGAGCTCTGCGACCGCGATCCCAAGGCGAAAGCCTCATCGCCGAGCTGGCGGCAAGGCTGCACCAGTTCTTGAATGTCAGAAAAAGGCATATTATTTTCTGACACATGAAAACGACCGTCATATCGGTTCCGAACAGGATCATGAGGCGCGCCCGCGCAGGCGGGCGCGGCGGCGTCTTTACGCCCAGCGACTTCCTCGACATGGCCGGACGCGCGGCGGTCGATCAGGCGCTGTCCCGCCTGGCCAAAAGCGGTCGGCTGCGCCGCCTAGCGCGTGGCCTCTACGACTTCCCCAAGATGCATCCGAAGCTCGGCCCGCTCTCGCCCGTTCCGGATGACGTCGCGCATGCGCTCGCCCGAGAGACCGGCTCGCAAGTGCAGATCGCCGGCGCCCGCGCGGCGAACGCTCTCGGCCTGTCCACCCAGATTCCGGCTAAGAGCACCTACCTGACCGATGGTCCGTCTCGCCGCGTCGTGTTCGGCAGACGGGTCGTCGACTTGCGTCACGCCTCGCCCAAGCACCTGATCGCTCCGGGCAGTCCCGCCGGCACGGTCGTTCAGGCGCTGCGGCATCTCGGCTTGGTGCGGGCGAGCGACGTCGCTCGCGTCGCCGCCCTCCGGCTGTCAGCGAGCGACAAGAAAACACTCGCCACGAGCGCCGTTCAGGCGCCCGCTTGGATGCGGCCGACACTCGTCTCTATCGCCAACACGTCCGGTGCGCGATGGATAAGTTCGCCCGACTCGACGAATGAATGAATGACCGAACCTCACGTTAAATTTGACGTTCCTGCCATCCTTCGCAAATGGCCCTCGCTGAACAATGCGCGTCGCAATGACGGCACGGGTCCATACATGGTGGCTGAAGGAACGCTGGCGGCAAGCATACGGGAGTTCATGGCCAAGCCTGGAACGACGCGTCACTTATATGAAATCCATACGGCGCCGCAGCCCCCACTAATTACCGAGGTCTTATCGGCCGCGCATGTCATTGAACTCGCACGGCTGCAAGATTTTCTCTGACCCTAGCGCGACGCGGCCTGGCGGCCTTCGCAATCCAGCTCGACGCGATGACGGCTGCCGCCGAGTCTAGGCTCAAGGACCACGACCCGTGGCCCACCGCGCGCAAGCTTGACGGCCGCCCCTCCACCTCCCGGCTGCTGGCATTAAAACTACCGGCTCTCCTCGACTACGTGCTGACCCGGCCGATCGTCTCGGCCGGCATGATCGCGGTGGAGCTCGGGATCACGCCCCGTTCGGCTCAAAACCTTCGTCGCCGAGCTCGGCCTGCACGAGGCGACCGGACGCGGACGCTATCGGGCCTGGGGCATCCTGTAGGGCGCCAGGTCAGTGCGGGGCCTCGCCACGCAGCAGATGGCGATAGCCGTTCTCGGTCATCCAGCGCGCGCGGGCCAGATGGGTTGCCCAGGCGCGGCGCGCCCGATCCGGCTCGCGATCGGGATCGAGGTGCAGCACGATCCGCACGACCTCCGTCCAGTCGGCGCCGTCCCTTTCGGCGTCGAGCAGACGGAGATACGTGATCAGGTGCTCTTCGTCATAGCCGGTCAGGATCGGCGCGGTCGGCGCGTCATCGGCGACATCAGGATCAAGCGGTGGGTTCTGCATGGGGCGTATTCGCTGGCGAGATTTTTGCGCCCGAAACGTAGGCCCGTTACCCCACCGGCGACTAGATCCCAATTGTGCACCACGTGGTGCATCACCGGCATCACCCGGGCGAACACCAGCGGCGGCTGCATCGATCCCGCCCGCGGCGCGGCTTGACTTACAATGCAAATGCATTACATCGGAAAGTGTTGCAACTTCGGAGGCCGGCCATGGCGAAAACGGCTGAAATTCTCGAAATCCCCGCCACCATCACCGAGCGTGGTCAGACCACCGTGCCCGCGGCGATCCGGAAGATGCTCGCGCTCGGCAAGCGCGATCAGGTGGTGTTTCGTGGGCTTGCGGATGGCACCGTCGTGATCGCGAAGAAGGTGGCTCAGGTCGAGGACGGCGATCCCGTGATCGGCAAGTTTCTCGCATTCCTCGCGCGCGACATGGCAAAAGAGCCGTCGCGGATCCGGCCAGTGCCGCGCACACTCGTGTCTCGCGGCAGGGACCTGGTCAAGGGCGTTAAGGTCGATCTCGACGCGCCGCTTGCGGATGACGAGGCGTGAGCGACGAGACGCTCGAAATCAACGGCTGGACGATCTACGCGCACCCGCTGTTTCTCGACCAGCTTGAGGCGATGATCGGCGCCGTCGAAAAAGCGCGGAAGAAAGACCCGCAAGGATACAAGAAGAAGCGCGCTACAAAACTGCTCGCGGCTGTTCTCAAGGTCGCGTTCGAAGACATTCCGAGCGACCCGACCCGCGACACCTACCGCCAGGGCGGCACGCTCGGCGACGCGTACAAGCATTGGTTCCGGGCAAAATTCCTGCAGCAGTTCCGGCTGTTTTTTCGTTACCAGCAATCGGCGCGCGCCAAGATCATCGTCCTTGCCTGGGTCAACGATGATTCGACGCTGCGCGCTTATGAGAGCGCCAATGACGCCTATGCGGTGTTTCGCAGGATGCTCAATCGCGGCAATCCGCCCGACAGCTGGACCGACTTGCTCGCGGCGGCGCGCGCAGATTCGGCGAAGCGACGGCTGGCTCGCGCCGCTCCCAAGGCGTAGCTCACGCTCGGCCGGCAACCGAGCGTTCGGTGTGGCTCGGCCGTCTCGGCGGACGATAGCGGAGCAACTCGGCATCCCGGCGCGACGCAGAATCTCGTCGCGGAGCTCGGCCTGCGCAGGGCGACAGACAGCGACGTGTTGCGCGTAGGGACGTTTTTTAATCCTGCCCCTGGTGCAGGATCGATAACGGTCGCTCTCCTCGTTTAGATTGGTGTTAGTTATCGTAGTCCAACTACGACTTTGGCCTCCAATTCAAACTGGTCGATACATGTCATCGTAGCATGGCTACGATTCACCGGGACAAGCTAAACAGGCTCTATACCCGCGCCTGGCGCCTCGAGCGTGCGCACATGTGCTGGTATTCTTGCAGAAACGGCCCCGCCTTTCGGCGAGGCCGTTGCCGCGGGCCCTCAATCCCGGTTCGGGCGGGACCAGATGAGCTGGAGACCGTCCTGGCCTTCCACCTCGATCAGGGTGGCGTAGATCTGAGCCGGGAAGCTCGGGTCGTCCAGCTTGACCGAGAGATAATCGCGCTCGGTGTCCTTGGCGGTCTTCTGCCAGGCCGCTCCAGCCGAACCCGGAGCATCGGCAAAAATAGCCGCAAATAGAGATCCAGCTCCGGTCGCAGAATACTGTACGGAGCCGGCCTCAATCGTCATTGGTAAGTTCGTCGGGCCACATCTGCGCGCCATGAAGCATGCGCAAGATGCGAACGGTTTCACCGTCGACCAGGTAGGCCGCGACATAAGGTGTGCGCGGGATAACCAACTCGCGCGTGCCAGCGACACGCCCGGGCCGGCCACTCTCAGGAAACTTGAGCAGGCGCCGCGCGGCATCGGCAATCTGTTCATCAACATGAACCGCGGCACGAGGATTCTCGGCTTCGATGTAGCTGAAAATGCCGTCGCGATCGGACAATGCGAAGCGCGACCAGACGAGCTTCACCGCTCATGCTCCGCCGCTTTTCGAAGCGCAGCGGCACGGCGTTGCGCGAAATGCGCTTCGACCTCGGAATCATCGAGATTGGGCTGGGTATCCGCCAGCGCCTGGCGCACCTTCTCACGAAACCAGCTATCGTAAGCTTGGCTGTTGCTCACAAGCTCCAGCGGAAGCATTCCTTCGTTGGCCGTGCGTGTCAGCAGGATCCGCACGGCGTCGGATACTGTGAGACCCATGTTTTCCAGAACCGCGGTGGCCTTTTCCTTTACGTCCGCATCGATGCGGGTCTGGACCAGGGCATTCGAAGCCATAGCGACCTCCTCTATTCGCGGCTAATGTAATGCATTTGAATGACATGCGCCAGAGGCGTCACAGTCCCGTGACCGGGGGTAAGCACAGCGGCCAGACGGTCCCGCCTTTCGGCGAGACCGCTGCCGCCGACCCTCAATCCCGGTTGGGGCGGGACCAGATGAGCTGGAGACCATCCTGGCCTTCGATCTCGATCAGGGTGGCGTAGATCGGAGCCGGGAAGCTCGGGTCGTCCAGCTTGACCGAGAGGTAATCGCGCTCGGTGTCCTTCGCGGTCTTCTGCCAGGCCGCTCCCAGCTCGACATTACCGGCGAAGATGCGGAAGTGCGGTCCCTTGTCGGAGGGGTTCTCGACCCGAACCAGCTTGGCCTTGGCATTGAGGGCGAGGGTGCGAACCGTGCCGGTGAAGCCGTTGCCGGTCGAGGTGAAGGTGCCGATGGTCGCCATTGTCGTGTCCTTTCAGTTTCCCGGGCCGCGCCCATCGCGGCCTCGATGGCTGGCGACAGACCGGAGGCGGTCGACCCGCACCCCGAAGGGGCCGGCACGCAGTAGAGGGCAGCCAGGGCACGACTTTCTTGTCTTGCGCGAGGAATGGACGCGCAGCGGTCCAGGGGAAGAAGTCGTAACCGGCTGTTGCGGGGTTAAGAGCGAGGCGGCGCTTAAGCGACGACGCCCTTCGGTCAGATATGCCCAATCGAGGACGACGTGGGTGTGCCAGAAGAAACGGCCGAGGAACACGAATTGCGATCATCGAAATCTTGACCGAGGACAGAACCTCGATCACCGCTCACCGCACACATCTGGCATTCCTCAGGCTTGCGCGTCGAAGCCCGAACCGGAAAGGTAAGCGCGCTGCTCGGCCGTCAAGAGTCCCGCGGCCCGCAAAGTGAACCCGCAGGCCGCGAGCGAGATTTGCTCGGCAAAGCGACGACCTGTGCAAAGCCAGAACGTCATTCCCCCTCGAAGGAAGGCAAGCAAGATCATTGTCAGGTCGCGCAGCACGAGGAATAAAGGGCGCTGGCCGTCGAGCGGCCAAGCAAGCGGCTGCAGTCTGCGCCGAGATCCGGATACGTAAGGGCCGGCGCCAATCACCCTGTGCGCTCATCATGCCGCCTCCTCGACGTCTGCTGCCTTCGGCTGCTGGTCGTGCAGATAAGCGACGGCGCGTTGCGCATGCGCGGCAGCCGAGAAGATAAAGCGCTTCTCACTAGACAAGACCTCCAACCACGACGCAAGGTAGCTTGCATGATCCGGCCGCGGTTCCAGTTCAGGAGAGATTCCGAGATCCGCGCAGAGGAAGCAGCTCCCGAGTTCGGCAATCAGCTCTTCGCGCGCACGTTCGCTCCGATCCTTGCCGTAACGGCTGAGATCGCGATTCACGCGGTGAGCGGGAGCGGTCCAGTGCACGGTCTCATGGGCTCTGACGGCGACATAGGAGCCCGTGTCGCGAAAACTTTCGATCGGCGGCATCTGAATGTGATCGGACGAGGGCGCGTAAAACGCCATCGAGCCGCCGTGCCGAACTATCGCGCCGGTGTTGGCAAAGAAAGCGTCGGCGTGCGCGTTGCGCTCGATCGTTGATGCGACGACGGCCGGCCGACCGTAGTATTGCTCCGGCAAGCCATCGATTTGATCGACGCAAAAGACGGTATAGGCTTTGAGGAAGGGGATATCTCTTTCGACTTCGTCGCCGTGAGCGTCGGTTTCCGTCTTGGTGAAGCGGCTCGCATACACCACGGTGCTGCCGGTCTCACCCTTACGGACATGCGCGCCGAGTTCGCTGGCCTGCTTGAACGTCATCCAGATTGGAGAGCGGAAGCCGCGCGCGACGGCTTCTGACCAAAGCAGCAAGACGTTGATACCCGTATAGGGCTGGCCGTTGTGTCGCAGCGGTCGGGTGATGCGGCCCGCCATATTCGCGGCGGTCCAAGGTTGAACCCAGGGGCGCCCGCCGCGTTCGAGTTCGGCGATGATGCGGTCCGTGATGCGGGCGTACAGGTCGCCTCGCGACTTTTCTCCGTTCCTGCTCATTATTATAACCTCCGTTCGGGAGGCCGCGCCCATCGCGGCTCCTCACGGGGGCCGCCACCGCCGGGCCCAAAGTCCGCGCACCCGAAGGGCCGAAGCAGCGCGAAGGACGGCGAAGCCGTTGCGCGGACATTGGGTCCGGCGCAGGACCACGGACCGGGAGGGGCCGACGATGGCGAGCAGCACGGGCGGCGGCTCCCTTTGTTGCAGCGGCAGCACGAAAAAGGGCCGGTCTCGCGGACCGGCCCTTCAGGTGGCTGCAGTGGAAGAGGCGCGGGGCCGAGGCCCCGCGCTGACGGTTAGTCGAACGCCGACATCTGCGCCTTGGCCGCCTTCCGGCCGACGGTGTCGGTCGTGTTGTCGACGGGACGCTCGAAAGGCTTCCAGGTCTCGCCGACGACCTTTTCGTAGGCAGCGACGGCGCCTTCAGCGGCCATGCGAAGCGCGTGAGCCTGAGCATCCGCGCTGGGACGTCTATCGCTCAGGACTAGGCACGTCAGCCTTCGTCTATGAGCGATGAGAACCATCATTTTCCTATCTCAACTCAATAACGCGGTCCGGATGAGTCCGGCTGCACTGCCAATCGGAGCCGTGTCATGACTTCTCCTCTTAAACGCTCAGCTGCCCTCCTTTGCATGGGAGCCGTTCTCTGCATCGCCTTGGTAGAGCCGGCGCTGGCGCAGACCGCGAACATTGAAGGCGTGCTGCAGAACATTGTCAACATGCTGACTGGGAACGTCGCTCGTCTGCTGGCGACGCTGGCGGTCATCATCGTCGGCATCGCCTGGATGTTCGGCTACCTCGATCTTCGCAAGGCCGCCTATGTCGTGCTCGGCGTCGCCATCACGTTCGGCGCGTCCGAGGTGGTCTCGACCTTGACCGGAGGTCATTGATGATCGAGGCCGCGCGTCTCACGGAGGACACCTTGTTCCTGGCCTGCACGCGTCCCGCCATGATTGCCGGCGTGACGATGGAGGCCATGGCGCTCAATGTGATGTTCTCCTGCATCCTGTTCCTGGTGGCCGGGAGTATCGTCTACGGCCTGGTCGTGATTCCCATCCATGGTCTTTGCCGCATCATCTGCCGCCACGATCCCAACATGTTCCGGATTCTGCTGGCCTGGATCGAAACCCGAGGACGCGCGCGCAATGCCACCTTCTGGGGTGGATCGTCCTGCACGCCGCTCAAGATCATCCGCCGATATCGAACAAGGGATGTCGGTTATGCGTAACGCGACGCTCAAAATTCGGGAGATTGAGCCCGATGTCTACCTGCCATTTGGCCGGCATGTCACAGATACGGTGATCAGTCTGACAACCCGCGCCCTGCTCACGGTGATCCGGATCGACGGCACCTCGTTCGAGACTGCCGAGACCTCGGATCTGAACGATCTTCATGGCAAGCTGAATCTCACCCTGCGCAATGTTGCAGATCCGTGCCTCACGCTCTGGACCCATCTGGTGCGCCGCCGGACGTCGGTCTATCCGGACGGCGCCTTCCGATCGACTTTTGCGGCGGAACTCGACACACAATATTGCGAACAGCTTCGCAAGGAAGCGCTGTTTCGCAACGATCTTTATCTGACCCTGGTTAATCATCCCGGGCGTGCGGCGACGGATACGGCGGCCGCGTTCTTCAGGCGGCTTGGCCGAAGCGCCGGGCACTCCGTCGAGGTCGACAGCGAGGCCCTGAAGCGGCTTGACGATGCAACGCGAGATATGGTCGCGGCCCTCGACCGTTACGGTGCCCGTGCTGTCGGATTGGTTGAGCGCGGCGGCATTACCTTCTCAGAACCGATGGAGTTGCTCCACGCGCTTGTCTCCGGGGAATGGATGCCGATGCCATTACCGCAAGGGCCGATCGGCCCCGCGCTCTATTCAAACCGTGTCATCTTCGGCCGCGAAGCCCTCGAGATTCGCGGGGCCGGCGGGTCGCGCTTCGCTGGCATGTTCGGACTCAAGGAATATCCGGCGTCCACCCGGCCTAGCCTGTTGAACGCACTGCTTTCCGCGCCGTTTGAGCTCATCGTCACACAATCCTTCGCGTTTTTGGCAAAAGCTGACGCCAAGACGGTCCTGACGCGCAAGCAGAACCAGTTGGTCTCGGCTCAGGATCCGGCCGCCTCGCAGATCGACGAGCTCTCTGACGCGCTCGACGATCTCGAATCCAACCGATTCGTGCTTGGAGATCATCACCTCTCGCTGCTGGTCTACGCCGATACGCCGTCGCAGCTACGGGATCACATGAGCGTAGCACGGCGTGCACTGGCCGATGCGGGTGCGGTGGTCGCACGCGAAGATCTTGGACTTGAAGCGGCCTATTGGGCGCAGCTTCCTGGGCTGTTCAAATACCGGGCACGCACTGGCGCGATCAACTCGCGGAATTTCGCGGCGTTTTCTCCGTTCCACACCTATCCCACGGGACAGCCGGCGGGTAATCATTGGGGACCGGCGGTGGCGATGCTCAAGACCGCGTCAGGCTCGCCGTACTATTTCTCCTTTCATCACGGTGATCTCGGCAACACCTTCATCTGCGGCCCCTCGGGGTCCGGCAAAACCGTCGTGCAGAACTTCCTGCTGTCGCAGGCCGAGCGGCTCGGCGCGTCCTACGTTTTCTTCGACAAGGATCGTGGCGCCGAGATTTTCGTCCGCGCCTCCGGTGGGACCTATCTGACGCTTCACAACGGCGTTGCGACTGGCTGCGCGCCGCTCAAGGCGCTCGAGCTGACGCCAGCGAACCTTTCCTTCCTGGGTGAACTGATCCGAAAACTCGTCACGCCGGACGCCCGCCCGCTGACCGTGATCGAGGAGGAACGCATTGACTCCGGGTTGCGAGCACTCGGTCAACTACGGCAGGCGGAGCGCTCGTTTGGGACTCTGCGGGCTTTTCTCGGGCAGCAGGATCGCGAGGGCATTGGTGCGCGGCTCGAGCGATGGTGCCGGGGCGCTCCTTTCGGCTGGGTGCTCGATGGCGATCACGACGCCATCGGCCTCGACGCCCGGTTCATTGGTTTCGACATGACCGATCTGCTGGATCATCCCACCGTTCGCACACCGCTCATGATGTATCTGTTCCATCGCGTCGAGCGCCTGATCGATGGCCGGCGTCTGATCATAGACATCGACGAGTTCTGGAAGGCGCTTGGAGACGAGGCATTTCGTGATCTTTCCAACAACAAGCTGAAAACTATCCGCAAGCAGAACGGCGTGATGGTGTTCGGGACGCAGTCGCCACGCGACGCGCTCGCTTCGCCGATCGCGCATACCATTGTCGAACAATGCCCGACCCAAATCTTCCTGCCGAACGCGCGGGGAACGCGCTCGGACTATGTCGACGGCTTCCATCTGACCGATACGGAATTCCGCTTGATCAAGGAAGAGCTCACGCCTGAAAGCCGGCGGTTCCTGGTCAAGCAAGGCCACAACTCGGTGGTAGCGGAGCTCGACCTCGGCGGTTTCGACGACGCGCTCGCCGTCCTGTCGGGACGCACGGAAACCGTCGAGCTGCTCGACGGCATTCGCAAGCAAGTCGGCGACGACCCCGCGCAATGGCTGCCGGTGTTTCACGCGGAGCGGAGGAAGGCACAATGATGAGTCAGCGTATGCCGGCGGTTGTCGTATCCCTGTCAGTCGTGACCCTCTTGATGGCCTCACCTGCGGAGGCGGAGATTGTGTTCGACCCAAGCGTGTTTGCTCGGCAATTCGAGCAGCTGACCGAATTGAAGAAGCAGGTTGATACCCTGACGTCGCAACTCAAGGTCGCGCAAGACCAATTGAGCCAGGCCAAGCAGCTCTATGACAGCTTTAACAAGCGGACCAACGCCAACGACATCGGCGCGCTCTTAAACACGCCACAGTTCCGGAAGGTTCTGCCCCAACAGTTCTCTGACATCGAACGTCTCGTCGCGGGGCAGGGTGGCGGCAACTTCGCCGACGCCATCAACCATTATCTTTCGCAAAATCGCGCGTATGCCGGCAACAGCGGCAACTCGTACTACCAGAGCGAGCTCGACCGGATCGCCCGGCAGACCGGGGCGAAGCACTCCATGGGTCAGGCGGTGTACGACACCGCCTCGCAGCGCATCGATGCCCTTGAGGAGCTTAGAGCTCGCATCAGCTCGGCGACCGACGCCAAAGAGGTTCTCGATCTGTCAGCGCGGCTGCAGGCCGAGCAGGCGCTGCTGCAGAACGACGTGCTCCGAATGCAGGGTCTGGCAATGATCCAGCAAGCCCGCACGGACATGGACGGACAGCGGGAGCGAGAGAAACAGGAACAACTGGTCGATGAAATGAAGGCGGCGCTGCAATGAGGATAACGACTTCCATTCTGCTGGTTGCCGCCGCCGCTTCTCTTGCGAGCTGCAACGAGGCTAGCAACAGTCAGCAGACGAACACAGTCGGCTGGTTTTTCGATCATCGGGACGAGCTTCAGGCAACGCTCAAGCGGTGCCGCGACAACCCTGGTGAACGCGGGAACACGCCCGACTGCATCAACGCCAACGAAGCCCGCAAGAAGATCACCGTCCAAGAGATGAAAGACGCCCTGAAGTAAGGACCGCCGCGATGGCTATAAATGTCTTCGACAGTTTCCTGAAGGAGTTCGAGCAGCCGATCACGGCTTTCGTGTCGACGTCCGTGTCGAATCTCGCTTCTTACATCGATGGTCCCCTGCGGGTCGCCGTGATGCTTTACGTCATCCTTTACGGCTTCGCCGTGATGCGAGGCGCGATTTCTGAGCCGATTATGGAATTTGCCTGGCGGGCGATGCGGATCGTGGTCGTGGTGCTGCTGGCGACCAATTCCAGCGCGTTCCAGCACTACGTCACCGGTCTGTTTTTCGATTCCTTGCCGAAGGAAATCGGCAATGCATTGGCGGGCTCGGGACTGAACACCAATTCCGGAACTCCTTTCGATCAGCTTCTCTCCAAAGGGATCGACGTCGCCAATAAGATCTACGATCAAGCGGGAATAACCGACGTGGCGCCAGCACTGATTGCGGCCATTCTTCTTGTTTTTGTGGCAGTTGGATCCTTCTTGCAGTTTGCAATCTTGCTCTACGCCAAAGTGGGTCTTGGCGTCGTCATAGCGCTGGGCCCGATCTTCATTGCACTGGGACTATTTGAGGCGACACGCCCGTTTACGGAAGCCTGGCTTCGGCAGGTCGCGAACTTCGTGATCCTGTTGGTGCTGGTGGTCGCTCTGGTGGGGTTGATGTTAACCACCGTCAGCGGGTTCATCGACAGGTTCGCGGCAAATGCGGGAACGGCGGGCGAAATGATGGTGGCCGCGGTCGCCATCAGCGCCGTGCTGGGTCTGTCCGGATACATCGCGCTTCAGTTGCCGACCATCGCAGGCGGTCTTGCCGGCGGCGGCGCGTCGCTCGCAAGCCGACTGGTCACGAGCCCACTGGTTGCCAATGCCACGGCCGCAGCCGGAGGTGCCTATGCCGGCGCGAGCTGGTCGGCCAGCAGGGGCCTCGCCGCAATAAAGGCCAGCCGGCAGGGCGGTAGCATGCGGCGTACCCGATCGCAACGGACGACGACAGCGTGAGCAAACGATCGAGCAGGGGCCGATCGTTCGCCTGATCTGAAAGACTTAGCTGTCGGCCCGGTCCTTACAGCGTGTACCGGTTTGACACGGATTGCACTCTGTATATTTCACTTGCGAACCGTTCGCGACCGACCTGAATAGCGTCGCCTGAAATCTCATCTCGGCTATCCGGAGGGCGCGAGCCCGCCGGGAGTTTGGCCCTTGCCGATTTATACACAAACTGATATAAGAAATTGATGGCTATGATGAAGCGCCTTGAGTTTCTCGGAGATTCTCTTGAACAATTGCGGGATTTTCCCGAGGCGGCGCGCAAGCAAGCCGGTGTGCAATTGCACAAGGTCCAGCTCGGGCTTGACCCGAGTGACTGGAAACCGATGACAATGGTAGGGCCTGGTGTGCGGGAAATTCGCATTCGCGACGAAGCGGGCGCGTTTCGCGTGCTCTACGTCGCAAAGCAAGATGATGCCGTTTATGTGCTGCATGCCTTTCAAAAGAAGACACAGAAGACGGCAAAGAACGATTTGGACCTCGCTGTATCGCGGATGCGACAAATCTAACGGAGGCGTCGATGGAACGTCAAAGATTTGAAAATGTGTGGGATGCGCTGGAAGATACTCCAGCCGAGGCCGCGAACATGACCATGCGATCCAGCCTTTTGATCGCAATCGAGCAGCGTGTGCGGAGCTGGAACGTCACTCAGACTGAAGCGGCGCAACGTCTCGGGATCACGCAGCCGCGCCTGAACGACCTTCTGCGAGGCAAGATTACGAACTTCAGCTTGGATACACTTATCAATCTGGCCTCACAGGCTGGTCTTACTGTGCGGATCGATATCGCCGACGCCGCATAGCGGGCATTTGCCTTCTCTCGTAACTTGCTGATCTCAGTCAGCCGTTGCGGGTGAGAGTTTTATTTGAAGTGCCAAGGAAGGTCTATGGAGCATGCTGTGACAAGACGTGTCTTAGTGGAAACGACCGCGAGCGTATCGGAGCTGAAAGAGAATCCGATGGGAACTGTCGCAGCGGGCGAGGGCGCGCCGGTCGCTATCCTCGATCGGAACGAGCCGGCATTCTACTGTGTACCGGCGAAGGTCTATGAAGCAATGACGGATCGCTTGGACGACATCGACCTGAACGATGTTGCCGACGCTCGTAAGGACGAGCCCGTCGTCAAGGTTGCGCTCGACAACCTATGACTCCGGCTTTCTGGGCTCGGATCTGAACGAGTGGGGCCTCCACACGCAGAACCAATTCAAGACGAAGCTTGAATTGAGGATTGCGAATCTGGGTGTGCCAGCCGCGAAGTTCCCGTAGTAAAAATCGAATCAAGTTCAAGCTGTGGAACGTCGGATACCGGCTCAGCCGATTTCGATGGAAGGCCGGCTCGGGTGTCTGCGCTGCTGGCAACTGCGATTTCTGACCTATCCGCGAACCCGTGCGAGGCACGCTCGCTCATGCATGACGCGGGCGCCGTTCGCCCCCCACAGGATCCGATCAAATGATGCAGCGAAGCGCCGCAAAGTCCCTCGACCTCGGTCCCCGGGAGTACAACCTGGTTGTCCCTGTCGGCAACTAAATCCGAACGTATTGGTGATGCAGTCCGCCCAGGATTGGCACGGGTAGGATACGACCGACAGTCTGTATGGGGCGGGTTACCGGAGAATCCTTATTCAACGCCAGGTGCGTCCGGGTTTGATTGTAGTAGTTTGCGTAAGATCGAAGTAAATGCCGAAGATGCTGCTCGCCAAATACGACGACATGGTCAAGGCAGTCCCGTCGGATTGAGCCGATCAGCCTCTCACAATATCCGTTCTGCCATGGCGATTGCGGCGAGGTTGGACGATCCCGAATGCCCATCGCCCGAATTCGCCGGACGACAATATCGCCATATGCGCGATCTCGGTCACGAATGATATATCGCGGCGCTTCCTCCCAGCCGAATGCTTCGGTGAGTTGACGAGCGATCCATTCGGCATTCGGATGCGCGGTCGTCCCAATCCAGAGGATTTCACGGCGACCATGGTGCAGAATCAAGAATCCGTACAGCAATCGGAATGAGATCGTCGGGACAACAAATAGATCCATCGACGCGACGCCGTCAGCATGGTTGCGAAGAAACGTCTTCCATCCCTGGCCCGGTGGCCGCCTCCCCCGAGCCATGTACTTGGCAACCGTCGTCTGCCCAACCTCGATGCCAAGCTTGAGCAGTTCGCCGTGGATCCTTGGAGCTCCCCAGAGCGGGTTAGCGATGCTGATGTCCCGGATCAACTGCCTGACGTCCAAAGGCACCTTCGGACGACCACCACGCGGCCGCGACCTCCATCGCCAATACAGGCGAAAACCTGCGCGGTGCCAACGGATAACGGTTTCTGGTCTGACAATTGCCAAGGCGCTCAGCACATCAGGAGCCAAGCCATACAGCCCAACAAATACCATCCGGTCGATGCTGCCGAGGATCGGCCGCTTCGGCGACTTGCGCCGCAAAATATTGAGTTGGTGGCGAAGCGCCAGGATCTCGATTTCCAGCGAAGCTCGCGATCGGAACAATCCAATCAGCCCGCACCAGATCAGTTTGCAGAGTTCGATCATCGAGCAGAAGCTTGACCCGATTTGCAGCTGTTCACCAGTCGTTAGGTTTGCGACAGGGACAACGCACAGGTCTACGTCTGCGAATGATGCGCGCCAAGCGTGCTCGCGGTGCATTACCGGGTCGCGATTCGACTGTAATCGCGGTAGGCCGGATTTCTTGCCGACCTAGCGATCTAACTTCGCCCCAGACGATATTAGTTGGTTTTCGGCATTTGAAGGCCGGGATGGTGCCAAACAGAAACGGCGCTGTTACCAGCGCCGTTCTGGTGCACCTACGCGTGGAACCGGCCCACTTCGACTGGCACTGGCGGGAGCGACCCGCTCTGGCTCTGCTGGCGTGGGAAGCCCTGACTCGCGATCCACTCTTGAGGCTACGCCGCATCCAAGTGGAGTCTGGAACGACAATTAATTTTAGGCCAGCGGCTATCACCCATCGCGACAAACAAAACTGTCCTTTGATGTCGGATAGCCGGACTTCGTCGCCCCAGCGATCGGCATCAAGGCTGACCCCTAATGGCTGCACCGATAGTCGGAACAACAAACCAGGACGCCGGTCAGGCCGGGCGGAGCGCATCTCGGCGAAGGTGATTCTCTCCGGGCGCTTCACCGCCGTGGCCGCATTCGCAGACTTATCCCAAGCGCGAATTCGTGTCATGATATCGCGATGCTGCACCGGATTACCATGCTGGTAGCTGGGGCTATGGTTGCTCTGTCGATATTCTTCGTCTTTCGGCCGCTTCAACCCAGCAGGATACCGCCACCTCATCCGACACTGGCGGCCACGGGGTGTGCTGCGCATCTCGAAACTAGCGCGATCCCTGCGGAATACAGTTGCGAAAAACCATGACCCGACCCAAACGTGGTCTAACGATCGGCGGCGGGTGAGTTCGGGCATACTCCATTGAAGCGCGATCGAGAGCGGCAGGCGAATCGCCCTTGCGGAATGTTTGGTTCCCGCAGTGTTGGATGGGGGGCCGATTGGCGGTAATCTCCCCCGCCACAAGCGGTAATCATCTCCCCCGCCACAATAAGACTGACATCTGCGTATTTACCGAAATGGGAGAAATCAAATGTGGATAATGACGAACAACAGCTACCTGTCCATTGTAAGCAAGGATTGTGGCCCGGCTGAATTGCTGGTCAGGGCGCGGCGTGCCGGGGATATCGAGAAGATATTCCCAGATGCCAAGGTAACCCGGAGCACCAACAGTGATTATCTCTATCGGGCAGTTCTGCCACGCGATATGGTGAAACAGGCCTTAGCCGCAATGATCGACTATATCGATTACCCGAACTTCAAGGATAGTGTTGAAGACAGGTCGTTGCATGCCGCCTATGTCGGTGTCTGGTGTGCAATGGCAGGACTACAACATCCGCCGCCAGACATAGAGCGGGCGAGCCATGCAAGGTCAGCTCTAGCCTCGAAAAACACACTGTAGCGCCTGTGGCGGAACATAAATCGCAGAATTTTCCTCCCCAAAATTCTGCATGTTGTTGGTGTTGTGTGTACCGAAAACCCCAGCCGGGTTTACCGAATGATCGAATCGGCTAAGTTGGCGTGATGGTCGCGCTGGGTTGTTTCGTTCTGGCTGTACTGATTTCACCTTTCAAGTCGAAGAGCCGGCTTGAGGCGGAGAATGCGGCGCTCCGACATCAACTGGCCGTCTTGCGACGGAAGTTGAAGGGGAGGGCCCAGCTTCCGAACAGCGATCGGTAGTTCTTCGTCCATCTCTATCGCTGGTTCCCATCGTCCTTCGGGTTTTCACAATCGTTCGTCCCGAGACGCTCGCTTAGGGCGCAATCTCAATTGAAAATTCAGCAAATCAGGCAGTCACAACCTCGAGACTTGGATTAGTTTTTCGAGCTCATGGCGACCGTCCGCGTGAGCTTCCTGCTCGGTGGCGAACGATTGCATGGAAGACTGAATAGGTCTTCCGTTCTCTCTGATGTCCCAGCGAAAGCGACCCGCGTGAATCGTGCAGGGCCGGGTCACAAGGTCATAAGGTTGCGGTGACTGAGCCATGCCCGACAGGCGTTGCAGAGCAGTTATCCGCGCCCGAAATCTATCGATCTCCTGAAGCGCGTTGTGGCGGTCCTGCCCCAATGGAAGCTTGCAAGCGGTGTCTAATAGCTTCGCCGCCATTTCTTCCAGCTCTTGCAGTCTCGCCGCTGTCATTTCTTCACCTCCAGCCCGGAGCTCGACAAGGCGGCAGAAGTGTTCCGCAACCTCACGACGAGAGCAACCGGAAACGCGCGAAAGCGCCGCGAAAGCGGTAACGGCCGACGAGGGACGCGGGCTCAGGTTCGCGCTCACGGGCCCGCCGGTTCACGCCGGCCAGCCGCCGAGGCCAGGCGACTGGTCGAGCGCTTCGAATGGTTTTCGGCACACACAGGGGTAATGCCCGCGGAGCGAAGCGATCAGGTCATCGCCGTTGAGATTGGGTCAACCGGCAATGGGAGGAGCCCGATATTCAACGGAAGGCGGCAGCCTTCAGGCGGTGGCACGAGCCGGATGATGCGAGAATATCAAGTCCGGAATCTGTGAGGGACTCGGGGTGAAAATCCCCGGGTCTACTCGGCCGCCGAGAATCCATGGTGAGCTTCTCAAGCTCGGCATCGAGATCGGCCAGACCAGCGTCGCCAAGTATATGGCACGGAGGAGGGGCCCTCCCTCGCAGGGATGGAAGACCTTCCTTCGCAACCATGCCGATGGCATTGCCGCAATGGACCTCTTTGTCGTGCCGACAATCTCGTTCCGGCTACTCTATGGATTGCTGATCATGGGCCACGGCCGGCGGCAGATCCTGTGGTTTGGGCCGACCGCGCATCCGACGGCCGAATGGATCGCCAATCAGCTCACTCAGGCCTGTGGTTGGGGGCAAATCCCTCGTTACCTGATTAGGGATCGAGATAGAGCTTATGGCGAGATCTTTGTTCGCCGGGTTCGGTCGATCGGCATTCGAGACCGTCCGACCTCTGCCCGCTCACCCTGGCAAAATGCATATGCAGAACGGCTGATCGGTTCAATCCGCACGGAATGCATCGATCATGTCGTGGTATTCGGCGAACGCCATCTGCGCCACGTTCTGCTGTCGTACAA